>JBAWHK010000061.1:0-17581 GCA_049593795.1 Solirubrobacterales bacterium
TTGAATCATACATGCGCCGGAACCAGTAGTCCAATACCTTCCACATATCGCCCCATAGTTGACGACTTTCGAGAGGAACAGATGCCGACCTACGTGATGCTCACCAACCTGACCAGCGAGGGTGTCAGGACCCTGAAGAACAACCCGAGCCGGGTTTCTGAAGTGAACAGTGAAGTCGAAGCGCTAGGGGCCACCGTTGTCGCCCAGTACACGACCCTCGGGCAGTACGACTTCGTCACCATCATCGAAGCCCCGACCGAAGAAGTAATGGCCAAGGTCTCGATCGAGATGGGTTCGCGCGGCACGATGACCAGCCAGACGCTGACGGCACTTTCCGCCGAACGCCTGGCCGAGCTGCTCTAGGCACCCGGGAGGCGCAGTGCGAATACTGATTCTGGGTGGCGGCGGGCGAGAGCACGCGATAGTCAAAGCACTCGCCCGCTCACCTCAGTCACCCGAACTTTTCTGCGCCCCGGGCAACCCCGGAATCGCAGCCGACGCCGTCTGCCTGCCGGACCTCGACCCCGCCGATTCATCTGCGGTCGTGGCCGCAGCGAACGAACACCGGATCGATCTGGTGGCGGTCGGCCCCGAAGCCCCACTGGTGGTCGGGGTGGTCGACGACCTGAACGCCGCCGGGATCCGGGCGTTCGGCCCCGGCAAAGAAGCCGCCCGGCTCGAAGGTTCCAAGACCTACGCCAAACAGGCAATGGAAGAAGCCGGGATCCCCACTGCCGGCTACCAGGTGTTGACCAACGCCGAAGAGGCTCGCGCCGCAATCGCCGGTGCCGCATATCCGCTAGTCCTCAAAGCTGACGGTCTCGCGGCCGGCAAAGGCGTGCTGATCTGCCAGACCGAAGCCGACGCGATCGAGGCGATCGACATCTTTTTCACCGAGCAGCGTTTCGGCAGGACCGAAGTGGTGCTCGAGGAATTCCTCGAAGGTGAAGAGCTCTCCCTGCTCGCGATCTGCGACGGCGAGCGCGCAATCGCCCTCACCCCCGCCCAGGACTACAAACGGATCGGCGATGGCGATGCCGGCCCGAACACCGGCGGCATGGGCAGCTACTCGCCGGTGCCTGCCGTGAGCAACGAAGTACTGGCCGGACTCAGCGCCCAGGTCCACCAGCCGATAGTTGACCTGATGGCCCGCCGCGGCCATCCGTTCCACGGCGTGCTCTACGCCGGCCTGATGATGACCGCCCGGGGCCCGAAAGTGCTCGAATACAACACCCGTTTCGGCGATCCTGAAACGCAGGCGGTGCTTCCCCGGCTTAACTCCGACCTGGTTGAAATCTTCACCGCAGCCTGTGACCACGGCGGCCTCGAAGGCGTGCCGGTTGAGTTCAGCGACGACTGGGCAGTGACCGTGGTGCTCGCTTCGGCCGGTTACCCGGCATCGTCTTCGAAAGGCGATGTAATCGAAGGCCTGGACCGCGCCGCGGAACTTGCGGAAGTGATTCATGCAGGCACCGCGAAGGTTGATGGGCAGACCGTCACCGCCGGTGGACGTGTCCTCAACCTCACCGGACTCGGCCCTGATGCAGCAACGGCACGCCAGCGGGCTTACGATGCAGCTGAGGCCGTCCACTTTGATGGCAAACAGATGCGCAGCGATATCGCCAGCCGAGCGGTTGAGCGCGCCGGATAGGAACAGATACCCGTGAGCGAACCCAGCCAGTCCACAGAACCGCAGTCCCTTTCTTCCGTCGAAGAACTCTTCGAGGAAATCGAAGTCGAACAGCCGCTCGTCGGCATCATCATGGGCTCAAAGAACGACAAGCCCAAGATGCAGCCCGCCGGTGCCGCGCTCGAAGCAGCCGGCATCAAGTACGAAGTCCGGGTCATGTCAGCCCATCGTGACCCCGAACTGGTCACCGATTACTGCACCAACGCCCGTATGCGTGGCCTCAAAGTGATTATCGCCGGTGCCGGAATGTCCGCTGCGCTGCCCGGTGTCGCTGCCGCCCACACCGACCTTCCGGTGATCGGCGTGCCGATTCTCGGCAAGTCGCTCGGTGGGCTCGACGCCCTGCTTTCCGCCGTCCAGATGCCGCCCGGCATCCCGGTGGCCTGCGTTGCGATCGATGGCGCCAAGAATGCCGGCGTGCTCGCAGCACGCATGCTGAGCATCTGATGATCGAGAGATACACGCGCCCGGAAATGGGCGCTGTCTGGACCCCGAAAGCGAAAATGGAAGGGTGGCTGGCAGTTGAGCTGGCCGCCACCGACGCCTGGTCGGCCGAAGGGGTAGTCCCGGCCGAAGCCGCCGCGATCTGCCGTGAGAAAGCTGCGTTCACTGTTGAAGAGGTGAACGCCCGCGAAGAGATCACCAACCATGACGTCGCTGCCTTCGTTGACGTCGTCGCCGGGTCAATCGGCGAAGAAGGCCGCTGGATCCATTACGGCCTGACTTCCTCCGATGTTCTCGATACCGCGGTCGCCACCCAGCTGACCCGGGCCGGGGAGATCCTGATCGAAGGTGCGACCGCCTTCCGGGACAACCTGGTCCAGCTCGCGCTCGAACATCGCGACACCCTCTGCGTCGGCCGCACCCATGGTGTCCACGCCGAACCGACCACCTTTGGCCTGCGGATGGCCGGCTACGCCTTCGAAGCCGACCGTAACCTCGAACGGCTCAAGCGCGCTGCCGAGCAGGTCGCCCGTGGCAAACTCTCGGGAGCAGTCGGGACCTATGCGTCAGTGCCACCGGCCATCGAACGCCGGGTAATGGAATCACTCGGCCTTCAGCGAGAAGAGATCGCCACCCAGGTAATCCCGCGTGACCGGCACGCGGACTTCCTGTCGGCGATCGCGATCGCCGGAGCCGGGATCGAGCGTTTCGCCACCGAAATCCGCCACCTGCAGCGCACCGAAGTCCGGGAAGCGGAAGAACCTTTCGCGACCGGCCAGCAGAAAGGTTCGTCGGCGATGCCCCACAAGCGCAACCCGATCCCGACCGAGCGGCTGACCGGGCTCGCCAGGCTGCTGCGAGGCTACTCACAGACGGCCCTGGAAAACGTCGCCCTCTGGCATGAGCGCGACATTTCACACTCCGGTGCCGAACGGGTGATCCTGCCGGACGCAACGATCACGCTCGATTACATGCACTACGTCGCCAATCAGGTCGCCGGGAACCTCGTCGTTCACGTTGACCGCCTGCGGTCCAACCTCGAATTGACCCACGGTGCACTGTTCAGCCAGCGGGCCCTGACGGCACTGGTCGACAGCGGCATGTCGCGGGACGACGCCTACCGCACCGCCCAGAAAGCGGCGCAGACGGCATTCGACACAGGAACCCCGTTCCGGGAACTAATCGGTGAAGCAGCCCCGCAGCTCGACCTCGACGTGATCTTCGATTACAACGCCTACCTGACCCATCTGCCCGAGGTTTTCGAACGACTCGAAGCGATCAGTTGATGATCCTCTACACCTGTGGCACCAGAACGACCGGACCGGGCCTGATGCATCCCTGCGCGAAGGCAGGCAATGCGCTGGATGAAGCCGGTCACGTTTACGAAATCAAGACGGTTGGCGGTTACCGCATGATGCCCTGGACCTGGCGCAGCCGTAAAGAGGATCGCGCCGAAGTCGAAAAGCTGAGTGGCACCAGAGAAGTTCCGATTCTCGTCCTCGACGGCGGTGAAGTGATTTCCGGATCAGGGACTATCGCCGAGTGGGCGAAGGAGAACCCGGCCCCTGCCGCCTGAGGTAATACCGGTAGGACAATCGGAGGCGCGGATGGCCGCGGATGCGGCCACGCGTGGCTTTCTCGACAACGAAATATGGACGTGGCTGCTGCCGAAGGACAGGGCGCGGGCCAGAGTGATCAAACGGCACCACCGCAGCATGGTCAAACACGTCTTCGTTCCCCGGAACGCAGCCTGGACAACCGCCGACGGAACTGGCGGCGCGTTCTGGTTCCCTCCCGGGACCAAAAAACTGAATTTTCGCGAAGCGGTGGCGGAGTCACTTCCGTTCCTGCCGGAAGGACTGCCCCACATGGGCAAGGCAGCGCGGTTCGAAGCCGAAATCAAGCAGCGCTGGCCGAAAGAGCCACACTGGTACCTGGCCGTACTTTCAGTTTCACCCGAATCGCAAGGCGCGGGCCACGGCTCGGCCCTGCTGAAGCCGGGGCTGGAAAGGGTCGATCAGGACGGCGTCCCGGCCTTTCTGGAAACCCAGAGGGAAAAGAACGTCGGCTTCTACGAAAAGTTCGGTTTCGAGCTCGTTGAAAAGCTGGTTGTCGACGAAGTCCTGCCCGTCTGGCTGATGTACCGCCCGGCAAAATGAGAGTTCTGCGCCCCGTTTTCCTGAAATAGCGAGAAAAAGTCGCACAGAAACGGGCCGGACGAGAAATCGGCGGGCGAGACGTAAATATAGTCTTGCCACAATGGCGAACTCAATAGATGACCTGAAACTTCATTCATCCGGCAAGGTCCGGGAGATTTACGAAATCGAAGACGATCTGCTGCTGGTCGCTTCGGACCGGATCTCCATCTATGACGTGATCATGCCGACGGCGATTCCCGACAAGGGGAAAGTCCTGACCCAGATGTCGAACTTCTGGTTCGAGAACACGACCGAGATCGTTCCGAACCACTTCATCTCCAATGAAGTCCCGGAGGGCGTCGAAGGTCGCGCGGTCAGGGTGCGCAAACTCCAGATGTACCCGATCGAGTGCGTGGTCCGGGGATACCTGTCCGGTTCCGGCTGGAAGGAATACCAGGAATCCGGCTCGGTGTGCGGGATCGGACTGCCCGAAGGACTTCAGGAATCAGACAAGTTGCCACGTCCGATTTTCACCCCGGCGACCAAAGCCGAAATGGGTGACCACGACGAAAACATCGATTTCGACCGTGCTGCCGAGATCATCGGTGACCGTGCCCTGATGGAAGAACTCCGCCGGGTATCGATCGAGCTTTACGAATACGGCGCCAACCATGCAGCCGAACAGGGGATCATCCTGGCCGACACCAAGTTCGAGTTCGGCAGCTATGCCGGCGCGGAAATCGTGCTCGGGGACGAGGTCCTGACCCCCGATTCAAGCCGCTACTGGCCAGCCGACCAGTACGAGCCGGGCAAGACGCAGCCATCTTTCGACAAGCAGTTCGTTCGCGACTGGGCCAATGCTGCCGGCTGGGATCACAACCCGCCGGCCCCTGAACTTCCCGATGAAGTGGTCGCCCAGACCCAGGAGAAGTACAGCGAAGCGTACGAGCGCATCACCGGAAAGTCACTTTGATCACTGCCCGTATCCTCATCCGTCCGAAAGAGGGAATTCTCGATGCCCAGGGCAAAACAGTTGAGTACGCCCTGCCTGGCCTCGGGTTCACCGGCATCGAACACGTGAGGGTTGGACGGATAGTCGAACTTCAGGCCGAGAACGCTGACCGGTTGGACGAGCTTTGCGAAAAGCTGCTGGCCAACCCGCTCATCGAGGATTACGAAATCGAGATCGTGTGAACTGGGGTGTTCTGCAGTTCCCCGGTTCCTGTGACGAACGTGACGCGCTGCACGCGCTGGAACTCGCTGGCGGCAAGCCCCGGCTGATCTGGCACGAAGAAACCGATCTGGGCGGGATCGATGGCATCCTCGTTCCCGGTGGTTTCTCCTACGGCGACTACCTGAGGGTCGGCGCAATCGCAAGCAACGCGCCGGCAATGAACGCCGTCGCCGACTTCGCCGCCGCAGGCGGACCGGTTCTCGGCATCTGCAACGGATTTCAGGTCCTCTGCGAGGCCGGTCTGCTCCCCGGAGCACTGCTGACCAATGAAAGCACCCGTTTCATCTGCCGTCAGGGCGACCTGATCACCGGCGAATCGAGCTCCCCCTGGCTTTCCGGACTTTCCACCGGCGAAAGCATCTCGATCCCGTTCAAACACCAGACCGGACGCTATTTCGCTCCACCCGAAATGCTTGAAGAAATAGAAAACAACAATCAGGTCGCGTTCCGTTACGCCCCCGGCCAGAACCCGAACGGATCGCTGAACGACATCGCTGGAGTGACCAACGAAGCGGGCAACGTGCTCGGCCTGATGCCACACCCCGAACACGCGGTCGAAGCATTCACCGGATCAACCGATGGTTTGAAACTGTTCCGCGGACCGGCAGGAGTCGCAGTCTGATGGCCAAACATCGCGAACTCGGCCTGACCGACGACGAATTCGAACTGATCAAGCAGAAGATGGACCGTGAGCCGAACGCAGTTGAGCTCGCCATGTTCTCCCTGCTCTGGTCAGAGCATTGCGCCTACAAACACTCAAAGAAACTGCTTGGCAAGCTGCCGAGCGAAGGTCCGCGAGTGGTGATGGGTCCCGGCGAGAACGCGGGCGCGGTCGATATCGGCAACGGCTGGTCGATCGCCTTCAAAGTCGAGTCACACAACCATCCGAGTGCGGTCGAACCCTTCCAGGGTGCGGCCACCGGGGTTGGCGGGATTCTGCGTGACGTGATTGCGCTTGGCGCCCGGCCGATCGCCATCCTCGACTCGCTTCGTTTCGGTGAGCTGGAAACCGAACGCACCAGATACCTGGTTGACGGAGTGGTCCGGGGCATCGGGCATTACGGCAACTCGATGGGCATCCCGACGGTCGGCGGCGAAATCTATTTCGAGCCGCCCTATGAGCAGAACTGCCTGGTGAACGCAATGTGCGTCGGCATCGCGCGCACCGACGAAATGGTCCGTGCCGCTGCGGCCGGCACCGGCAACAAAGTCGTTCTTTTCGGAGCAAAAACCGGACGCGACGGAATCGGCGGTGCTTCGGTGCTCGCTTCGGCCGAACTCGAAGAGGGAGACGCAAGCAAAAGGCCAACCGTCCAGATCGGTGATCCTTTCGAGGAATCGAAGGTCCTCGAGTGCTGCCAGGAACTGCTCGGCAACGACCTGCTGGTTTCGCTGCAGGATCTTGGTGCCGCGGGACTGACTTCATCGGCTGGCGAAATGGCGGCTGCTGGCGGCACCGGAATCGACATCGACGTCGGCAAGGTTCCGCTTCGCGAAGCTGACATGGAGCCATTCGAAATCATGGTTTCCGAGTCACAGGAACGCATGCTTGCCGTGGTTTCGCCCGAACTGGTTGACGACGTTCTCGCGATCTGCACCAAATGGCAGACCGACTCCGCGGTGATCGGTGAAGTCACCGACAACGGTGACTTCCGCATCCTCAAGAACGGTGAGCTCGAAGGCGAGATCGCTGTCGACGCGCTGGTCGATGGCTGCCCGCTCTATGACCTCGATCCAGCCGAACCTTCGGAATGGATTTACGGCAACAACGTCACCCTCGATGAGGGCGCAAGCCCGAGTGAAAACGCCCTGAGCCTGCTCGGTGCATCATCAATCGCGTCCAAGGAATGGGCCTACGACCAGTACGACTCGGTGGTTGGGTCACGCACCGTCCACCGCGCCGGTGCTGCCGATGCCGCCGTCCTCAACATCCCTGAATCCGATCGGGCGATCGCGATCTCAATCGATGGCAACGGCCGTCGGGTTGCCAGCGCACCTTTCCAGGGAACCATCGAAGCGACCCTTGAATGCGCATCCAACCTGGCCTGTGTCGGTGCCGAGCCGCTTGGTGTCACCAACTGCCTCAATTTCGGCAACCCGGAGAAACCAACCGTCGCCTGGCAGCTCAGCCAGTCGGTGCTCGGCCTGACCGAAGCCTGCGAAACCCTGGGCCTGCCGGTGGTCGGCGGAAACGTTTCGCTTTACAACGAGACACCTTCCGGACCGATCTACCCGACCCCCGTGATCGGCATGGTCGGGGAGCTTCCCGACCCCGCCAGGAGCGGTGGCCAGCGCTGGGAAGACGGCGACTGGATCGCACTGGTCGGCCCGTTCAATCCGTCACTGGCCGGCTCCGAGCTCGAGAAAGCCCGTGGTCAGCTCGGCCAGGGATTGCCCGACGTGGAGATAGCCCCGGTTGCAGCGGCGATCGAACTGGTTCGCGATGGCGTTCGCAGCGGCCGCATCCGGACTGCCCGGGACGTTTCCGATGGTGGCATCACCACCCTGCTTTCCGAAATGGCCCTCGATTCGGGTATCGGTTGCGACGTGAATCTCGCTCCGGTCATTGCCCTCCATGACTGCTCCGAGGAAGACGCGCTTTTCGGCGAAGGACCGGGCGGATTCATACTCGCCGGCGATCGCCAGTCGATCGAGGAACTTGGCGGCCAGGGAGTACAGCTCGAACTGCTGGGCCGGGTCGAAGGAAACGAAGTGAAGGCCAGTGCCGGCGAAAGCTCGGTGGAGATCCTGGTGGCTGAAGCAAAGGCCGCTTTCGAATCGCTGCCCCACAGGATCGAAGCCTGACTTTTTGAAAAAGCTGTCCGCCAAAAAGGACAGGACTGAAACAAGGCGAGACCTTGCGGCACAGGCAGCGCGGCCGCTTCGCAATTACCTAGCTACCGAAACGGGCAGCGCCGGCCTGTTGCTGGCGGCTGCGCTGATCGCCATGATCTGGGTGAATTCGCCCTGGTCGGCCTCTTACGATTCGCTGTGGGACACGGTCTTTGCGGTCAATCTCGGCGACTGGTCAGTCAGCCTGGACCTGCGCCACTGGATCGACGAATGCCTGATGGCGCTGTTCTTCTTCGTGATCGGCCTGGAAGTCCGGCGTGAGCTCTCGGTCGGGGAGCTGACCGACCGGCACCGGGTAGTGATCCCGGTGGTCGCCGGCATCGGCGGGATGCTGCTGCCCGCCCTGCTCTACGTCCTGCTGAACCACGGCACCGACGCCGGTGGCGGCTGGGGCATCGTGATCGCGACCGACACCGCTTTCCTGCTGGGTGCCCTGGCGATAGTCGGGCCGCGAATCTCGACCCAGCTGCGGATATTCCTGCTGACTCTGGCGATTGTCGACGACATCGTTGCGATTTCGGTGATCGGGATCTTCTACTCGGATCCGCTCAATTTCTTTGCGCTTGGCATCACCGTGGCCCTGCTGTTGGCCTTCCCGATGCTGCCGCGCCTGCGGATCTACCAGGGCTGGGCCTACCTGCTGCTGGGGTTCGCCCTGTGGCTCGCCGCGTATGAATCCGGAATCCATCCGACCCTGGCCGGAATGCTGGCCGGGTTGCTGGTGATCGCCTACCAGCCAAGCCGCAAAAAGGTTGAAATGGCAGCGACCAGTGCCCGGGCCTTCCGTCAGTCACCCTTGCCGGAAGTGGCCAGGTCGGCCCAGCGCAGCGTCGACCGCGCGGTCTCCCCGAACGAAAGACTCCAGACAGCGCTTCACCCGATCACCAGTTACCTGATCGTGCCGCTGTTCGCGCTCGCCAACGCCGGTGTTGATCTGGGAGACGGAGTCCTGGGCGAGGCAATGCGATCCCCGCTGACCTGGGGCATCGTGCTCGGACTGGTGGTCGGCAAAACCATCGGCATCAGCATCGGTGCCCTCGGATCACTAAGCCTCAAATGGGGATCCCTGCCGCAGGGAGTGGGAAAGAGCCAGGTGGTGGGCGGGGCCGCGCTTTCCGGAATCGGTTTCACCGTTTCGCTTTTGATTGCCCAGCTCGCATTCGATGACGAGAAGCTGGTCGCGGAAGCCAAAGTGGGCGTGTTGATCGCGGCGGTGCTCGCCGTGATCGTGAGCTGGGTGATCTTCAAGTTCGCCGCGTTGGTCTGGGGGCAGACCAGTGCTTCCCTGCCAACCAGGCTGTCTTTGCCGGTTGATCCCGAACGCGACCATGTGCGCGGCCGCAAGGATGCGCCGATGACCCTGGTCGAATACGGCGATTTCGAATGCGAGTTCTGCGGACGGGCCACCGGGATGATCAACGAACTGCGTGAAGACCTCGGGGATGACTTCAACTACGTGTTCCGTCACCTGACCCTGATCGACGTTCACCCTCACGCCGAGCTGGCAGCCGAAGCAGCCGAAGCTGCCGGCAACCAGGACAAGTTCTGGGAGATGCACGACCTGCTCTTCTCCCATCAGGGTGACCTTGACCTCGAGGACCTGATCGGCTACGCCGGCAACCTCGATCTCGACGTGGACCGATACGTCGAAGAAGTCGAACAGAGCCTGAATGCGAAACGCATCCAGCAGGACGTCGCCAGCGCTGACGCAAGCGGAGCCCACGGAACCCCGACCTTCTTCATCGGCGGCGAGAGACACCTCGGCCCGTATGACGCCAAGTCGCTGGCCGAAGAGCTGAGGGCCGCCCGCTCCGATTTCCCGATCAACTGAGAAATCCTCGCAACCCTTCCTGATCTGTGGTACTACTGGACAGTCAGGATAATTCCGGTTGTTGAGACGGGGGCGGGCACATGAAACTCGGCGGTTTGAAGGCACTTGCGGCAATCGCGGTGATGGCCTCGGCCATTGCCCTTCCGGTGACTTCGGCTTCGGCCGCACCTCCGGTCAATGACAATTTCGCCAACGCCCAGACCGTGGGCCCGGCACTTCCAGTCAGCGTTCCGGCAACCACTGTCGAAGCTACAGCCGAGGCCGGCGAGCCGAACATCGCGGGCAATCAGCCCGTAAGTTCGATCTGGTTCAGGTGGACCGCCCCGGCCAACGGGATCAATGTGGTCGATCTTTGTGACAACGGGTTCGACGGCGGCGAATACCCGACTGAACGGATCGCGGTCAGAACGGGCGCAACCGTCGCAACTACCGTTCTGGTTGCGGAAAGGGCCGGTGAGTGCAACCTGAGGTTCCCTGCGGTCTCCGGGCAGCAGTACAGAATCCAGGTTGATTACGGGTCCGATCAGGGCAGTTTCAACTTCCGGCTACGGCAGCTTGCCCCGCCGGCCAACGACAATTTCGCGGCGGCAACTGCCATCGGATCCGCCTTGCCGAGTTCGACCGCTTCTTCAACCATCGACTCCACCTACGAGGCAGGAGAACCGGGGGCGCTTGGGGGCCCAACCTCATCGCGCTCAGTCTGGTTTGCCTGGACACCGCCGGCAACTGGCCGGGTCCGGGCCGATTTCTGCGACGTGGTTTTTCACGTCGGGCCCCTGAATCGGATTCTCGCGCTCTACACCGGCAACTCCCTGGCGACCCTGGTTCCGGTGGCCTCCGAAACCTCCAACTGCATCCTCGACTTCCAGGCGACGGCCGGGGTCCCCCTGAAGCTCGCAGTAAGCGGGAACATCTCGGGTGAATTCAACTTCACCCTCAAGCTGAAAAGTGCTCCGCCGCCAGCCAACGATGATTTCGCGAACGCGATCACGGTCGGCCCCGGTCTGCCGGTGATAGTTGCCGGAGACAATGACTTCGCGACTGCCGAAGCGGGTGAACCGGGTCACGGTGGCTTCGGCCTCGCCAGGCATTCGCTCTGGTACCGCTGGACCGCCCCGCAGAACGGCAAGGTCGCCGTGCGGGTGTGTGGCAAAACTTTTGGAGGCCGCCTTGGGGTCTACACCGGCAACGCAGTTAATGCCCTCACCGAAGCCACGATCGAGACCCCGCCATACGGCCCGTATTGTCACGCCGTTCTCGATGCGGTTGCCGGCACCACCTATCACCTTGCGGCCGCCGGAGGAACATCTTCGAACGACTACGGGCCGTTCACGCTTGACATTCACACGCTTGACGTTCCCGGCAACAACGACTTTGCGGATGCGACTGACATCGGTTCGAAACTGCCAGTCTCGGTTACCGGCACCACCGTGGATGCCGATTACGAAAGTGGCGAGCCTGCGCATACCTTCGGTTACGGCGATCAGTCGCCGTCAGTCTGGTACCGCTGGACCGCGCCATCCGGTGAACCGGCGATCTTCTCGGCCTGTTCGACCCTCGAACCGGTCCAGCTGGCGGTCTACTCCGGGACCCTCCTGAACGAACTGAAGCCGGTCGCGCAGGCCAGCGAAGGCTGCCCGGACGGGACCGTTGGCGGACGCCTGGCGGTTGCACCCGTCGCCGGACAGGTCTACATGCTCGCGGTCGCATCGTTGGACAGGGATTTTGATTCCGCCTTCACCCTCACCGGGCAGGGGCCAACCGTGAAAGAACCGGTAGCGGTACCTGTCAAGCCCCTTTTCAAACTGAAAAAGGCGATAAAGAAGTGCAAGAAGATCAAATCGAAGAAGAAGCGCCGGAAATGCATCAAAGCCGCCCGCAAGAAAGCGGCGATCATCAAATGCAAAAAGCTCAAGGGCAAAAAGAGCCAGAAAAAGTGCGTCAAGAAAGCACGCAAGCGTTTTCGCTGACCCTGTTTTGATCCGGAGATCCCGGGTAAATGGCATCCATGTCCAACCGTGGGACATGGGGCAGGAAAAGAGCCGGAGCTGCGGTCGCACTGGTCGGCCTCTCCCTCGTTTTCTTCGCGGGATGTGGCAGCGACAACGGCCGCAACGAGCTGACCTGGTTCATCGCGATCCAGCCCGGCGGGTCAATCCAGAAGATCGCGGAAACCTGCTCGAAGGAATCCGGTGGCAAGTACGACATCAACCTCGAGCTTCTGCCATCGGATGCCAGCCAGCAACGGGAACAGCTGGTCCGTCGTCTCGGGGCTGAAGATTCATCGATCGACATCATCGGCATGGATGTGGTCTGGACCGCCGAATTCGCCAACGCTGGCTGGATCGAACCCTGGCAAGGTGCCGACGCCCGGCAGGTGACGAAAAACGTTTTCCCACCAGTCGTCGAATCGGCAACTTTCGAAAAGAAGCTTTACGGCGCACCTCTCAGTTCCAACACCCAGCTCCTCTGGTACCGCAAGGACCTGGTTCCGGAAGTTCCGAAAACCTGGGACGAAATGATCGACATGGCCGAAAAGATCGGAGGCGGCAAAGGAGGAAAGATCCAGGTGCAGGGCAGCCGCTACGAGGGCTACACGGCCTGGGTCAACGCGATGATCGAATCGGCCGGAACCCGGGTGCTTTCCGGTCCCGACGAGGTCGACCTGGCGCAGAGTCCGACCGAAGCCGGCATCAAACCGATCGGGCGCCTCGCAAGGTCCAGCGCCGCCCCCGCCAACCTGTCGACCTCGGACGAAGACAGCGCCCGGCTCGGTTTCGAAAGCGGGTCGGCGTTCATGGTCAACTACACCTTCGCTTACGGCAGCGCCAAAGAAAATGCCCCGGATGTAGCCAAACAGATGGGTGCCGCCCGCTACCCGGGGATCGATGCGGACAAAGAAAGCAAACCGCCACTCGGAGGTTTCAACCTCGCCGTTTCCGAATACTCGGAAAAGCCCGAGCTCGCCCGCCAGGCCATCAAATGCCTGACCTCCCCCAAACAGCAGCTGGTCGTAACCGAGCTGGATGGCCTGTCCCCACCCCGGGCGAATCTCTACACCGATCCTGTGGTCAAGAAAGCCTTTCCCGGTTTCTCGCAACTGATCAAGAACTCAATCGAAACGGCCGGCCCGCGACCGGTCACTCCCGCCTACCAGGATGTGAGCCTCGCGATCCAGTCCGCCCTGCATCCCCCGGACTCGATCGACCCGGATGACATCAGTGCCGCTTACGAAAAGCTGAAGGACTACGTCGAGCGTGGCGTAAAACGAAAAGGACTGCTGTGAGCGCCCGGACCCGTTCCGAGCGCCGGCTCGGCTGGCTGCTTTGTGCTCCCGCCGCAATCGCGATGCTCGCGGTGACCGCCTACCCGATCGGCTATGCGCTGGTGCTGTCGGTCCAGCAGGTCGATCTGCGTTTCCCGAATGAAGGCGGTTTCGTCGGATTTGACAACTACGCGGCCGTCCTGACCTCGAGCCTCTGGTGGACCGACGTTTTCAACACGGTATTCCTGAGCGTGATTTCGGTTTCGATCGAGCTGGCGCTGGGGATGGCAATCGCCTTGATAATGCACCGGGCGATATTCGGACGCGGCCTGGTCCGCACCTCGGTGCTGATCCCCTACGGCATCGTAACCGTGGTGGCTGCCTTCTCGTGGCAGTTCGCTTTCGCGCCGGACACGGGATTCATCAATCAGCTGCCGCTGATCTCGGACGACATGGACTGGTTCGGCGGCCGTTTCAGTTCCTTTGCGGTGATCATCATGGCCGAGGTCTGGAAAACCACCCCTTTCATGGCTCTCCTGCTGCTGGCCGGGTTGACCACGATTGACGATGGTCTCTACGACGCCGCCAAAGTCGACGGAGCCAATGCCTGGCAGCGATTCACCCGGATCACCCTGCCCCTGATGAAACCGGCGATCCTGGTCGCGCTGCTGTTCCGCACGCTGGATGCCTTCCGGATCTTCGACACGATCTTCATCATGACTGCCGGTGCGCAGAACACCGAGTCGGTTTCCATCCTCGGTTACAACCAGCTGATCTCCCGGCTCAACCTGGGGCTGGGCTCGGCCGTTTCCGTCCTGATCTTCATTGCGGTCCTGATAATCGCCCTGATCTTCGTCAAGGGCCTCGGGGCGCGCCAGCCAGAAGGGGAACGGGCCTGAAATGCAGCACACCGCCCGTGAAAGAACCCTCTGGAGCATCGGGCTCCTGATCGTCTGCCTTTTTGCCCTGATCCCGGTGGTCTGGATAATTTCACTGTCCCTCAAAACCCCGGCGACGATCACCGACCAGAGCTTCATCCCGACTGAGTTCTCACTGGAGAACTACAAAGGGCTGTTTGACGGCGGTATTTCCGACAGTCCTTTCATCAAGCCCCTGATCAACTCGCTGCTGATCGCATCGATCACCACGGTGATCTCGATCGTGCTTGCCAGCTTCGCCGCTTACGCGATCGCCCGGCTTGAGTTTCCCGGCCGGCGCCTGATCCTGGCGGGTGCCTTGGCAATCGCGATGTTCCCGCCGATCTCCACGGTTGGACCGCTGTTCGACATGTGGAGGACGCTGGGGCTTTATGACACCTATCCCGGCCTGATAATTCCGTACCTGACTTTCTCCCTGCCGCTCGCGATCTACACCCTGGTGGCGTTCTTTCGTGAGATCCCCTGGGAGCTCGAACAGGCAGCCCAGGTCGATGGTGCCACCCCGTTCCAGGCGTTCCGCAAAGTGATTGTCCCGCTCGCCGCTCCCGGCATGTTCACCGCAGCGATCCTGGTTTTCATCTTCGCCTGGAACGACTTCCTCTTCGCGATCTCACTGACTTCATCTGACGCGTCCCGCACGGTGCCGGCCGCACTCGCCTTTTTCACCGGTGATTCGCAGTTCACACAGCCGACCGGAAACATCGCCGCGGCTGCCGTGCTGGTCACCGTCCCGATCATCATTTTCGTTCTGTTCTTCCAGCGCCGAATCGTTGCCGGTCTTACCGCCGGCGCCGTGAAGGGATAAGGAGCCCCATGTCCGACATCGTTCTCGACCACGTCACCAAGCGCTACGGCGACGGCTTTGAGGCCGTCAAATCGATGAGCCTCGAAATCAAGGATGGGGAATTCATGATCCTCGTCGGTCCGTCCGGCTGCGGAAAATCGACGGCCCTGAGCATGATCGCCGGCCTTGAAGACATCACCGAAGGCGAACTGAAAATTGGTGGCGAACTCGTGAACGACCTCGCCCCGAAAGACCGTGACATCGCGATGGTCTTCCAGAGCTACGCCCTCTACCCGCACATGAGCGTGCGCGAAAACATGGGGTTCGCCCTGAAGCTGGCGAAGGTCGACCAGAAAGAAATCGACGAGAAGGTGGAGGAGGCAGCCCAGACCCTGGATTTGACCGAACACCTGGATCGCCGTCCGGCCAACCTTTCCGGTGGCCAGAGGCAGCGGGTCGCGATGGGTCGCGCAATCGTGCGGGACCCGAAAGCTTTCCTGATGGACGAGCCACTTTCCAATCTCGACGCCAAATTGCGGGTCCAGACCCGAACCGAAGTCTCGAAACTGCAGTCGCGGCTCGGCACAACAACTGTCTACGTCACCCACGACCAGACCGAAGCGATGACCCTCGGCGACCGGGTAGCCGTAATGCGCGCCGGGGAACTCCAGCAGGTCGGCACACCCGCCGAGCTCTACAACGAACCGGACAATCTGTTCGTTGCCGGATTCATCGGATCTCCCTCGATGAATTTCACTGCCGCAACGGTTTCCGGCGATTCCGTCGAATTGCCCTTCGTTGAAATCCCGCTCAATGACGAAATGAAAGCAGCGCTCGGAGACGATCGCAGCGACCGCAAAGTGATTGCCGGCCTCCGCCCTGGCGACTTCGAAGACGCCGAACTGATCGACGAAACGGATGGCGTCCGGTTCGAAACCGAAATCGACCTGGTCGAATCAATGGGTTCGGAACTCTTCGCCTATTTCACCGCTGGCGACGACTCGGCAACCGTGGAGAAAGCAGCATCGGATTCCGGGCTGGCCGAACTTTCGGGTGGAGATACCAGCCAGATGGTTGCCCGCCTGGACGCTGCATCGAAAATTGAGCGTGGCAACACGGCAAAGCTGTGGCTGGATCCGGAGAAGGTAATGCTGTTCGACCCTGATTCGGGCAAACGTATCGTCAGCGAATCCGAAGGCAAATAGCTTCAGCGGGTTACTTCTCCCGCCTCGAGGGCGTCACGAACCCGCTCGATTACCTGTTCGTTCCAGTCGTGGGTGCTGAGCAGGGTCCAGCGCAGGCAGCTGATCACGACGAAAGCCTCGGTCTCGGTTCCGTCGCCAAGCAGCCCGGCGGTCCGCAGCATCTCGACCACCGGGTCATATTCCTCTCCGAACCAGAGATTCGCCACTTCGGAGCGGGACATGAACCGGCCGTGCGCCTGCATCGCCCGGAACCCCCAGGCCTCGACGCTTTCGGCCAGTTCCGCGTACATCCGGCCTTCCCTCAATTCGATCCGGGACCGACCTGACGGTGGCAGCGGCACCCGCTCGAAGAAAAGTCGCTCCTGGCTTTTGAGAGTCAGGTCGGAGATCCGGAACTCACCGGCTTTGACCGCGGTCGTGACTTCAGTGACGTTGGCGTCAATCACTTCCAGACCCATCTGGCGTGCCACCGACACCCGATGGTGTCCGTCTTCAACGAAATGCATGTCACCGACCCGGTAGACCGAGATCGGCGGCAACGACTTGCCTTTGCGCATCGCCACGGCGATCCCCTCCCAGCGTTGACGAACCCGGTGGGAGGTCGGGCGGAACCGGCGATCGAAGTCACGGCCACGATCGACCGTGCCGACTATCGAATCGAGTTCGATCGCGATCACGCCGAGGTGGCGTTCGCCGGTGCGGCCCAGCGCGGCAAGCACCTCGTCGAAAGGCAGGATCAGATCGATGTCATTCGGTTCCCGGCGCATGCGGGTCGCGATCTTCCGTAAGACCTGCCGTCGCCGTGCTCGCGAAAAGTCGGACTGGGCATCTTGTGAAGTGAATCCCGTATCGCCGGCCATAGGTACCGACTACCCACTTGGGGCAACCGCGCAACCCTGTCCGGAACGACCAAGCGACCACGATGCCCGGGCGTCACCGACCTGGACTTCGAAGTGAACCGGAGATCGCTCCAAAAACACGGGATTTGCGGAAATTGCGTCGTGCCAGATGCGGCACGCTGCTACTCTCCGTCTGTAGGTAGTCCGCCTACGCCTCTTTTCCTATCAGCAACAGGTGGCCCAGACCTTGAGCGAACAGTCTTTCCTGGATCGCGAAGGACCGCGTGACGAGTGTGGTGTGTTCGGCGTATATGCGCCAGGACACGACGTAGCCCGACTCGCTTACTTCAGCCTTTACGC
>JBAWHK010000062.1:0-10258 GCA_049593795.1 Solirubrobacterales bacterium
TTCCCGGATCGATGACGAAGTCAGTCAGTTCGACCTTGGTGTTGCCGGCTGTGAGGCTCAGGCCGCTGCCGTCGTGCATCAGGGTTCCCTGAACGAACGGACGGTAGTCAGACTGCGGGTCGTAGTAGGTGACGTCGCCGCCAGTTATCGGGAAAGCTGCGACGCCTTCGTCGCTGATCGTGGCCTTGCCAACCGGGGCGGGAGTGACCTTCAGCTGGGTGAGGGCATCAACGAAGCCGGCATCCAGGGCAACCTGGGTGTCAATTCCGGTGACGGGATCGATCTGGGCGACCGGTTCAGGTGTGCTGTTGCTGCTGGTGTCGCTGTCGTCGCTGCCACATGCTGTGACGGCGAAAGACATTGCCGCGACGAGCATGATTGCGGCGGTGATGCGGGCTATGAGGGATTTGCGAGGCATTTGTTCTCCTTGAGTGGGTTTGGACGGGACGATTCCGGTCTTGCCGGTGTCGAACCTTTCCTTCACTTTCGGAGGCGGAACGGTTTTGGATCATTTCTGAGCCAACAAATTCTGATTGAGCGGCTCCTGGGCGGCCCGATTAGTGCTGTCAATACCAGCAGGTAACCGCAGAGGTGGTGTGTCAGAGCCGAATGTGGCGCGTTTCCTGTGGAAGGTCGAGATCCGGGAGAAGATTCGGGACACGGGCCACGCAGGCAGCCCTGATCCGCAGCTGTACGGGACGGAACGAATCCGGTGAGACGAACGAGTCCGTTCCGCGTTCGGCGGGATAGCATGGTTCACATGGTGATCAAAGTGCGTCTTTTCGCCGGACTCAGGGAAGCGGGCGGAACCGAATGCATGGACGTGGAGCTCGGGGATGACCACACAGCGACCGGGCTTCTCCAAGCCATGCGGGCGCAGCCCGGTCTGGGTGATCTGCTGGAAAGGCTTCCGGTGAGAGTTGCGGTCAATTCAACCTATGTGTCCGGTGACACGGTGATACGCGATGGCGATGAAGTGGCCCTGGTGCCGCCAATCAGCGGTGGCAGCCAGATTCGCGCTTCGGTAACCGCGAAACCACTCGACATCGCTTCGATCTCTGCCGAAGCGGGCGATCCCGCAGCCGGGGCCGTGGTCGTTTTCCAGGGTGTAACAAGGGAAGTGGCGCATCTCGACTATGAGGCTTACGCGGAGATGGCTGAAAAGAGAATCGGCCAGATCCTGATCGAGACCGTCGAACGTTTCGGTCTGACCGGCGCGGTTGCCGAACATCGAACCGGTGTGGTGCCTCTCGGTGAATCATCGGTGATCGTGGCCGTGTCTTCGCCACATCGGCCTGAAGCCTTCGAGGCCGCAAAAGTGGCAATCGACCGGATCAAGGAAGAAGTACCGATCTGGAAGGTGGAAGTCGAAGCGGACGGAAGCACCCACCGGGTGGAAGGCAGCCTGCCTCAAGTTGATCAACAGGAGATGACCAGTCGATGACCGAGCCGAAACTCACCCATCTCGATGAACACGGCAGAGCCTCGATGGTTGACGTCGGCAACAAAGACCAGACCGACCGGATGGCCCGGGCGCGGGCCCGGCTCAAGGCGCTGCCCGCCACGGCGCGAGCAATCGTTTCCGGCGATGGACCAAAAGGGGAAGTGATCGGGGTGGCCCGCATTGCCGGAATCCAGGCCGCGAAGAAGACATCTGACCTGATTCCGCTGGCCCATCCGCTCGCTCTCACATACGTGGATGTCAGCATCACGGTCGATTTGCCTTCTGGAATCGTGGAAATATTCGCGGAAGCCCGGACCCGTGAGCGCACCGGGGTAGAAATGGAGGCGCTCACCGCGTGTTCGGTTGCGGCCCTCACGATCTACGACATGGTGAAAGGCGTGGAGCGCGGAGTAACGATCGAAGAGGTGGTGCTGGTTGAAAAACTGGGCGGACGCAGCGGACACTGGCTGCTCGAAGGCGAAACCCGGTCGTGATCCGGGCGGCGCTGATAACGATCAGCAGCTCCCGGGCAGAGCCGGAAGCCGGCGGCAGAAAGACTGGCGCAGACGCGCTCACGGACGAAAGCGGTGAGCGCCTCGTGGCTCTGGCCGAAGCGCTCGGGGCCGAAGTGATCCGCAGGCAGCTGGTCGGTGATGATCATGAAGTGATTGCCAGGACGTTGGTCGAGCTGGCCGATGGCGCGGGTGCGAATCTGATCCTGACCAGTGGTGGAACCGGCTTCGCTCCATCCGATGTGACCCCGGAAGCAACCCGGTCGGTGATCGACCGGCCGGCACCCGGAATTGCCGAGTCAATTCGGCTTGAAGCGGCCAAGCACACCGACAAATGGGCTCTGTCGCGAGCCGAAGCCGGGATTCGTGGCCGTTGCCTGATCATCAACCTGCCAGGAAGCCCGCGCAGCATTGATGAATCCAAACCGGCAATTGCCCCGTATATAGAGCATGCGATCGCTCTCATCGAAGATCAGGACGAAAGCCACTGAGCTGTACCCAGACCCGTTCCCAGAAATTTAAGATCTTCCGGAGAGGATTGACCGATGATGCTGCCACGCCTGCTCGTGATCGCCAAAGCGCCGGTTCCCGGCCGCTCCAAAACACGTCTCAGCCCGCCTTGTTCGCCCGACCAGGCAGCCGTGCTGGCCGAAGCCGCCCTGGTCGACACTCTCGAGGCGGTGGCTATGACCGACTGCGGCGGCCGCACCCTGGTCCTTGACGGAACTCCGGGCGACTGGCTGCCCGAAGGATTCGACGTGGTGCCGCAAGTGGATGGAACTTTCAATGAACGTCTGGCCGGGGCTTTCAGTCATCACGGCGATCCCGCACTGCTGATCGGCATGGATACACCCCAGGTCGATCCCGGCCTCCTGGCCGCTTCGCTCGAACGCCTGCAGGATGCCGACGTTGATGCGGTGCTCGGGCACTGTCCTGACGGTGGTTACTGGACCATCGGCATGACCAGACCTCACCCCGGAGCCTTTGAATCGGTGCCGATGAGCACCGGACGAACCGGCGTGGTTCAGGAAAGCCGGCTTCGGGAACTGGGGATGTCAGTCGAAATTTTGCCGGAACTGGGTGACATCGACTATTTCGAAGACGCTCGCCGGGTAGCTGATCAATGGCCGGATGGGCATTTTGCATCGGCAATGCGTGACATGGAGGCCAACCTATGCAGGAAGTAACGCTTCGCAGCCCGACTGAACTTTACGAGTACGGGATTGACAGTTTGCGACTCAACATGGTTCCAACCGATCTCTACGCGGTCGGTGACGATGGCTCACGGCGCCTCCTGCCGATCGACCGGTGGCTTCAGCAGGCACCTGACGACGAAGAACGCCTGCTGGACCGGGCGTCGGGTCCGGTTCTCGACATCGGATGCGGTCCCGGTCGCCATCTGGCGGCTCTCGGCCGGCGTGGAGTCGAAGCAACCGGGGTGGAGGTCTCGAACGTGGCCGTGGCAATAGCTCGTGAGCAGAACTCGGTTGTGATTCACGGATCGGTATTTGACGTTGATGCCGCTCCCGAGTGGCATACGGCCCTACTGCTCGACGGCAACATCGGGATCGGTGGCAATCCCGAAAGGCTGCTTTCCCGGGCCACGGAGTTTCTCCGGCCGGGCGGGCAGATCCTGGTCGAACTGGAACCACCACAAAGCGAAACCAGGTCGGTGAAGATCAGGCTCGAAGGCCCAAGTGACGTAAGCGAATGGTTCCCCTGGGCCTGGGTAGGCACCGATGGGATCAGGCCCGTGGCAGCGATGGCCGGACTTACGACCGTGGAGGTCTGGACCACCGGAGATCGCTGGTTCGCACAGTTGGCAGTGCCTCAGGCATGAACACCGGCACCGGAGGGCTGAAGGGGATGAAAATCCCTCAACTTGGCGAAGAAACGATTCCGGCCCGCAGCGGTAACCTGCTGCCGCTGCTGATCAGCTTCGGGGTGCTCGCGACCCTGGCGGTTGGTCTCATCGCGAAAGCGAACGGGGTGAACTGGAGGGCAGCGACCCAGCCCCTGTTCATCCTTTTCGATCCCGTTTTCGCTGGCTGGGGGATCGTCGCCGCGGCCGGGATGGCGCTTTCACTGCTGGTCGCGTACCGGCTCTGGAAATCCGATTTATCCCCGGGTTGGTTCGGGCTTGCCCTGTTTGCACTCACGCTCGCCAGCCGGCTGATTCTCAATGTCGCCAGGCACGGGCCACAAGAGTGGTACCAGATCTACGTGATCCTTCCGGGAGACGCCGGGCGCCTCGAATACCTTTCGGCGCTGCCGGATCTGAAGTCAGGTCTGGGGCCTTTCCTCGACAACTTCGCTTCCCTGGTGCCTGAACTGCCGGTACACGCGGCGGGCCACCCACCCGGAATGCTCGTGGTGATTGACTGGCTGAACATCACAACCCCGCAGGGACTTGCCGCTTTGACGATCGGGGTCGGTGCCGTCGCCACGCCAATTCTTTATGCCCTGGCCCGTCGGTTGTTTGACGAACGGACTGCCCGGGTCGCCGCGCTGCTCTTCGTTTTCGTGCCGACCTCGCTGCTGTATGGCGCAACTTCGGCCGACGCTCTTTTTGTCACCCTGGCGCTGCTCTCCGCGGCCTTGCTGCTTTCGAAACGCATGGCGGTGGTAGTCGCCGGGGCCGCGGCACTCGCGCTGGCGTCGTTCTTTTCTTACGCGTTGCTGGCCGCTGGCGGCTGGGCAGGGCTCGTCCGCTGGCGGCGGGATGGTTTCCGGTCAATGTTTTCCGCCGCCATGCTCTGCGCCGGCGCTTTGATCCTGTTCTACGGCATCCTCGAAATCACCACGGGGTTCAACGTCCTGGCGGCGATCGAAGCCACAAACCACCGCTACCACGACGGAATCGCGAACGTCAGGCCGTATTTCTTCTGGCTGTTTGGATCACCGGCGGCCTTCCTGATCATGCTTGGGCCGGTCGCCTGGTATGCCGCGAAATCTCTGGCGAGTCGTGAGATCACGGCGGTTTCACTGGCCGCAATCATTGTCGTCACCGCCTTGCTCGGTTACACCAAGGCAGAAACTGAACGGATCTGGTTCTTCCTGGTTCCGCTGGCCTGTCTCGCGGCGGCCCGTGCCCTGCCGGATCGTGGCGTCAGGATCATGCTGGCCGGCCTGGTCGCGCAGGCCTTCATTTTCCAGCTCCTGTTCGATACCCGCTGGTAGCAGCGGGGCGCCGTCGGGAGGGCGCTTAACGCAGTTCGGCGGTGGCGAACTCGCGCATGCCTTCTTCAAGTCCGATCTCGGCGGTCAGGCCGAGCTGATCACGGGCCCGTCCGGCATCAGCAAAAACATGACGGACATCACCCAGCCGGAAATCCCCGGTCACGGTCGGTGCGGCGGCTTCCGGCCCGGCGGCGATCGTCAGCTGTTCCGCCATGTCCCAGATCGTTCGGGGGGTACCGCTGGCGACGTTGAAAGGGCCTTGGGCGGTTGAACCGGGGTCGAGTGCGAGCAGGTTGGCCCTGGCCACATCGCTGACGTGGACGAAATCCCGGATCTGCGCACCGTCTTCGAAAACAGCGGGAGCTTCGCCGCGTTCGATCGCGCTGCGAAAGATGCTCGCTACCCCGGCGTACGGGGTGTCACGAGGCATCCGTGGCCCGTAGACGTTGTGGTAGCGAAGGGCGACGTACCTCACAGCTTCGGCTTCCCGGGCAAACATCGAACAGAGGTGCTCCTGGTGGAGCTTGGTTGCGGCATACACATTTCTCGGGTCGGCCGGCGCGTCTTCGGTGACCGATCCGGGTGTCAAAGGTTCGCGGCAATCGGGGCATCGGGGTTCGAACTGGCCTGAGGCCAGATCTTCCCTACTCCGGGCGTCCGGTGTGACGCTGCCGTGGTTTTGGCATTCGTAGTGGCCTTCGCCGTAAACCACCATGCTGCTTGCCAGAACCAGGGGACCATTGAAGTCCCTTGCTGCCAGTGCGGTCAGCAGGCGTGCGGTCCCAAGGCAATTGTCCTGGACGTATTGATGCGCATCGGCGAAATCGACCCCGAGGCCGACCATTGACGCCTGGTGGCAGACCGCGGTGATGCCGTCGAGGCTCGTGTCGAAAGTCGATTGGTCTGCCAGATCGGCTTCGATGTACTCAGCCGCCGGGTTGAGGTAATCCGGTTTGCTGCTGTGGGCGGCCGGATGAAAGCAGTCGATCACGCGGACCTGGCTGCCCTGATCGACCAGACGGTCGACGATCTGCGAGCCGATGAACCCCGCACCTCCGGTGACCAGCACGCATTCAGACATCGGCCGACCCTAACACCAGAACTCCGGCGAAACGGATCCAACTCTTACAGTTTGATTAAACCTTGGCCGGATTCGTTCTGGTGTGCCTTTTGCTGCCACAATCAGTCGATGGTCACCGAAACTCAAGCCGGCTGGGGATTTCGGTTTACCACCGTGCTGGCTGCCGGAGCGTTCCTGGCGGTCGCCGGATGCGGCGGCGGGGAGACATTCGGCCCGGCGGCCGAACCCGCAGAATCACCGCCGGTAAAGGTCAGCCCAGCCGGAAAGGTGGTCAGCATTGGCGCGGGAGCCGAAGGAATGGCTTTCGATGAAGGGTCAGGCACGGTTGCGCTCGGTTTGAGGGAGCCATATCGCCTGGCTTTCGTCGATCCGGCGAAACTGTTCATCACCTATCAGGTGCCGATCCCGAATCCGGTAAGGCACCTGGCCGTGAAACCCGGAGGCAACCTGGTTGCGGTCCCCGCGGAATCGGCAAATACGGTGTTCGAGATTTCACCAAATCGCGGAGTTGTCAACCGTGTCGCGACCGGCGAGCACCCGCATGATGCCGCGTTCGCCGATGGCAAACTGTTCTCGGCAAATGAGTTTGGCGACACGATCTCGGTGATCGAGGACGGCGAGGACGTCGCGACCCTGCCCGCACCGGTACAACCTGGCGGCATCGCCTCCGTCGGGGATCGTTACCTCGCCGTCATCGCAGTTTCGGAACGGGTGTTGACGGTCTATGACGCCCGGACGAATGAAGAACTGGGGGTGACGCCAGCCGGAACCGGCCCTACCCACATCGAGAGCATCGGTGGCGACGTTTTCGTCGCTGATACCGAAGGCGATCAGTTGCTCAGGTTTAGTGTGGGGTCGAACCCCGAGCAGGTCGATTCAGTTGCGGCGGCCGGTACGCCCTACGGGATTGCTGTTGATTCCAGGAGGGAACGGGTATGGGTAACTCTGACCGCAACAAACCAGCTGGCCGGATACAGAATTGACGGACCGACGATGCAGCGTTTTGCCACATACCCGACGATCCGTCAACCGAATTCGGTGACGGTCAATCCTGAATCCGGCAATGTTTTTGTTGCGAGCCGAACTGAAGGCCAGATCCAGCGAATTCCGATTCCTGAACAGGACGACCAATGAAGCGCCTGAGCGTCCCCAAAATCAGGATTCCGAAGCCGAATTTGCCCAAACCGAAGTTTCCCGAAGAGCCGCCTCCCGGCCCTACCCGACCGGAGACCTGGCGCAGTCCGCTGCGCGGCCCCTGGCTCTCATCGATCCTCGGATCGGCCCTGCTGCCGTTAATCCTGATCTGCGCCGGAACCGGATTCCTTTCTCACGCCGCTTACAACCCGGCCCTCGGCGACAATTCGTTCTTCCCCTCCGGCGGCATCGGAATCAACATCTACTTCTTCTCCTGGCCGACGGTGCCGCCATTCCTTTATGCGGTAACCCAGGGGCTGCACGTCACTTCCGGAGTGATCGCGATCCCGTTGCTGTTCGCAAAGCTCTGGTCGGTGATGCCGAAGCTGTTTGAATGGCCGCCACTTAAATCTGTCTCACACCTGCTGGAGCGAATCTCGCTGGCGCTCCTGGTTGGCGGGGCCCTTTTCCTCTTATTCACAGGACTGCTCAACACCCAGCTTTATTACCCCTGGAAGTTCAGCTTCGTTCCTTCGCACTACTACGCCGCTTTCGTCTTTCTTGCGGCACTGGCCCTTCATGTGGCGCTGAAGATCCCGACCATTCGCAAGGCCTACCGCGAACGCGGCGTCGTGAAGCCGTTGAAGGACGACATCGCGCACACCACTGCCGAGCCTTATGTCGAAGGATCGACTACGCCGCTCAAACCCGCCCGCGCGACGATCTCTCGGCGGGCAATGCTCGGCATGGTTGGTGCCGCTTCACTCGGGGCCGGTTTCATGATGGCCAGCCAGGTGATCGGCGGGCCGCTCAGGAAGTTTGCCCTGCTGGCACCGCGTGGCCGGGAGATCAACGATGGACCGAACGGCTTCCAGATCAACAAAACCGCCGCTTCAGTTGGAATCGGGGCGGAAGAAACCGGTCCGGACTGGCGACTGACGCTCGCCGGAGGCAAAGAAGTGAAGCTCTCGCGGGATGAACTGCTGGCCATGCCGCAGTACACCTACAGCCTGCCGATCGCCTGCGTCGAGGGCTGGTCTACGACTCAGTCCTGGACCGGAGTAAGGCTCAAGGATCTGGCTGTCGCAGCCGGTGCGGCCGGCGCAAGCGAAGTCCTGGTGGAGTCGATGCAGGAAGCTGGCTCGTTCAACAAGGCCACCCTGAGCTCCGGGCAGATCGACGATGACAAGAGTCTGCTGGCACTCAAGGTGAACGATGTTGATCTGTCGCTCGATCACGGGTTCCCGGCGCGGGTGATCGTGCCCGCCATGCCCGGTGTGCACTGCACCAAATGGGTTTCTTCGATGAAGTTCTCGGTGGCATGATCACTACCCGATTCCGAAACGCTTACGGCGCATCGCCGCTTCACCTGCTGGCGGTAATCGCCAGTTTCCTCATCGCTGCATATGCCTTCACCCGAATTTTCGCTGCACCCGGACCGATCAGCACCATGACTTTTTTCATCGCGGCGATTTTCGCGCATGATGCGATTGCGTTTCCGCTGTATTCGGCGCTGAACTGGATCGCGAACCGGTCAATCGGAGACCGGGCGAACTACTGGTTCGCCGAGCAAAAAGTTCAGCCACTCAACTATCTGCGGATTCCGGTCGTGCTCAGCGCCTTTCTTTTTCTTCTGTTCTTCCCGTTGATCCTGGGCCTCAGCGCCGAACGGTACGAGAGGAGTACCGGTCTCACTACCGACGTTTTCATGGGGAACTGGCTCGGTATCTGCGCCGCACTTTTCACGATCTCGGCGATCGCCTACGCGGTTCAGCTGGGTCGCGTTGCCCGGGCCACCAGGGCCGAGGATGAAGCTCTTCTCGGTGATGACTGACCTTGCCTGATGTAATCCTTCCCGTCCTCGATGAGGCCGGTGCTCTCCCGGGGGTGCTTGGCTCGATGCCCGACGGCTATCGCGCAATCGTTGTTGACAACGGTTCGACCGACGGGTCCGGGCAGATAGCCCGCGACCTCGGCGCGACGGTGATCAACGAACCCGCGAAAGGTTTCGGCTCAGCCTGTTTTGCCGGTCTGATGGCGGCCGAGGCCGAAGTGATCTGTTTCATGGATTGCGACGGGTCGCTCGATCCGGCGGATCTGGTGAAGCTGGAGTCAGAGCTGAAAGGGGGATCTGACCTGGCTATCGGCTCCCGTGATGCCGAGCGCGGCGCGTGGCCACCACACGCACGGATCGCGAACCGGGTTCTGGCCTTTGAGCTGCGACGACGAACCGGAATGAAGGTCAGAGACCTTGGCCCGATGCGGGTCATGTACCGGCAGCCCTTGTTGGAGCTCGGGATGACTGATCGCCGGAGTGGTTGGCCTCTGGAGATGGTGATCAAGGCGCATACAGCCGGATGGCAGATCAGCGAGATCCCGGTAAAGCTTCATCCTCGATCAGGCCGGTCGAAGGTGACGGGCACGGTCAAAGGGACCATGCAGGCGATCCGGGATATGTCATCCCACCTGCGCGACATTCCTTAGACCCAGGTCCAATCCGGGCGCGGAACCAGTCCCTAGAATCGAAGCCATGCGTCAAATCATCAAGGGGGAGCCGGATCCGAACTGGGTAGCTACTCGTGGCTGCCAGTGGGGCACCAGAGTTTCGTTGCTTGCCCTGTTGACGCTGCTGATGTGTTTTCCCGGGTCATCGTCCGGTGAAGCTCCGACCGGTCAAAGAATGGCTGCGATCGATTTGCGTTTTGTTGACAGTGCGGCCATTCGCAGTCAGGGACAGAGGCTTTCGGCAGCAACGGGTCCGGACCTGAAGGAAGCCAGACGGCTCGAAGCAGAAACCGGCGCAAGATCGATGAAACCCCTGGTCGCAGGGATTTCACAGGCCACGGTTTCACGGCTCTCCGGGGCTGCGGAAGCTCGGTCTGGTGTCTGGAATCCGGACATGGCGTC
>JBAWHK010000063.1:0-4640 GCA_049593795.1 Solirubrobacterales bacterium
GCTGGAAGCACCTCACCGATCGTCTCGGTGACAAGGTCCAGCTGGTCGGTGACGACCTGTTCGTGACCAACCCGGAACGTCTGAAGCGTGGCATCGACAGTGGCACGGCCAACTCGATCCTGGTCAAGGTGAACCAGATCGGCACCCTTTCCGAAACCCTCGAAGCGATTCGCATGGCTTCCGACGCCGGCTATACCGCCGTGATTTCCCATCGTTCAGGGGAGACCGAAGATACGACTATCGCCGACCTCGCGGTTGCTACCGGGGCCGGTCAGATCAAGACCGGCGCTCCTTCACGTTCTGATCGCGTCGCCAAGTACAACCGTCTGCTGCGAATCGAAGAAGAACTGGGTGATTCCGCCCGTTTCGGAGGAACATCGGTTTTCAAGCAGAGCATTTGAAGGAATTGACCGTCCGGCCAAGAAAGGTCGGACGTGTCAGTACGCGCTCAGCCAAATGGCAACCGGACCCGGCCACCACGTCGGCGGCCGGCCGCACGCCGCAATCCCGACCGTGCCGATTCCGGGCGCATCCAGTGGGACCGGCTCGGCAGGGTTTTGCTCGTTCTGCTCGTTTTCGGACTGCTGATCTCATATGTGAGCCCGCTGATCAACCTGGCGAAGACCTACCGCTCGGCCAGTGCCACCAAGGTGGAGCTCCATCAGGTACAGGCCCTGAACGATCAGCTCGAACGCCGGGTCAGGCACGTCAAGGACGATTCCGTTCTGCGTCGCGAAGCGCGACGCCAGGGAATGATCGTTCCGGGCGAAGAGGCCTACGTGGTCAACGGCATCAAGCCCTGAGGTTCCGTCAGGGGTAAATGGCGATGAGCCTGGCCTCCTTCTATTTCGGTCTGGCCCAGCTGGTTCTGGTCGGCCTCGCGCTCGGTTTCTTCGCCTGGCGGCTCCGGTCGAAGCTGATTCCTTCGTACGACGGACCGGTGGCCCGGCTGGCGGAGATCGTGATCGGGATCGCCACCCTGATCCTTATCACTGAAGCGCTTGGTGTTTTCGGCCTGTTGCGGGGGTGGGCGATCCTGCTGGCCAGCCTTTTGTGCGCGCTGACCGCGTGGCTGAAGTTTTACCCGGGCGAAGCGAAAGCCGACATGAAACTGCCTTCCCCGCCGATTTCGGTGGCGGCTGGTACTTTCGCGGCAGTGATCGCCGCGCTCCTCGTTGCCCAGTGGGGCGCGTTCACGTCCTACAGCCTGGACCATGGAATCACGAATTTCGATTCGGTCTGGTACCACATGCCGTTCGCGGCGGAAATGGCCCGGTCGGGATCATCGATCGGTTTCCATCACACCGAGACTGTCTTCCTGAACTGGTTCTATCCGCAGAACTCTGAGATCGTCCATGCGGCCGGAATCGCATTGAGCGGTCGGGATTTCGTTTCGGTTTTCCTCAATCTCGGCTGGCTCGGAATCGCCATGCTGGCAGGATGGTGTGTTGGCCGTCCTTACGGGCGCCCCCATCTGACAATGGTGGCAGCGGCGATCCTGCTGGTCACCCACACCCTGGTTGCCCGCGAGCCGGGAACCGGAAAGAACGACATCGTTGCGATCGCCCTGACGATCTCGATGGTTGCGTTTGTGATCAATCGTGGTGCCGTTGAACGGGATTGTCGTGGAAGGATCAGCCCCGGCTGGGTGATGGCGCTGGGTGGCCTGACCGCCGGACTGGCGGCAGGTACCAAAGTGACTGCCCTTGCTCCGGTACTGATGGTGACTTTCGCGGTCCTGTTCGCGACCGTGGATGGCAAACGGCTCCGCGCGGCAGGGGTCTGGTTCGCTTCTGCCTTTGTCGGTGGTGCCTTCTGGTATCTGCGTAGCCTTTTCGCTTCGGGTAGTCCGCTTCCCCAGATCGAGTCGCTGGGCCCCCTGAATCTGCCGGGACCCGAGCGACTCCAGGTCGGTCGTCCTGATTTCACGGTTCTGCACTACGCAACCGATCTGGCCGTGTGGCGTGACTATTTTCTGCCGGGCCTCGAGAAGGGTTTCGGGGTGCTCTGGCCGTTGCTGATCACCATGGCGATCGTTGGGCTTGTCGCTTTGATGTTTCGCGGACCAGGTCGACTGACCCGAGCCCACGGACTGGCCGCGCTGCTGGCGATCGCCGCGTATCTGGTGACCCCTCTGGGTGCCGCCGGTCCGGAGGGGGAGCCAACGGCTTTCGCGGTCAACCTGCGGTTTCTGGTGCCGGCGCTGATCATGGCGCTGGTTCTGGTGCCGCTTCTTCCATGGTTCGACCGGGCCAAACCAAGGTTCGCGCTCGGTGTCGCTTTCCTGGCGCTGTTCCTGGCTGCGGGTCATTCCGACGCGATCTGGAGCCAGCCCGGTAAAGCATTCGGCGTGGCTTGCGCTTTGGCCACCGTGGTGCTGCCCGCACTGCTCTGGACGTTCCGGGACCGGCTCAGGAACCTGCTGCACGGCCACTCGGCGACGTTGCCGGCGGCTCTTCTCGCGGGCCTTGTCGCATTACTTGCCGCGGGCCCGCTTTCGACTTATTACTTCGATTCCCGTTACAACGACTTCGAACCCGAATCCGGTCTGGCGGGCCCCTACCGATGGGCTGCCGGGATCAGCGATTCACACATCGGTCTGGCTGGTTCGACCGCGGGCTTCAAGCAGTACGGATTCTTCGGTTCTGACCTGAGCAACGAAGTCACCTATATCGGGCGGGAAGCGGGAGGTGGCGGTTTCGAAGCGATCAGGACCTGCGCCGGTTTCCGGAACGCGGTCAACGACGCCGACCTTGACTTCCTGATTACGTCGTCCTATCTCAACTTCAACGATTACGAGCATCCGATCAGTTCCCCGGAACGAAGTTTCGTCGAAGGAGATCCATCGGTTACCAGGGTGGCCGGGGCCAGCCAGCATCCCGATCCGGACCGGATTCAGGTGTGGAGGATCAACGGCCCACTGGATCCCGGTGGCTGCCTTGTCGGCGAGGCCGGCGAGTACGTTCCCGGCCTCAAGGACCCGGCTGCTCAGTAGGGCTTTGGGGGGAGGGCGGAGCGCCAACCGGCGGGGCCGTGCGCTCGGTAGCATCGCTCTGGCATGGGCTACCCCCTCGAAAATGCACTCTTCCAGTGGGAAGCCGGAATTGAACGTCTGCGCGAGCTGGAGCGTCAGGGCCTGCTTCGTGGTGATTCGGTGACGGTTCCGGTACGGGAGGAGCTGAGACGCCAGCTGGGAGCGACGTTTTCCGCAGAGGAACTGGCGGACCTGTATGGACGTGGCACCGACTGGGCGGCGCAGCTCAACGGGATCGATCCCGGAATGTCTGATCTGCAGGACCTGGTTGACGCGGCCTTCTGGCTTCACCTTCAGAGCGCAGGCGATTTCGCCGGCGGGCGCCGCATCCAGCTGGACGTCTGAACGGTCCGGCTACTTATTCGTCATCGTCGGAAGCGACCCGACGAATGATGATCTGGTCTTCTTCGACCGTGACCGTGACGGCGCGATTTCCAGCCCATTTCTCGGCGTAGGCCGGAACGTCCTGGATGGCGGGATCGAGCCAGAGGCCATATCCCTCGTCACCGTGGTCAAAGGTTCCTTCAAGTTCGTTGCTCTGGCTGCGCTTGCCGCGGCGGCCACGACGTCGACGGCGACGGGGGCGACCTTCGGCTTCTCCGCCGTCTGATTCGGTGTCGTCGTCATCGCCGGATTCGGATGCTTCTGGCTCTTCGGCAGCGCGCTTGGCCGCTTCGGCAGCTTCAGCTTCTGCTTTTTCGGCTTCGAGCTTCTCTTCTTCGGCGGCAGCGGCTTCGATCTCGGCTTCGATTTCGTCGCGCAGGTCGACTTCCGGAGTGGCATCGCCGTCGCCATCGGGTGACAGGTCATGCTGCTTGCGGAATTCACGCAGCTCGGAAGCGCTGACTTCCAGCTGGTGGGCGATCCACGCATCGGTGCGCCCCTGGCGAACCCAGGCGCGAATCTGATTGAGCTGTGGACGTAGTGATCGACGGGACATCTTGTGCTTCCGAGTGTATTCAAACGCCGCCGGATGACGTCGTGTGCCTTGAAGCCGGGGGGTCGGGGCCTATAGCCTTATCTACAAGGAGCAGGGGACTCCGGTGTCAGACGGGCCGACCTGTCTGATACCTATTATTAGGTAGACAAGTCCGCAAGTAAGTATCGAATGGAGTCCTGATGTTGGTATTGACCCGCAAAAGAGAACAGAGCATCATCATCGGCGATAACGTCGAAGTGATGGTTCTCGGTGTTTCCGGCGACAAGGTTCGACTGGGAATAACCGCTCCCCGCGAAGTCGAAGTGTTCCGTAAAGAAGTGATCGCCGAACGTGGCGGAGAGCAGGAAGCACCGGTCGAGTCGACCGAAGCATGAAAAAGGGGCCTCGGGGCCCCTTGTGATTCCAGGAGTTCGGCGCAGCCGAACTTCAGGACATGAAGAAAGTCAGTGCCTCGAACATGGCTACGGTCACAACAATGACCGTAACCGTCAGGCATACGGCAAGCACGCTGAAACGCACTTTGCCTTGCTGCTGGCTGCGCGACACCCGGCGCTCGCGTGAGCGGTTGGCGGCACGGTGGCGAAGCTGCGCGCGCCGTCGCTGCTCGAGGACCTTCTGCTGCTCGAAGGCCGTTTCAAACTGATTTGCGCTTTGTCGCATTTTCAT
>JBAWHK010000064.1:0-2272 GCA_049593795.1 Solirubrobacterales bacterium
ACATCACCGTGGATCAGATTCGCGTTGCTTCGCTGGAGGTCCGCCGGGCCCTGAACATGTCGCGCAAGGATGCGGTCCCTGAAACCCGGGGCGAAGCGTTCCACCTGTTCTTCCATCGCTTCCACATGGCGGTCCTGCTGCGTGACCCAGTCGGCGTCGGCCGGTCCATGGGTGTACGCCCAGGCGGTGTGTTTGCCGGCCGGAGCGCGGGTCGGATCGGCGACGCTCTGTTGCCCGAGCAGCAGGACCGGACGATCCGGCAATCCGGTCAAGGACTCGTCTATTGACTGGATCAGGTCGTTTTCGCTGCCTCCGACATGGACGGTGCCTGCGCCACGGACCTCGTCGTTCATCCACGGGATCGAATCGTCCAGGGCCCAGTCGACCTTGATCGTGGCCGGGCCGTAAACGAACATCTTCAAACCCTTCCGGTACCAGGTGGCGAGCGCTTCGCCGGTCATTCGCTGTAGCGCGTCCGGCATGACGTCGGCGACAACTATGGGCGCGGAATACTCGTCTCCATCGGCAACACCGGCCCCCCGCACCTGACCATCGGCCACGAGGATCCGGTCCACCTTCGAATCGGTAATCACTTCACCGCCGAGGCTGCGCAGGTACGAAACGAGAGCATCTGTGAGTTTCTGTGCGCCACCCTCCGGACTGGGCCAGCCAACCGCGTGACCCATCAGGTTCAGGTAGAAGGCGGCGATCGCCGATCCGGCCCTTCCGGGCGGTGTGTCCCCGTGGATCGCAGCGCCGTAAAGCCAGGCCCGCGAACCGGGACTGTTGAACAGCCGGTTTCCAAGTCCGGTGGCGGAGCCAGAGAGCATCCGGGTGAACTCGAAGAGACCTTGTGGCCCTGCAGATCGCAGAAGCTTCAGGGGACCTTTGACTGGGGGGAACCCGGTGAGCATGGTTTCCCGGATCGCGGGAAAGGACTCGAGGAACGGAGTCACGTATTCAACCCATCTGGTGCCGTCCCCGGGCGATTGGGCATCCAGCGTCCTGGCCGTATCCCCAAGATCGCGGTAGAGCACGGCCGCTTCGCCTTCTGGCAGTGGATGGGCGGAACAGGCTCGCGGATGAACCCAGTTCAGTCCGTGCTCGGCCAATGGCATCCGCCCGAAAACCGGCGAAGCGGCGGCGGCTGGATACACGGATGAAAAGGTGTCGTGGTGAAAGCCGGGAAGGGTAAGTTCTTCTGTCCTGACCGCCCCTCCCGGTTGCGAGGCCGCCTCGAGAACCGTTACTGACCTACCTGCTTCGAGCAGGCGGATCGCCGCAGCAAGGCCGTTCGGGCCGCTGCCGATTACGAGCGCGTCGGTCAAGACGCGGCCAACGCGAGCTGATGAAGCATGCTCTGCCGGACCACTTCGCCCTGACCCCAGAACGCGTGCTGTGCCTCCTCGCCTGCGACCCGGTAGCTCTGCTTGATGTGCCACGGCATCGGATCCCAGGTTCCAACTGCCCGGAGCCAGGCTTTGCCGTCATGTTCGTACAGGCAAAGACGGTTGTGCCCGCTGCCGAGAAAGTGTCCCTGGTGGGTTGTCAGGTCGAAACCAACGACCGGCGTGCCTCCCGGCGGTAGCGCTGCCGGTTCATCGTCGCCGTACGCCGCGAGTCCATCATTCGTTTTGGTGAACCAGGCGGTCAGCGCTTCAGGATCGTCAGGCGTGACCAGGGTTGTGATCGTGACGTAACCACGGGTGAAGATCGGCAGTCCCGCATCGGTGCCCGCCGCGACATCAATTTCGAAAGTCTGGCCGTCGAGTCCACCACTGCGGAGTGGAGTGAACCGGCCTATCTCCGTGGCGAGGTCGGGCCAGACCTCCGGTGCCGTGAGCAGCTTGATCACACCTTCGACCGAGCTGACCTCCACCGGTGGATAGGTATGCCAGGTCTGATCTTCCAGGGGCGCATCTTCAGGAGTCAACGGGCCAAGTTTCGCGAGTTTCATGCGACTCTCAGGGTCGTAGGAAGCGCGGTCAGCTTCGGTCTCGAAGGCGATCCCCCACCCCCGCCGGGAATCGTCCGCCATCGCATCAGGAAACCAGTCACCGAGGAGGGTCCTGGCTCCATCAAGAAGCTGTTCGTGGCTTAGTTCGCCGCGATCGGCATCACTTGATTCGAAACGTTCTGCCCCGAAAGCCTTGTGAAAGGCCGGGAGATCAGTCACCCGTAGTTTGCGCCCCGCTTCGCGATGCCAATAGGTGTTGAGAACACACCAGGCTGTCCGTAGATCAGCCAGATCTTTGTGCTCCTCAGGACGCCG
>JBAWHK010000065.1:0-6739 GCA_049593795.1 Solirubrobacterales bacterium
TTCATGTCCAGCCCTGTCAGTCCCCTCCCCGATACCCCTGAGGAAGTCGCCAGCGCCCTGCGCGAAGCTTCGTACCTTGCCGACGACTCAACCGCGCTGATCTCATTCCTGGCCCAGCGTCTCGGCAAGCCGATCCTGGTCGAAGGTCCGGCCGGCGTGGGCAAAACCGAGTTGGCCAAAGCCCTGGCTCGTGCCAGCGGACGCGAACTGGTCAGGCTCCAGTGCTACGAAGGCCTCGATGAGGCCAAGGCACTGTACGAATGGAATTACCGCAAGCAGCTGCTCCAGATCCAGGCGGCCGCTTCGACCAGCCCGGAAGGCGACACAGGCGGCATCGAGATGGGCGAGATCTTCACTGAAGACTTCCTCCTCGAACGACCCCTGATGAAAGCGATCGCCAACCCGGAACCGGTTGTTCTGCTGATCGACGAGATCGACAAGACCGACCAGGAATTCGAAGCGATGCTGCTTGAGCTGCTTTCGGAATTCCAGATTACGATCCCGGAGATGGGACGCATCGAAGCGACAACCCATCCGATCGTGCTGCTGACATCGAACAATTCCCGTGAGCTGACCGAAGCCCTGAAGCGCCGCTGCCTGTATCTCTGGCTTGACTATCCCTCGGCCGAGCGTGAAATCGAGATCGTCCGGTTGCACGCCCCGGAGATCGATCAGGCCCTCGCTGCCCGGCTGGTCGAAGTCGTCGACATGATCCGCGAACTGGACCTGAAGAAACCACCATCGATCGCCGAATCGATCGACTGGGCCCGAACCTTGATCCTGATGGGTGCCGATGACATCGACAGTGTTGTCTTCAAGGAATCCCTCTCGATAATCATCAAGCACCGCACCGACCTCGATCTGGTGGCGGAACGCATCGGTCCGCGCCTCGGACGCGGCAAGGGCAACGACGATCAGGACCCGTCCAAGAACGGAAACTGATGGCGGCGGCCGCTGACAGAAGCGGTCGGCCGGGCCCCTCCGGCATGACCGAACAGGTCCTTGCCTTCTGCGAGGACCTGCGAAGCGAAGGTGTCGCGATCGGCACTTCGGAGATCCAGGATGCGTTCAGTGCGCTCGAGATAGTTCCCTGGGAGCACCAGTCGGACTTCAAGGAATCGCTGGCCGCGACAGTGGCCAAATCGCCCAAGGACCGGGAGATCTTCGAGCTGGTTTTCGACCGGCATTTCTTCCGGGCAACCGAAACGGCAGCTCTCGAATATTCGGAGGAAACCGAAGCAGCACGCAACGCACAGGTCGCCGAAGCGCAGGGCGAAGGCCCGCCACCCCCGATGGACACCGAGGCTCTCGCCCAGGCGATCCGTGAAGCGATCGAAGCCGGTGACGAATCGGCGATGAACGACCTGGCCCGCCTCGCGATCGAAGCTTTCGGGCAGCAGGGCGAGAGTTCGGGCGTTGTCGGGGTCGATCTCCAGCGGATCCGGCGGGGGCTGGGACTCACCGCCAACGAAGGCGACGGCCAGGGCGAATCGACTGAACCACTCGACCGTGATCAGCTCGCCCGGTTCGAACGGCAGCTTCGACGGGAGCTCCAGCGCCTTCAGATCCAGCGTCAGGGTCAGTTGCCTCCCGCCCGCCCCCTTTCCGAACTGAACCGGGCCCTGCCGATGAGGGGCGCCCAGGATCTGGCCGCGGTCCACAAGGCGGTCGCCCAGATGAAACGGCGTCTGGCAACGCTCGGACAGGATCCTCGTGGGGCCAAACGTGGCCGACAGGTCGACGTGCGTCGCACCATGCGCTCGTCACTGGAAACCGGCGGGGTTCCGCTGAATCTTGCTTACCGGCCGAAACGCCCGCGAAAGCCCGAGATCTACGTGCTCTGTGATGTCTCGACCTCGGTCAGTTCCGCCGCGACGTTCTTTCTGTCGGTGCTGCATGCCCTTCACGATTCCTTCCGCAAGCTGCGCAGCTTCGTTTTCATCGAACGGATCTCGGAAGTGACCCATGTTTTCGAAGAGGAGCGTGACTTTCGAGTCATGTCGGAAAGGGTCACGTCTGAAGGCGGCGTCGCCGACGTGTCCGGATACACCGATTACGGCCGGGTCTGGCGCGAGTTCCTTGAGGACGTTTCCAGCGATCTCGGACCGAGGTCAACCGTGATCGTGCTCGGCGATGCCCGCACCAATGGCCGTCCGCCAGCCGAGGATCTGTTTGCCAAGGTCGCCGACCGGGCCAACCGCACATTCTGGCTGAATCCCGAACCGGAGCTGTACTGGAACTACGGCGATTCGGTGATGAATGCCTACATCCCGTATTGCGATGGTGCGTTCGAGTGCTGGCAGACAGAACATCTGGAAACTTTCGTCGACATCGTTGCTTCCGGACGTCCTTCACTCGAAAAGCCGCGGGCAAAGGCTTCCCGCCATCGCTACTGAAATGCCTGACTTGCCGGTAAGGCGACTGGCGGTGCGGCTCCAGCCGAAAGCCAGGGCGAACGAAGTTGTCGGTGAACGTGACGGGGTGATCGTCATCCGGGTCACCGCTGCCCCGATCGAGGGCAAAGCCAATACGGCCCTGATCAAGTTCGTCGCGAAAAAGCTCAACGTCCCGAAGTCCGCCGTGACCCTGGTCCGCGGTGAACGTGGCCGCGAGAAACTGATTGCCATCGCTGGCCCCAAAGCAGCCGAGGCGCGCCGGTTACTGCTCGAAGGTACGTGAATCAGCCGGGACCGAGGTCGCAGTGTTTCCAGCTGCCGCGATCACTGGCCCGGGCGCGGGATTCAGCCCGGGCGTAAGCCGGGAACCGCTGGAAAACATCGTCGTAGACGTAGGTCGCGGCGAGACCTTTCGCGATCATTGCCTGGCCGAGGTCCTGACTGCCTTTGTTGACGTAAGCGAGCAGCCGGCCGTAGCGGTCGCGCAGATCCTGGCTCGGGTCGGTCTGCACGGTCACCGTGGCACCTGAAGCCAGCTGTTTCATCGTTGCCGAAGCGGCCGGCCCGCCACATTCCACTCCGCCATAAACCTCAGGGGTGTCAATTCCGATCAGGCGCACGGTTTCGCTCCTGCCCGAAAGGGTCCTCAGGTCAAGCGTGTCGCCATCGGTCACCGAAAGCACCCTGGCGCGCAGTTTGAGCCCGCGGGAACTGCTGGCCGGAGCCTTGGCTGGCGCGCCCTTCCCCGGTTTTGCCTTCGAGCAGGGGCAAGGCAGCGATGTGCAGGCGAGGCCATCACCGTCGCCATCGAGGCCATGAGGATCGCCTTGAACCAGACGTTTCTGGGCTTGCGCCTGATTTCCGAAATCTCCACAGTCGAGATCTCCCTGTGGCGGTGCTGCCCTGGTCTGGTTCTTTACCGCTTCGGGTTTTACCCGGGCCGGTTTGACCTGCTTTTTGGCAGCGGTTTTCTGTGCCTTCCGGGCAGCGGGCCGCTGGTCCTTAGAACGGACCTGGTCATCACCGTCGCCTGCCGCCCCGCAGCCAGCCAGCAACAGCACGCCGACCCCAGCCGCAGCGAGCCGGCTGAGGTCGAGTCGCTGCTTCAGCTGAACCGCACCTTTTTCTTGACCTTGCGACGGTTGCCTTCGGCGTCGGTGGCAGTGACGATCAGTTTTGCCTGGGCGACATCACGTCGGCGCAGGCGCTTCCGGTAGCGATTGCCAACCTTCATCTTCACCCGCTTCGAACCGGGTTTCCTGGCCTTGACCGATTTCCGGGCGATCGTGACCTGGCGTGATCCCTTGCCGGCCGCGCGGGGCAGTTTCGTCACCAGTTCGAGTTCGAGCTCGACCGGTGGGCTCTGGTCGTTGACCACGATCTTGAACGGCTGTCCGGACTTGAGCAGGCGGCGCAGGGTCGGCTTGCCAAGCGTGCGGATCTTGAGCTTCGGCTTCTTGGAATCCTTTGGCTTGTCGGGTTCTTCTTCCGCCCTGGTGCGGCGGAAGGGACCGCTCACTTCATAGATCACGCCGCCACCGATGGCGCGCTGGGAAGCGAAGTAAAAACGGGTGCCGGTCGGGTCGAAGACCGGTCCGGTCAGCTCGGAATTCGCGTGGGCATCGCCCGGTAGTTCAATGAACGGTGCGGCTTCGCCTTCGGCGCTGATGATGCATACCTGGAAATCCCCGGCGTCTTCACAGACGTAGAGGTCACCGGAGATGCGGGCCACGGTCACGTTGTCGGTGTCATTGAGCGGTGCCTCTTCGCCCAGGGCTACTCCGTCATAGATCACTTCGAGTTCTTCGTCGGCGCAGTGGTAGCCATAAACCCGGTCATCCTGGGTGGTGGCGAAGTAGATGACACCTTCGTCGTACCACATGCCTTCGCCACGCTTGAAGACGGTTGCGGACGGAATCTGGTGCCTTGTGGCCACGCTGCCGGTGTGAGTCGGATCCGGAAGTTCATGCCAGATCACTTTGCCGCTGTCGGTGACTTCGGCGACGTCAAGCTTTCCGGTGGAAAGGTCAGGATACGAATCGGGACGGAAACGATAGAGGCAGCCATCGCCGATGTCTTCGGTGAGATAGGCCATCTTTCCGATCGGGTCGATGCTGGCCGCTTCATGCTTGAAGTAACCCATCGCCGGTCGTTTGACCGCCGGTTTCACACCGTACGGATCGCATTCCCAGACGGCCCCGGTGTTCTCCTTTTCTTCGCAGGAGAGCCAGGTGCCCCAGGGCGTTACGCCGCCCGCGCAGTTCAGGTCGGTGCCTTTCAGGATCGGGTAGTAGTCAGTTACCTTGAAATCTTTGTCGAACCGGATTGCCGCGGTACCGATTTCCCACAGATCCTTGACGTATGGCGCTTCACTGTTGGTGACGAGGATGAAGCCACCGTCGTCGGTTTTGTAGGTGCCCATGCCGTCAGGCAGAACGTGGAAGGGATCACTGCCCGGCAGCACTGGCTGGTCGACCCGTGCGATCTCCTTCGATGTGAATCCGACGGGGAGCCGCATGCCGTTGGCGTCGGGTGCCTGCAGTGGACCGTACGGCCCATCACCGATCACGGCTGGTGATGCCATGACGTCGAGTGCGCGACCGAACATGCCACCGGCAAAAGCGATTCCGCCGGCTGCTCCGACACCCGCGCGAAGCGCCCCGCGGCGCGTCAGGCCACCATCAACCGATTCGTTCTCAGACAAACCATCTCCCAACTAGTAATAGTCCCGTGAAACTCCCTGGGCGCAGGTTACACAACGATCGAGCGGGAGTTGTAAAACCCCTGGGAGTGGTGTCCGGGGACGTCCCGGGCGCCGCTCGCCAACCGGGTCAGCGGGGGGACCAGGCGTCTTTGGAGTCGGCGAGTGCCTGCACGTTCGCGGGCAAGGTTCCACTGACCAGTTCGGCGAGGCTGACGTTTTCGAGGACTTCGCGCAGGCTTGCCCGGACCGCGATCCAGACGGACTGGAGCTGTTCGGCGCTGCCGCGGTAGGTGATCGATTCCGGCGGTGCCGACTGGACATTGGCGATCGGACCTTCGACCGCCCGGATTACCTCAGCGATGCTGACATCTTCGGCGGGTTTGGCCAGCCAGTAGCCGCCCTTCGCCCCGCGGCGGGCCCTGACGATGCCCGCGTGTTTCAGGTCGAGCAGGATGTGCTCGAGGAACTGAAGCGGAATGTCCTGGGAATCCGCGAGCCGTTCGCCCTTTACCGGGCCGTCCGGAGATGCCGCGAGTTCAGCGGCAGCCCTGACTGCGTAGTCGGTTTTTGCGGAAACACGCACTTGTCTAGTAAACCATCATGGGGCAGGCCAAGTCCTGCCCTGATCGAGAAAACCCGCAAATCGTGGCTTGATGGGAAATGATCCCTGCGCTCGAATCGGCGCAATAGACCAATACCGAACCTGCTTTGTCAAGAAAACCGTGTCGGCTGGCCGTGTTCACGACGAGTCCGGGGCTGAATCGGGTGGTGTTTCACGTTTCGGCCGGTACTTTTCGTACCAGCGGGGTGCCATCAGGATCAGCCCGAAACCGATCCCCGCAACCACGGCCGCGATCGGCCAGACCAGGGGATCGCCCTTCTGGACGGTGGCGAATCCGGACAGGATCAGCACCACGCCGAGGGCGATCCTGAGCCTGTCCTGCGAAACCTTCTCGGTGAGGGCAGCGCCGATGATGATCCCGGGAATCGAACCGATCAGGATGTTCCCGACCAGGCCAAGGTCAACGTTGCCATGCCCGAAATGGGCGATCCCCGCGGCCCAGAGAATAATCGCGGCGTGGAACACGTCGGTGCCCACCACGTGCTTCGGAGTGAGGCGGAATACGGCGATCAGCAGCACCGCAATCACGGTGCCCGATCCAGCCGAAGTCACGCCGATGACAAAGCCGGTGGTGACACCGATGGTCACCGCAGCGACTTTGTGCCGACGTTCGATTTTGAAATCGTCTCGTTCGTTTATCGACTTGGCAACGATCAGGGCCCGGGCGAGGGTGATCACGCCGACCATGAGAAGCGTCCCGCCGAGCACGGCGTAAACGAGTGAGTCGAGCTTGTCCTCCCCCAGTTGTCGCTGAAGGATCGCCACCATCTGGACACCGAGGATGGCTGATGGCACGCTGCCAACGGCCAGCCAGAAAACCAAACCCAGGTTCACGGTGCCGAGCTTCAGATGCCGCCAGGCACCGACCGTTTTGGTGATCGCGGCGTAAAGGATGTCGGTGCCGATCGCGGTGGTCGGAGATACGCCGAAGATCAGGATCAGCAACGGGGTCATCAGCGCGCCGCCACCCATGCCGGTCATGCCGACAAGGATCCCGATGCCGAGACCGAACAGGAC
>JBAWHK010000066.1:0-10658 GCA_049593795.1 Solirubrobacterales bacterium
GAAGTCCTCCGCGGTTCCTTCGAGGGGATGCGCGATCCCCTCCTTGTGGCGAATCATTGATTCATCTCAAATTCCGCTGGTTTCAGGCTCGGGATGAGCGAAGGACGGCGTAACACAGCATTATTATCCGATACCCGATCTCAGGCAAGCTGAACCGTTTTCAGACAGGAATCCTTCAGGTGTTCAGAAAGTGGATTCCGGCACCGGAACCGCGGGAGTCCGGGCGACCATCAACGCCGCCACGATGAATTCAAGCTCAGGCGGGTGCGCGCGGCCCGGCAGCAGTTCGGTCCCCGCCTGGCGTGCCAACGAGATCAGCTCGAGCAAAGCGAGCATCATCGCCGGGTTGTCCGAAGAAGGATCAGCGCAGGCCAGTTCGGCCAGGGCGAGTGACTCGGCAGTGTCCTGTCCCTCCACGGCCCTGCCGAACCCCGAATAGAGATGGGAAAGGATTCGTTCCAGCGCCGGGTCGGAGAGGGGAGAGGGTCCAGGGGCAGGTCCGAGGTCGATCCCCGGCTGGCCGTCGACGATCCGGCTGAGCTGGCCACCGGCAATCATTCCGATCGATTCAGGCGAAAGGCCCGCCTGAACCGCACAGCGCAGCGAGAATGCGAGCGCCCCGGACGGACGTCCGTAGGGTGAGTCGCTCGCCCAGAGGATCTGACCGGGAGGGACCAGGGTGTAAAGCGCCATCAGGTCAGCCGGATTCCACCATGAAGTGTCAATGAAGACATTCGGCACTTCAGGAAGGACCCGCCAGAGCCAGGCAAGGTCGCTGACTGCAGAATGGGCCAGGATTACCTTCGCATCCGGATACTGGCGGGCCAGATCAACCGATTGTTCGCCAAGGGCGGGAATGCCCCGCCCGGCATGGATCAGCAGCGGCAGTCGATGCTCGTGGGCGAAAGCGAAAATGCCATCGACTGAAGGTTCGGCCATCGTGAAACCCTCGGCGCGCGGATGAAGCTTGAGGCCGCGGGCCCCGGCTTCGATCGAGCGTTCCGCTTCGTTGAGGGGATCCGATTTCGGGTCGAGGCGGCTGTAAGCGATCAGCCGGCCATCCGAGGCCGCGCAATCGCGGATCACCCGGTCGTTCGCGCCCGGATATCCGGCCGGTTCGTGCATCGCGAAGCAAGCAGCCTTCGCGTCGATCCGATCGAGCGCGGAAAGCAGTTCAGGCGTGGTTTGCCGATAGCCGTCCGGGTCGTCCTGCCCGACATGGGTGTGGGCGTCAAACGGATCCAGAGGTCCGGTTACCCGCTGGAGACATTCGAGCCACGGGGCGATTGCGATTTCAATCTGTTCGTTCTCAAGCACAGTGGGCCACCTTTGCCATCCTCACGACAGCCTCCTCGATCAGGGCGGGGGAGGTGCCGATGTTCAGGCGGGCAAAGCCGGCTCCGCCCTCTCCGAACTGCGGACCCGGGCTGAGCGCAACCCGGCCCGTGTTGAGGAACGCTTCCGAAGGGTCGTCGCCAAGGTCGAGCAGGCGACAGTCGAGCCAGGCCAGATATCCCGCTTCGGGTTGCACATAACCGACTTCAGGCAGATGTTCACGCAAGAGTTCCCTGAGCAGGTGCCGGTTCGTATCCAGTTGGGACAGAACCTGATCAAGCCAGTCATCGCCGCTTTCGAAAGCGGCCTGCGAGGCGATCACACCGAAATGTCCCGGGTGGGTGGCACCGAAAGGAAGTTCCTGGATCACTTGTCTGGCATGGGTTGAAGCCGTCGCAAACACCGCGCAGGAAAGGCCCGCAAGGTTGAACGTTTTCGAGGCGGAACTCAGGCAGATTCCCCACTCCGCGGCAGCATCGGAAACGCCGAGGTATGGCACGAAATCTGTTCCGTTCAATGTCAGGGGCGCATGGATTTCGTCGCTCAGCACCCAGGCTTCATGTTCGGCGGCCATCCGGGCGATCGCTTCGAGCTCAGAGCGGGACGGCACCGTACCGGCCGGATTGTGCGGGCTGCAGAGGATCATGACTTTCGCGCCGGACCTGAAGCCCGCCTCGATCGCTTCCAGATCCAGGGTGCGCCCCTTCAGCATCGGGGCTTCGATCACCCGACAGGCAGTTTCGGTGATCACGTCGAAAAAGGGGTGGTAGACCGGGGGTGTGATCATCACGCCGTCACCGGGCCGGGTGAGGGCCCTGAGCAGTGAAGTGATGCCGCCGACCACGTCCGATGTGGCGGTGATCTGATCCGGGTCCGGAGACCATCCGAGGCGACGCCCCATGAAGCCGGAAAAGGCAGCCGCCAGGCCGCTGGCTTCGGCATTCGCGTAACCGGAATCGTCCCGATTGAGTGCGGACGCAAGGGCACCGCGGACAGGGTCCGCCAGCGGGAAGTCCATCTCGGCCACCCAGGCGGGCAGCACATCGCGCTCGTGATACGTCCATTTGACGCTTCTGCGCTTCCGCAGGCGTTCAAGGTCAAGCTGATCGAGGTCGTAGTTCACAGGGGAACCCTTTCAGGTCGCCGGTCGCGGCCGGCTGACCGGTTCGGCCAGACCGGGATCGGGTCGGTCGGCGTCGCCGGGCAGGAGGAGGCTGATCAGGAAAGCAGGGAGAGGTAACACGGCGATCACGATCATCACCGTGGTCAGGCTGACCTGATCAGCGAGCAGGCCCAGGAGGAAAGCTACGAAGCCTCCGAAACCAATTGCCGCACCGAGCGTCACTCCGGAAGCGACCCCAATCCGGCCCGGCAGAAATTCCTGGCCCATCACAACCGTGATCGAGAACGTGCCGACCATGAAGAAACCGATCATCGCGATCATCGCGATAGCGGGAATTTCGCCCAGGATCAGAAACAGGAGGATCATCGGTGTGAGCACGCCAAGAGCAACAACCATTACCGGCTTCCGGCCAACCCGGTCGGCGATCCGGCCGCCGGCCAGGGTGCCGACCGCACCAAAAACGAGCAGTCCGGTAAGCGCAGCGTTGCCAACCGCCGTGGAACTGTGCAGTTGGACAATGAAGTAGAGCGGCACGAAAGCCTGGAGCCCGAAATAGGCGGCTGAACGGAAACCGGCGACCGTGGCGATGCCGGAAAAGGCCAGCCAGCGATCCGGACGGTTCGTCGAATCCGGTTCGTCGGCCGACTGTTCACCTCCGGGCCTGAATGCGGCCAGTCGCGGCAACTCAAGGGTGAGCACCACGGCGGCGACGATCAGGGGTATGGCGATCCAGGCCACGCCCTGTATCCCGAGCAGCAGGACCAGCGGGGTGACCAGGATCGGGCCGAGCGCGAAGCCGGCATTGCCGCCAACCGCATAGAGGCTCATTCCGGTGGCCCGCCGTTTCCCGGAAACGTAATTCGCGAACCTTGCGCCTTCAGGGTGGTAGGCGCCAACGCCAAGACCGGATATGCCGACGGCGGTCAGGGTCAGGACAAAAGAATCAGTGAGGCCGATCATCACGATTCCGGTAGCTGCCATAACGATTCCGCCTGGCAGCAGAACGGATAGTGACCGACGATCGGCCAGGTATCCCCAGAGAGGCTGGAGCATGGACGACACGAAAGTCATCACCAGCAGCAGCGAAGTCGCCTGCGCGTAGCTGTAGCCCCGGTATTCGATCAGGAACGGCAACAGGGCGGGCACAGCGCCCTGACACACATCAACGCATCCATGGCCGATCGAGAGGATCGATATTTCCCTGCGGTTGACAGCTGGGGTCGGCAGGGCCACGGACTCGTTCACCACCCAATCGTTGCAGACAAAGACATCCGACCTGCCGGAGTGTCAGCCGGAAAGCTTCAGGAGGCGCGGCGCAGGCGGTCGCGTTCGCCTGCCATTCCGGCGATGTTGAGCCAGGCAGGGTTGACCGACTCGAAGCCACGGCGCACCGAAGGCGGTACTGATTCGAGAGTAGCTTCGACGCAGGCATTGACGCTGCGGAGCAGCTCTTCTTCGTCCTCCGCGATCTCGCTCTTTCTCTCGAACGATTCATGCCAGTCATCGATAGCGACGATCGCCCGGTCGAAAGTTGCGTCCGGATCCTGCTGGGCCGGGCCGAAGTGGGCCAGGTGCAGACTGGCCGGATCGAACTCGCGCATCTGGTTGATCGAAGTGACCGAGTCGGCGTGTGAATAGTCGGAGGGCGGGGTGGACGGCCGGATCACCCGGGAGCCCGGCAGCTGGAGGCCAAGTGCGTCGCCGCAGATCATCGCGCCGGTTCCTCGATCAAGGAAGACCATGTGTGCCCGGGTGTGCCCCGGGGAAGCGATCGCTTCGAGCTGGCGGTCACCGAGGTCGATGCGGTCGCCGTGGCCGATAGTCCTGATGCGCCCCTCCGGTAGCGGGACCGGAAGCCCGAACAGGCCTTCGGCCTCCTGATGCCAGACCGATTCGACAGTTTCTGCAAGTTGGTGGGGGTCGACCAGGTGCTCGGCGGCATCCGCATGGATATAGACCGTTGCTTCAGGAAAATGTTCGGCCAGCCGGCCGGCTCCGCCCGCATGGTCGAAATGGACGTGGGTGAGGACGATCGAGTCAAGCCGTTTGATGCCCAGCGTGTCGAGGGCTTCAATTACGTTTTCCGCCGTGTTCGCCGGTCCGGTGTCAACCAGAGCGGGTTTCTCGCCAGGTAGGAAGTGGGCGGCCATGATCTCCGGTTCACCAAACATGTTGGTATCGATCACTATCGGTTCGATCGTGGTCGGAGGAGAGACTTCAGGGGTGCTGGACTTGGCGGCGGGGCCGTTCTTGTGGGCAAGCCTGAGCGGAGTCAGATTGCCAAGGACCTTCTTGCGAACGTTGAACCGTGTTGTCATCTCTATACCTTCAACCGGGCAGAATGCCAGATGATTCGGTCGAAACTTTGGGAATACCTGTCCTATCTTCGACCCTTCCGACCAATTGCCTGCCAAACGGCCGATTCAGAGTTGTAGGTTCCTACGGTTATCACGCTCGGGGAGCCGTTTTGGTTCAGTCAGCGGCCGCCCTGTTTGACTACCTGCTTCGGGTCCGGCAGTCGTCGGGCGTGGAACTTGATCCAGGGATTCCGGTACGCCTTGCCGGAAAAGCATTTGGGGCCGCGGAACTGGTCGTAGGTGTCCCGGTAACGACCGGTTACTTTCCCGGCGGTGATCCTGCCTTTGAGATCCTCGATGCCGTCGGAACCGTCCCAGGGATCGGTGTAGCTGCCGTCATAGACGAACTTGCCTTTGCTGCCCTTGAAATCGGAGTAGATGAACGCCGGACCTCGGTTGTAGGTGTAAACGTCGCCGTCGGTGCATGTGGACTTGACCGCCATACGGGCGAAAACGAACTTGCCGCCCTGGACCTTCAGGAAAAGTGGTCCGTCGGGGGTTTTACCCCGGTAGAAACGTTGCTTTGGCCCGCGGGGGCCAGCGTCCAGTTTGTCCTTGCCGGGACCGCCGATCAAGGTGTCAGTGCCACCACCACCAAGCAAAACGTCACGTCCGGCACGGCCGAACATCCGGTCGTCGTCCCGGCTGCCGATGATCCGGTCAGGCCCGGGACCACCATCGAGCCGATCGTGGCCCCAGGAACCATCGAGATAATCCTTTCCGGGGCCACCGAAAAAGGTGTCGTTGGCAGTTACGCCGACCGCAGTGATGCGATCGTCCCCGGAGTCACCAAAAACGGTCACTGGTGATCCTTCGGTGGTCACATGGTCATTGCCGGCACCGGCGTGGACCTTGCCCGAGGTTTTCACGTCAATCACGTCATTTCCGGCACCGGAATAGATCTCGGTGCCACCACCGCTGATTGTGTCCCGGCCACCGCCGGAGCAGACAATGCCACTCGCTTTCCGGATCCGGTCATTGCCGGCCCCGGTGAAAGTCACGTCGCCGGCCACGATGTCATCCGGGCCTTTAGTGCCCATCACCGTCGCCGGTGTGCCTTTGCACTTCGGGACCGGTGGGGTGCCGCCCTGAAACGCGGTAAGGGTCAGCTGCAGCTGATCGTCAACCAGGGTCGTTGCGGCAATCTTCACTTCGCCGTCAGACCCAGGGAAGGCTTCGGTGCCGCTTCCGCCCCGATCGCTGCCGTAATCGTCGTAATAGTCATCAAACGTCTGTGCTTCACCGAGCGGGGACTTGTTGATTCCATCACTTGAGAAAGTCGGGTCGAGCCCGCCGCTGGTGGTGAACCTGACGGCAACGACTGAGCTTTCGCGCCGGTTGTCCTTGGTCTGCTTCCTGCCCAGGTAAATGCCTCCCATGTAAAGGCGACCTTCTTCATCGAAAGCGGCAGAGTCGACGTAATACGAGCTGATTCCGGAAGTTTTCGCGACCGCTGTCCGTGCGAGCGCGATTCGGCCCTTCACGCCAAACGACCCGTCAAGTTTGCCGTTGGCCTTGAATCGAAGAACGTCCGAACCGGCGGAAACAGTGATTTTGCCAGCGGCGTCAACTTCGAGCAGGTTGACCGTCAGGGCACGGCTCACTTCACGACCGACCACACCTTCGCCACCGAAATCAAGCCGGCGTTTGCCATCAGGCCCGTAGACGCCCAGGCTGACCGATGAATAAGCGCGGGAATAGTCGTCGCCGGCGGAGTAGTAGGCGCCAGCAACAACGAGGGAATCGTCCGGGGCGAGCACAGCGACATCTGCCGAGACACTGTTGTTGGCAGGATTTGTCCGCAGGACTTCAACTCCATCGCCACCGCCGAATCCCGGGTCAATCTGCCCGTTCGGCTGAAGGCGGACCATCGCCGTGTTGTCGCAATGCCGGTCACTGTTATTGAGGTCACAGCCATGAGTCCTGACCACCGCGACCGGCTGGCCGTGACTGTCGATCCCGGCGCCGAGGAAGGTCATCTCCGAACCGGACCAGGCGTCGAAGAAAGTTCGGACTTCCGGTTGGGCGATGCCCCCGGTGCCGAAAGCAGGATCAAGGGAACCATTCGGCAGAAAACGGGCGACCGACGCTTCCGTCCCGACCCGCCCGAAAGCCACGATCCGTCCATCGGCCATCAGGCTCACCCGGCGCCACTCGCCATCAGGAACCTCGACCAGTCCACCAGCACCAAAAGAAGCGTCAGGCAGGCCAGCCGCATTCCGTTTCACCAGGATCGCGCTGCCGTCCTCCACACCGCCAGCGGTCAATGTTCCCCCGTCCCCGATCGGAATCGCGTGGTTCATGAACGAGTCACCAGCCGGTACCGGCTGGACGATCACGGTGCCGCCCTGCCCGAAAGCCGGATCAACTTCCCCGGGGTCCGCCGACGCCTGGCCGGTCCCCGTAAAGGAAGCAAAGACCAGCGTTGCCAAAAGGGTGAAGCCCCGCAACTGTTTCCCCATTTTCACGTAACCCCCGGGTCGAATCATTCGGACTGGACAAAGCGATAACCCGGAAAGCGGGGCGGAGTTGCTGCGGAACCGACCCCTTAAAACGAAACGCCCGCCATATAGGCGGGCGCGCTCGCGTACTTCAGCTGGGCTGAGACCTAAATGGCCTCGACCGAAGCGGCTGCGGGACCCTTGGGTCCGTCTTCAGCTTCGTAACTGACCTTCGCGCCCTCTGCGAGAGTGCGGAAACCGTCAGCCTGAATGGCGCTGTGATGGACGAAAACGTCCTTCGAACCGTCATCGGGCGTAATGAAACCAAAGCCCTTTTCGTCGCTGAACCACTTAACTGTGCCTGTGGGCATTGAATCCTCCACATGATGGTGAGGCAAACGCGGAGGATGCTGGTAAAGCAACGACTGCGAGCGCTACACACGTCTTTGTCGGGATTACTTCCCGACCCTATCTATTGGACCGTAGCACGGTTTTGCCTCCGCGGGGAACTTTGTTGCGGATGCGACCAAGTACCCACCGCGGAGGGGAAGCTCAGCGGCTGCTGCGTCCCCGCGAACCGTTACCGCTGCCTTTGCCCTGTTTCGGGTGCTGGCCGTTGCCGCTGCCACCACCACTGCGGCTTGAACGCTTGCGGTTTCCGCCGCCACTGCCGCCACCATTGCCGCCACCGGAACCGCCACGCTGGCCGCCCTGGCTGCGCGGACCGGAACCGCGTCCGCCCTTGCGTGAACGGGTCGTCGACTCGGAATGAATCGAGACCGGCGCACCGCTCTGTTCGTATTCGTGGCTCAGGCCAAGCGACCTGGCGATCTTCTGTGTGTCTCTGGCCTGATCAGCCAGGACGAAACTGATGCCGATGCCATCAGCACCCGCACGACCTGTCCGGCCGACCCTGTGGACAAAAGTGTCCTGGTCTTCCGGCATGTCGTAGTTGATGACGTGGGTGACATCGGCGACGTCGATACCGCGAGCAGCGACATCAGTGGCCACGAGCGTGTCCACCTTGCCGCTCTCGAAGTCCGCCAGCGCGCGCTGACGTTGGTTTTGAGACTTGTTTCCATGCATGGCCGCTGCCCTGATCTGGGGTGAGCGGCTCAGCTTCTTTACGAGTCGGTCGGCGCCATGTTTTGTGCGCACGAACACCAGGGTGCGTCCCCGCTCCGAGTTTTCCAACTCGTGAAGGAGAGAAGTGACCTTGGCTTCATGCGAAAGATGGATGAAACGATGTTCGATCTTGCCGACGTTTTTCAGGTCGGGCTTGTTGACGTGGGTTACCGCGTCATGGGTGTAAGCGTTAGCGAGCTGTCCGGCGGCACCTTCAAGCGTGGCCGAGAAGAACAGGGTCTGACGGTTGTTGCTGATCTTCTTGACGATGCGATCAACTGCGGGTTTGAAACCCATGTCGAGCATACGGTCAGCTTCGTCGAGCACCAGGTGATTGACGCGATCGAGCGTGAACGAACGGCGCTGGAGCAGATCCTCAAGCCGGCCTGGGCAGGCAACGACGATGTGGGCACGGGCCGCACGCTTGGCCTGGGCCTGAATACCGACCCCACCGTAAACGGCGGCGATCGAAAGGGCACGGGCCTGGCAGATTGAGTCCATCTCGTCGACGATCTGGCTGGCGAGCTCCCGGGTGGGGGCAAGGATCAACGCTGAAGGCCGACGGGAATCCGCGGCGATCAGGTCGACAAGCGGCACTCCAAAAGCGAGCGTCTTGCCGGAACCGGTCGGGGACTGGACAAGGACGTCACGACCTTCGAGAACATCTTCAATCACCTGTCGCTGGACAGCGAACGGCGATTCAATGCCTCGTGACTGAAGTGCATCAACTACGGGTTTAGACACGCCGAGATCGGCGAAAGACTGCGATGACATGAGTTCAACTTCCTGTGATGAGGGGGTGTTGGGGAGATCCAGTAACCCCAAAAACGCTTGCTGCGCAGGAAGGAACAGAACCTCGATGGAGTCCCATCGGGGGAATCCAACGCCATTCAAGGTAGCAGGTGAACCCCGGGAAACAAGTGGAGCATCGTCACAGAAGACAATCCGAGACCCACAGACACGCCACGGTACATACACTTATTGACCCGCGAGTCAACTTCTCGCAAAAGGCTTCAACACACGACCCCCTGGAGGACCAAAACCTCATGTTCGTACACAAGGCCGCCGTAGTCGGCGGCGGCACCATGGGCGGTCAGATCGCACAGGCAATCGCCGCATCTGACACCCCCGTCGTAATCAAGGACGTCGACCAGAAGTTCGTCGACCACGCCATCGAAGAAGTCCGAAACGTCACCACCGGACAGCTCGCTGGACTCGTCAAAAAAGAGAAACTGACCCAGGAACAGGCAGACGCACGCCTCGCCGAAGTCATGGGTCTCGTAACCGGCACCGTCACCTATGACGAGTTCGGAGACGTCGACTTCGTGATCGAAGCCGTCCCCGAGAAAATGGCGATCAAGCAGGCCGTATTCGCCGAACTTGACGCCGTGACCCCCGGTCACGCCATCCTCTCATCAAACACCTCCGGTCTTTCGATCTCCGAAATGGCCGAAGCGACAATCCGTCCGGACAAGGTCGTGGGCTTCCACTTCTTCTACCCGGCATCAGTCATGCCGCTGGTCGAAGTCATCATCGGTGACGAAACCACCTCGAACACCGTTCAGGTCGCCTCGAACTTCGCACAGGCAATCGGCAAACAGCCGATCACCTGCGGAGAAGTCCCCGGCTTCGTGGTAAACCGCATCCTCAACTCGGCAGTTGGTGAGATCTGGCGTGCCCAGGAAGAACGCGGCCTCTCGATCGCGAAAATCGACGAAGGCGTCGGCGCGGCAAACGTCGCCCCGATGGGTCCCTTCATCCTCGTTGACCTGCTCGGACTCGACACCGTCTACCACGTCGCCGAACACCTCAACGACGCATACGGAGACCGCTTCTACGTCCACCAGGGCATGAAGAACCTCGTCGCCGAAGGCAAGCTCGGAGCCAAGACCGGTGGAGAAGGCCTCTACAAGGACGGCCAGCCGAACATCCCCGGAGACGGAGACGCTGACGCCCAGGAACTGTCCGACCTGTTCCTCGGCAAAGCACTCGTCGAAGCCTGCCTGCTGCTCGAAGAAGGTGTCTGCTCAATCCGCGACATCGACGTCGGCATGATGGCCGGAGCCGGCCTGGATCCGCGCCGCGGACTCTTCCCGCCATTCTGGAAAGCCGACATCGAAGGTCTCGACGTATCCCTCGAACGAGTAGAGAAACTCAACGAGAAATACGGCGACGAACGTTTCCCGGTACCAGTAACCCTCCGGCGCCTCGTCGCCCAGGGACGCCTCGGTTTCGCTTCAGGACAGGGTTTCTACCCATGGCCGCAGGCAGACGAAG
>JBAWHK010000067.1:0-2888 GCA_049593795.1 Solirubrobacterales bacterium
GGGTGAACATCCAGCGTTCGAGCCCGAAGCGCCTCCGCATTTCTTCACCGACCCAGGCTGCGTTTTCGGTGGGCAGCATGGTTGTGATGCCATGGGCCGAAGCCTGTTCGTGGATGGCGGCAACCACTGCGGCCGGTCCGTGGCCGGGCATCGCTCCGGTGTCGCCAAGGCAGAAATCGACGTAGGTGTGGTCATCCACATCGATGATCCTGGTGCCCAGAGCCATCTTCGAGTAGATCGGAAATCCGCCTGCCCATCGCATCATCCAGGGCATTGGCACGCCACCGATCAGGGATTTCTGGCTGCGCTCGTGAAGCGCCTGTGAGTTGGGGTTGGATTCAACGAATCGGGCCAGTTCCCGGTCGAGACACTGATCCAGATTTCCGAGTTGAGCTGCGGCATCGTTGATCATTGATCCATGGTAGTCCCGTAGCCGACGGTCTGGGGGAAATCGCCGGGTGAACGCTTCCCTGATCTACATGATCGTTCCTGGCCCAGGCCTTCTTCAGCCGAAACGCGCGGTTCAGGTCCCGGGGAGTGGCAATCTGGAAAGTGCCTTGCGTCCGTTCAGGGCAGCGCTTCCGAGTGTCATGACGAACGACTCGGTCTGACTGCCTATCCCTGGCCAGAGTCCCAGTTGACGCAATGAGCTGACCACGTCGTAGAAGGAATGCTCCCGGCACACCTTGCCATCCCGGAACTCGAAAATGTCGGTTCCGATCGTGTTCAACCGACGGCCGGTTGCCGGCAGGCCGATCCAGAGCGGGCCACTGTTGACCCCGGTGAAAGCCCAGGGTTCCGTAACCCGGTCCGTTTCCGGTTCATGGATCACCGGTTCACGCATCGACCACTGGCACTCGCTGAAAGCAGCGAAGAAATTGTCGCAATGGCCAGCGTATTCCTGGATCCCCCTTAGTGGCTGGTCAAGGGTTACATCCCAGTACTCGATGTCGTCGGTGACCAGTTCGAGCACAGCTTCGGTCCCGGTATTCCAGGCTGCCTGCCACTCCTTGAAGAATCCGTCTGCCCATTCGCTCATGGCCACACCCTACGAAGCCGGTGTTCCTCCTGCATACCCCGAGGTGGATTCGAACCACCGGCCTACTCCTTAGGAGGGAGTCGCTCTATCCAGCTGAGCTATCGGGGCGCGGGCAGGGACTTTATCCAGTCCGCTCAGTATCGAAGCAGTGCCAGTGCGCCGCCGGCTTCAGCCAGGGCCGGGACCTCATCGGCCGAAGCTGAACTTACCCGCGCGTCGGTACGGATCGCCATCTCAACCAGAGCTTCCTGAAGGGTCGATTCCCCCGCGTCCTTTATCGCCTGGCGAGCCCCGTCGGAAAGAGTCTCATCCTTGGTTTCGAGATAGGGGTCGATCACGAGATGTTCAACGCGGCCCTCGGTCAGGGCGAGCAGGACTTCATCCGGACCGCCCGCCCCACGGTCAGCAGCGTGAACCCTTTCCATGGCGAGGTTGGCGACCTCGTTGACCTGCTCGCGCCACGCATCCCGCAGATGCGGATCGAGGTGGGCCGCTACATCGGCCGCGCTCATGTCGATCAGGTTGGTGGCGACCGTGGTTGCCACCATGTCCCTGGTGCCGCTCGGCAACGAATCAACGAACTCTCGGCAAAGGTCGACTTCGGCGGCAATCACCAGACGGTCGAATTTGAGATCGACCGCGGTTTCCGCGACCGCTTTCGAAGCTGCCTTGACGAACCTGGCGCGCCACTCCTCGACCCGTTCTTCATAGGCCGACTGGTTGTTGACTGCCTGGCCGCCACGGGACAGGCTCGGCCGGGCGGTCCCACGGTAGTCGCGCCAGTCACCCAGTTCGAGGTCGAAGCTGGAGGCCTCAAGGTCATCCGCATGGCCGTCACGCCATTCGAGCACACGAATGTGATCGTGGCTGATCAGTACGAGTCCGGTCCGCTGGCCGCGATCGAGCACATCGACCATCGGCCAGACAACCGCACCGCCATCGAGGCCGACGAAGTTGTCGCGCACCGGAATCTGGAAAGTGTGGAAGGAATCAATGGCCCCGCAGGCACTGAGAAAATAGGCGGCGCTGCGTCCGCGTTCGACCGCGGATGCTTCTGTCATCTTGCGCTCGGCGGCAGCGCTCAGTCTCGCGACCTGCTGAACCGTTTCGTGGTCGCCCTCATGCCCGGCTGCGGCCTCTTTCAGGCCGTTCCTGAGGGCAACCAGCCAGCCCGGTGTTTCACTGCGGCTGGAAGGGTCCCGCGGGTCCGTACGGCAAAAGACCGAAAGCACGGGACCTTCGGTTTCGCGGTTGATGAGGTCTCGCAACTCGTCAATCTGCTGGATGCTCATTCACCAATCAAATCAGACCGACGTAACCCCAACTGAAAGTTTCTCAGACTGGTTTGGAATGGTCACGATCCGGGAATCTTGCGCCTGCACGGTGTGTCCCCACAGCGGCCAGGCTCAAGAAGCTTCAGATCAGTGAAGAGCCTCGCGTCAGCGTCGCGGCAATGGCCTGGCCCTAAGTACCTTTTTCTGCATTTCATAGTTGATCTGCTCACCCAGGATTTTGAACACGAACTTGAAGCGGCGGGTTTTGGCTTTCCTCGGAATCGGATTGATTCCGCCCTTCGCAATCGAAATTCGAAGGGGCTGGCCTTTCGCTTCCGGTTCGAGACCCAGGTAAATATGGGAGCCGGGGCTGTAGACGGCATGGACGTCTTTCGAGCCCTGTTTGACCTTGAGGCGGGAAGCAAGCCTGGCCACCTGGGGCGGAAGGAGCCCCGGCATCTTCAGGTGAATCGTTGCTGGCTGCGGCTTGATCGTCAGGTTGGCTTTGATTCCCGGCCGTCTACTACGCGGGCTGGTGAACCGGACCTTGCCTTTTACCTTGGCCTTGATTTTTT
>JBAWHK010000068.1:0-22665 GCA_049593795.1 Solirubrobacterales bacterium
GAAGACGATGAAACGATCAACGCGATTTACGCGCTTGATCTGCCTCCACATTTCCGGCCGATCATCGTGCCCGCCTCGAACCCGCAGACCAAGCCGAAAGCCTGCAACTACGGCCTGCTCGGGGCCAAGGGCAAATACGTCGTCATTTACGACGCCGAGGATCGCCCCGATCCGCAGCAGCTGAAGAAGGCCGTCCTGATGTTCGAGAACATCGACGAGTCGATCGTCTGCATCCAGGCCAAGCTCAACTTCTTCAACCAGCAGACCAACTACCTGACCCGCTGGTTCTCGATCGAGTACGCGATGCTCTTCGACCTCGTCCTGCCTGGCCTTGATGCACGGAAGGATCCGATTCCGCTCGGCGGCACCTCCAACCACATCAAGCTCGACCAGCTGGTCGAAGTCGGTGGCTGGGACCCGTACAACGTGACCGAAGACGCCGACCTCGGAGTCCGGCTCCATCAGGCCGGCTACCGGACAACGATGATGGATTCGACCACTTACGAAGAGGCGAACACCGAGATCGGAAGCTGGATCCGTCAGCGTTCACGCTGGATCAAGGGATACATCCAGACCTGGCTCGTTTACATGCGGAACCCGTTCCGCCTCATGTCGAACGTCGGCTTCAAGGGTTTCGTGTCATTCCAGCTCCTGATCGGTGGCACGTTCATCTTCCTGATCAACCCGATTTTCTGGTTCCTGACCACACTTTTCGCCTTGACACAGTTCGGTTTCATCCAGGAACTTTTCCCGGGATGGGTCTATTACCTGGCTGCAGCACAGCTGTTCCTCGGCAACTTCGTCTTCATGTACCTCGGCATGGCTGCCGCCGTGCGTCGTGGTGACGATGGCCTCGCTGCTTACGCCCTGTTCCTTCCTTTCTATTGGGGTCTCATGTCAATCGCCGCCTGGAAGGGATTCATTCAGCTCTTCACAAACCCGTTCTACTGGGAGAAGACAGAACACGGGGTGGACCTCGGATCCAGTGGCCCAAGTGCTACCGCCGGTGGAACGCCGCGCAAGGTGTCTAACTGATGGCCACTGAACGCACCGCAACCCAGGTTGAACTTGACGACGCGATCCGCGAGGGTCGTGTCGCGGAGCCGGTCACTACCGGCCCCCATGAAAACGGCGTGATCGTCACCGATCAGCGGGTTCGCGAGCATCAGGAGCCGACACCGATCCGGGGCGGCGCGCCCAAGGCCGGCTTCGAAGGCTGGCTGGTATTCCTGTTCTTCGCCGTCGTGTACGGGGTAATCGGCTATTTCGTCATCACCGAAGGCCGGATCGTCTCGTTCAATTCGCTGCATAGCCTGAACGACGCCTACATGGTCTGGTGGAACTCACCGCCCAAGCTGGCTGCGATCGGTCTCGGCGTTGCCCCTCTCGGCTCAGTCATGTTCCTGCCCCTGGCGCTGATCAAACCGCTCGCTACGTCGCTTGTGGCACTGCCGGTAGCGACCGCACTGGCAGCAGGCATAATGATGGCTCTTCTGAACTCCTTGCTGCGACGCTGCGAGATGCCGTTCGGCCTCCGGATCCTGATGCTCGTCCTGTTCGGGCTCAACCCGATGCTGGTCTATTACGCCGGCAACGGCGAACCGGTTGTTTTCGGCATGCTTTTCGCCGCAATCAGCCTGCTTTCGGTGATCTCTTGGAAGATCACCGGTGATACCCGTTACATCGTCGGTGCTGGCATCGGCATGGGAATCGCAGTCATGGTCGACTACGGATACGCCCTCTGGACGGTCGGACTGATGTTTTCGATCATGGCGATCGGCATCGGGTCGGCGCGTGACCGGATGCGTTCCTCCCTGATTCTTTTCCTGACCCCGGCCGTTTACGCGTTGATGGTCTGGATTCTTCTCAACTGGATAATCATCGGTAGCCCATTTGGCTGGATCACGGCGCAGACCGGGTTCATCCAGGTCAACACGACCGGTGTCCTGCAAGCGGTTGGTGCCTCTCCGATGGATGCCCTCGGCGACCTGTTCCAGGTGGTGCTCGGTGTCGCGCCGCTCGGTATCGCCACTTTGATCATGCTGCTGCTGGTCGGCATCCTCAAGGGCGACTCGCTTGCCTGGGGACTCTTCATCCTCGCCGTATTGGCCCTCGCAGTGCCGTTTATCCGCACTATCGTTGCCGATGAAGCACAACTGATGACCCTGTCGGTCGGTTTGCCGCTCGCCCTGCTCGCATTAGTCGGGGCCTCCTACATATTCGCTGCCGCAGAAGGCATGCGGGTCGGTGTCGGAATCATCATGATCATCGGGCTTGTCGCAGCGGTACCGCTCGGCTGGAATGCGATGAAGGACTACGACTACCAGAACCAGGCCCAGGCGTTCACGCGCTACGTCGAGGATCTGGACAGCCAGGAAGGCACCAGGTCAGTTGGCGGTTACACGGTCGGAGTCAACCCCGAACTGGCAATGGCGAACTACATCAAGGATGAGTTGCCGCAGGTGAAGGACCGGATTCTGGTCGACGAAAACTTCAGTTATGGACCGATGCTTCTGTCCGGGCGTCCGCAACTCTTCTACGACCGCGCCGACAAGGGCGAAGGCGACTGGGAAGCAGTGAAGGACAATCCTTTCGGCAGCGTTGACTACATGCTGATCACGATCAGCCGTGCCGGCGATCAGCTGCGCAAACAGTGGCCGCTGGCAGTGTCCGGAGGCGAATCCGGCTTCACGCCGATCTTCAGCACCGATCGTTATGTCCTGGTGGAAGTCGCTGACGTCAAGCCGCCCAGCATCGAAGAGCAGAACCAGAACAGCGATTCCAACCTGCCGCAGACCACGCCTCGCCCGTTTACGCCGGAAACACCGCCGACGGTAGATGCGGATACGCCTGACGAATCGATTTCGGCAACCCAGGGAACCCCGCAGTCAACCCCGACCACCGACACGCCGGCAAGCGGCGATGGCGGTTCCCCTGCAACCAGCCCGTCCACCAGCAGTGGCTCAGGATCATCGTCTGCTCCGGCCCTCGAAGGAGAATGATGAAAGCCTCAGCTAACCCGGCCAGATGGCTGGTCACTTTCTCTTTGATCGCGGCGTTGAGCGTCGGCGTAGCCGCATGCGGTGACGACAGCAGCGACAGCGGCAATAACTCAGGCTCGAACAACGCCGGAAACAACAACTCTGGCTCCAACAACTCTTCGAATTCGAACAATTCGAACTCGGATAAATCGGCAACAGCCGAAGCTACCGCCGGACAGACCTCCGCCGCAACCTCCGACGCGGTCGCCAGTTCATCCAGCGATTCAGTCGTCGCTGGAGGACGGGTGTTCGCTTCGAACAGCCCGTGGAACACTGAGGTTGACGGCCTTGCGGTCGACCCCAAATCGTCACGGATGCTGGATCTGGCAACGGAACGGTTTGCGGTAAAGGAACAGCCCGGAGAAGACGGCCTCAAGCCGATCATCCGCAAGGTCAACAAAGGCCTTCACGTAAATACGGAAGCTTGGGCTCCCTTGATCGTGGAAGCCGGGGGAGACGGCTCCGAAGTCACCCAGTTCGTCTGTCGTCAGCAGAAGTGCTCGGCGGGCAGTCCGAAAGTTCCGAGCAGCCTCCCGATCCCGGCGAACACGACGCCCGATCCACGGTATGACGGCTGGCTCAGCGTCATCGACCTCGAAGCCGGCATCGGATATGACTTCTGGCGCGCGCGTCGCCAGTCGGACAACTCGATTTCCTACCAGTTCGCGAAGGGCTGGACTCTGGACGGACCAGGATTTTCCAATCCGATCTCAGTTGATCCGGACCGGGCCGTTGGTGCCCGTGGCTCCGGACTGCCTCTGTTCGCCGGTGTGATCGGGGCCGAAGAAGCTTCCCAGGGACGGATCAACCACGCCCTGGCAATTTCCGTTCCCGGACTGGCCCGCCGGAACTTCGTTCAGCCGGCATCGGTCACCGACGGCAACGGCAACCAGAATTCGCTGCCGGCCGGTGCGCGCATCAGGCTGCGTGCCAACGTGACCGCCGATCAGCGCAACGTCAATCTGAAGGGTGCCCGCGGCCGTTCCGCCGAATCAATCCTGGTTGCCCTGCGCAAGTACGGAGCCATCGTGGTTGACCGGGCCGCCGTACCGACTCTCTATTCCCCTCGCGGGACTTCGCAGCGGGTGATCGGAGGATCTGATCTCGGGTGGCTCACCCTTGACGATTTTGAGGTGATCCAGCTACCGCAGATCTACAAGGATCCGCCTCTCAGTCAGGTGAATCTGGACGGACCTTCCGGTTCCAGCGTGGATGAAACTTCAGTCGACCAAACGAATGCGGGCCAGTGAACTTCATCGAATCCAGGAAAAAGTTCGTATCCATCATCGCCGCAGCAGGCTTGCTGCTGATCGTCACCGGCTGCGGAATCGAGTCGAGCGACGCCCCGGATGATGCCGGTACCTCGGGTGCAGGCGCCGCATTCCAGGAGCCGGACCAGGGTGGCACCCAGCAGCAGACCGCGAAAGCCACGCCCCGTACGGAAGGGCAGATCACCATCGCCGGCAAGGCGCAGGGATCCCTGACCGAAAGCCTGGTTGATTCCTACGACCGTAACGGTGGAACCGCCACCATCACCGAGATCGGTGGCAACGAGCAGTCCGCTTTTGCCGATTTCTGTCGCGGCAACGTGGATCTGGTCGATTCAGCCCGACCGATTTCGCCCGACGAATACCGCAAATGCATGGCTCGCGGAATCCAGCCGGTCCAGTTTCAGGTGGCATCCGATGCCGCCGTGCTGGCAATCAAGAACGAAACCGATGTTGGTGTGGACTGCCTCAGCTTCGATGAGGTTCGCAACATGTTCCGGGCAGGATCGCCGGTGAACAGCTGGTCGGAAGTCGGCTATGACCACAACGTGACCGTCGACGCTTCCGCGCCCCGCCTCAAAGTGGCCGGGCCCGACGAAGACTCGAACGTGTTCGGCTTCTTTGGCCAGTACGTCCTCGGTGACACCGAACCGACCCTCCTGTCATTCCGTGGCGACTATCAGGCATACCCGACCGACGCCGGTGTTCGCCGGGCTGTGGTTGGCACCAACAAGGATTTCCTGAGGGCAGAAGACTTCCCGGTATCCCAGGACGTGCTTGAGAGCGTGATTTCCTCGATTGCCGACGCCAAGCGGGCCGTGCGTGACGCCGAGGCAGAAAAAGCCAAAGGCATCAAGGACGGCCGCTCCGCAGAAGACAGGGCCCGCGACCAGCGCAAACTGGATCAGGCCCGGGCTAACCTGAAGAGCCTTCAGGCTGACGTCAAGCCTTCCCGGCGGTATGTGGAAGAAAACCGCGCCGCCCTTCGCCGCATAGAAGAGGTTCGCGGAACCCTCGGACTTTTCCGATTCTCCTACTACGAAGCTTTCGAAGAGCAGCTGCGTCCGATGGAGATCAGCGCCAGCAACGATTTCCGGAAGCCGGAATGCATCTTCCCCTCGCAGGCCACAGTGACCAACGCGAGCTACCCGCTTTCCCGCCAGTTGCTGCTGACCGTGAATTACAAGAACATGAAGGATTCCGACATCAACGATTTCCTGACGGAGAGCCTGGCGCGGTCACAGAGCCTCGCGGAACAGGCAGCCCTCGTGCCGCTCCCAGACGAAACCCGGAGGACCGAGCAGAGCTGGCTGGATGGCACCTCAGAGCCGGATGTCATCTTCTACAACACGTCGACGCCAACCGGCCAGACAAACACCACGGGCAGCACCGGTACCACCGGTGCGACCGAGGGTGAATAGCCGGTTTCCCGGTTTCGCAAGGGCGATCTGCCCGCCAAGGCCGCTACTAACCCTTGATTCGGGGTTTAGAAGGTAGTGCCATCATGTATCAAGTGACTCGCAAGATTTCCCTGTATCTCTCCCTTTGTGCCGCCAGCCTGCTGGCTGTATCGCTGTTTGCTGCGCCCGCATCCGCTGCCGGCAAACAATGCAAACGGCTGCCTCTTTCTTCCAAGCTGAGCACCCATGACCCAACTGCGCTGCTTGAGAAGTCCCAGGCCTGGGTTTACGTCCGGCCCAACGGCAAAGTATTCAACGCACGGGTGAAGGTAATCAAAGGCGGAAAGGTCTACGCCAAAGGACGCATGTCCGGGCGCCTGGTCAGCGGTCGCACTTCCGTGATCCGTCTCAAGCGGATCCGCGAGATCGGCCGGGGCGGGTACCGGATCAAAGTCACCGCTCGCAAAGGCGGATGTTCATCAGCCCGCACCAAGAAGAGCAAATGGGTATTCAAGAAGCCGAGCCTGCCGGTAAAGGCACTTCCCTTCAGCACCAGGGTTGGAGATAACGTCGGCACGGTCAGGTTCGCGCTGGGTCCGATCCGTCGCACCGAAGTCGGCCGCGTTCGGGTGACCCTGAAGAACAAGAATGGCGCGACCGTGGCCGAGCAGGTAATCGCTGACCTTGGTCGTAACCAGGTCGTCGCCGAACTGCCGATCAGCAACAAACTTTCACCCGGGACCTACAAAGTTGTCCTCAACGGACAGCTAAGCAGCGGTGCGTGGCGTCAGACAGCGAGCACCGTGAAATTCGTCAGCGGCGGCGGTGGCGCACTGCCAGTCGAAGCGACCGGCGAACAGATCCAGAAGGTTGTCGTTGACTGGAAGGGTGGCGACTACAAAGGCCGTCAGGCTGGTGGATTCGTCGCGCCCGGAATCGGTTACGGCGAGATCGTTTGCAGTCCCGACCAGCAATGGATCCGGTTCTACCCTTCAAATGGTGGGCGGGAAGCAGCAATGATGAACTGGACCTACAAGAACTGGGGAACCTTCAGCGAGAAGGCGCTGCGTGAAGCCAAGTACGCGGCTGGAACCGGTCCCGATTTTCGGGAGGGTCTCAACAAGTTCAGTCCGGTGGAGAAATATTCAACCGGTGAATTCCAGGGAATAATTTCCGACCGCGGTCCGATTGAAGGGCCGGGTGGCGTTTCGCTGGCCCCGCCAACCACGCTCGAGCTCGACTGGGAATGGGATTTCAACAATACGAAGAGTTCCCGCTGCCACGTTGAAGCGACCTTCCGCACACAAACCGAGTCCGAAGAGAAACCGCTGGCGCGATCAGTCCAGATCGTCTGGCGTGGCAACGAAAACGCTACCGATGCCAACACGACCAGCACAGTTGACTTCCCGGGTCTCGGCGAAGTCACCGCGGTCTGCGAATCAGGAACGAACGGAACTCGACGGATCACGATAGACACTCCATCCGGCGCGAAAATCATCCGGCGGGAAGGCTCCGACGATTTCCAGGTAACCCAGAACTCCGGGCCGATCGAGGCCAGTCTGCCTAACAACGGCATGCTTTACATCCAGCTCAACAGTGGAGAACGTGTTCTGGTTTCCTCCCGCTGGAAAGCGAACGATCCGGACCCGGACGAGAACTGGTGCGTGATCGCAGCCCAGGTGTACACCGGCTGACCTGATCCGGCTGTTTGGGCTGACCAAGTTTCGCGGCTCAACTAACATGGGTCCATGAGCGTTCACTCGGATGATGAGCTGGCCGGCACAGACATTCCCGGCGAGTCAGGAACCAAGGTTCCGGACGGCAGTCAGATCAAAGACCTTCAGGCTTCGGTCGCCACAATCGTCGCCGAACTCAAATCTCTCGGCGAGAATGTGTCTGCCCTGGTTGCTGCGGTCGATGCGCTGAGTCCCGGCGCCAGTCCTGAGCGACCCAGCCCGGCAAAGCGAGTGCCCGAAACGGTAGCCACCACCGACACCGATGACAGCGAAGTAATCACGGTGACGGTTTCGCCGCTGCCTGAACTGGCGATGGCCGCAGTCGCGGAAACCACCCTGCGCAGCCTGCCTGGCGTTCGTCAGGTCACTGGAGTGAAACGCGAGGGTGACTGGGCCCGTTTCACCCTCGATGTTTCTCCTGATACCGATCTGATCGCGGAAATGAAAGTCTCGATGCCGGTCCAGTTCAAGGTTACGGACACCAATCCCGGAGCCATTTCTCTCAGGCTACAGTGGGCCTGGGGAACTTCCTAGGAATCTCCGCTGCGGCACCGTCGGATGCGGGCGGATCGCCCATCGGCCTTCGCTGGCCAAGCGGAGTAGAGTCGCCGCGGTGGAATCCAGGCTGACTTCGGCAGGACACTTTGGCTGAACGCATCCCTCGCGACCAGAGCCTCAGCCGTGTCTACGGGGCGAGCGCGCTTTTTTCCGCTGGATACGGAAACGTTGGCTCGTCCATCTACTACGCGCTGGGCGTAACCGCCGCTTTCGCGCTGGGCCTGACCCCGCTCGCGTTCGTAATCGCCGGGATCATCTTCATCTGCACGGCAGCGACCTATGCCGAGGCCACGGTGATGTATCCGGAAGCTGGCGGATCTTCGAGTTTCGCCCGTCATGCCTTTAACGAGCTGGTCAGTTTCATTGCCGCGTGGGGGCAGATGCTGAACTACACGATCACGGTTGCAATTTCGGCGTATTTCGTGCCGCATTACCTGGCGGTGTTCTGGCCGGCGCTGAGTCAAGCGCCGGGCGACATCATTGGCGGGGCGGTCCTGATCGCTTTTCTGGCCTGGCTGAACATCCGGGGTGGACAGGAATCAGCGAAGCTCAACACGATCCTCGCGGTGGCCGATCTGGCGACCCAGATCGTTCTCGTGGGCATCGGCCTGTTCCTCGTTCTTTCGCCGGACGTTCTGATCAGCAACGTTCAGCTGGGAGTCGCTCCGAGCTGGTCCAATTTCGCTCTGGGCATCGCGGTGGGCATGATCGCCTACACCGGCATCGAAACGATCTCGAACATGTCGGAGGAAGCCAGGGATGTAGCCCGTTCCGTGCCGCAGGGCGTCGGGCTCGTCGTGATGGCCGTGATGGCGCTTTACCTGCTGATCCCGATCGTTGCCCTTTCGGCAATGCCGGTTGAACTGAACTCGGCCGGTGAGTACGTCACTGAACTTGGCACCACCTACGCCGACGACCCGATCCTTGGCATCGTCGAGAACCTCGGGCTGGGACACGGGCTGACCAGCGGTTTAAGGATCTATGTCGGTGTGCTCGCGGCCGTCATTCTGATCATTGCGACGAATGCCGCCCTGATCGGCGTGTCCCGCCTCAGCTACTCGATGGGCCAGTACCGGCAGTTGCCCGAGGTCGTTCGCCAGATCCATCCCAAATACCGCACTCCCTACATCGCGATCATGCTCTTTGCGGTTCTCGCGATCGTCACCCTGCTTCCGGGTAAAGCCGACTTCCTGGCGACGCTCTATTCGTTCGGGGCGATGCTTTCTTTCACGATCGCCCACGCCGCCTTGATTCGATTGAGACAGAAGTACCCGGATGCGGAACGGGAATGGAAACCCCGCTTCAACATTCGGCTCAGAGGCGTCCTTGTTCCGATCTCAGCCCTGATCGGCGGCACCGGCACGTTCCTGGCGTGGCTGGTCGTGATGGCGCTCAACCCGACCACGCTTGCCGTAGGCATTGGCTGGATGGTGGTTGGCGGGATGGTCTACTTCGGATATCGGCGATACCAGCGCCTGCCGCTGTCGAAAACGGTCAAGGTACTTTTGCCGGAACCACTCGGGGTGGAAGAACTCGAGTACCGCAGCGTGATGGTGGCGTTTGCCGCCGAACAGCCATTTTCAGAGGAATTGATGGCTACCGCGGCCCGACTTGCCTCGGACCGGCGTCGCGGTATCCACATAACCGCGCTGCTGACAGTTCCCCGGCACCTGCCGCTGGAAAGTGCGATGGAAGAAGAGGAAACCGAAGCTCAGGGCAAGATCGAACAGGCCAAGCTGATTGCCGGCATGAGGGTCAGCGGTCGGGTAGAAAGGGTCAGGCCCGGCGAGGAGGGCTACTTCCTTGCCCGTCAGGCAAAGTCATCCAAAGCGGAAGCGATAGTGATGGGATTGCGGACCCGTGATGGCGTGCCCCTTTACGGCAAAACGCTTCAGACGGTGCTGCGTGAACGGCCCTGCCGGGTGATAGTCGTGTCGGAAGGGACCGGCAAATGAACGGCAACCGGTTCTATGACCTGGCGGTGAAGATCGTCTCCGTTTTCTTCATCGTCATCGGGGCGATCATCTTCGGGATCACCATCGTCAACGGTGGCGGTCCACTATCGGTGGGAGTCCTGATCGGCCTTGCGTTCGTCGGGATCGGGGTCGCACGATGGCGGCTCCAGAACAGCATCGGCGGTAGTGGCCAGTGAAGATGCCGGGCAAGGACCGCGAGCGCTCAGGTGCTCTCTGGCTGCTGATCGTCACCTACGCGGCGGTCGGCTTTTCGATCTACTTCGCGCTTGGTGTGGTCGCCAAGCGAGGGCTTGGCCTCACCCCGCTGATCTTCCTGGTTGCCGGCCTGCTTTTCGTGATCACGATGTTCACCTATCTCGAAGGCAGCACGATGTTGCGGGAACGCGGTGGGTCATCATCGTTTGCCCGGCACGCTTTCAACGAACTGATTGCTTTCATCGCCGGCTGGGTGATCCTGCTCGACTACCTGATCGTCATTGCCCTCGCGGTAATTTCCGTCCCGCATTACCTCGAACCGATCACCGGTGACACTCACGGCACGATCTGGGGCGCGGCGATCGTCGGGGCGGTGGTCCTCTACATCACGGTGCTGAACGGTCTGGATGTTCCGGCCCGACGCCGGCCCAGGTTCCTGCTTGTCCTGGCCGGGGCCGACCTGTTGCTTCAGTTGCTGGTTGTCGGGGTCGGTGTTCTGGTCGTCATGAACCCGGAGGTGCTGACCCGGAACATCGACCTGTTCACCAGCCCGGGCGCCGATGACATCATCTACTCGGCTGTGCTGGCGATGCTTGCGTATGCAGGGATCGAGGCAGTGGCCAACCTCGCGCCCGACATGGACCTCAACCCGAAACAGTTCGGGCGTGTGGTCACCCGGTCGATGTGGCTGGTGCCGGTGCTTTACGCGGGCATGGCCGCGATTGCGTTGATGGCGGTACCGGTGGTTGTCGGGCCTTCCGGTCCGGAAACCGAACTCGGCAGCACTTTCATCGAAGCTCCCGTCCTCGGGGTGGTTTCCGCCTATGACCCACCGTGGCTGTCCGACGTGATGCGGTGGCTGGTGGCACTGATCGCCGCTCCGACCCTGATCTGGGCTGCCAATACCGCGATGCTCGGAGTGTCACGACACGTTTACACGCTGGCGGTAAACCGGCAGATCCCAAGCTGGCTCGGACAGCTCGGACGCCGCTACGAAACGCCCTACAAAGCGATAATCGGCTGTGCGCTGGTGGTGCTGGTGCTTGCCCTGATGGGTGACGTGGAAATGCTGGCCGGGGTGTACGCCTTCGGGGCGACCCTGGCGATAACCATCGCTCACCTTTCGATAATCAAGCTGCGGCGCTCAATGCCGGATGCCGACCGTCCGTTCCGCGTGCCAATGCCGATTCGGATAGGCGGGTCGGAAGCGCCGCTGCCGGCCGTGCTCGGGGCGTTGATGGGGACCCTTGCGCTCGGATCGGTTCTGGTGCTCCACGATTCGGCTCGCTGGGTCGGTCTGAGCTGGCTTGGTTTTGGCCTGATCGCTTACGTGATCTACAGGAAGTACTTTGAGAATGTGAGCCTGACCAAACAGGTGACGGTGGATGCCCGGGCATTGACCAGGCCCCGGATATCGGTTGAGTTCCACCGCATGCTCGTGCCGATCTTCGGGACGAAACTGGATGACGACATCGTCAGCACGGCTGGTCGTCTGGCCGCGGAGGAGGATCCGGAGCAGGTTGACGCCGGGGCGATCCTGACCATCATCTATCTGATCCCGGTTCCACTCTCACTGGCCCTGGAAGACCCACTTCCGGATGAAGTCGAGGCTGAAGCCGTTCGGGCGGTTGAGCGTGCCCGCGCCGTCGCGTCGGAATACGAGGATGTCGAAGTCCACGCCGAGATCGTCCGGGTACGCAAGGTCGGAAGCGGGATAGTTTTTGCGGCCCGACGGTGGGAGGCGGATGTGATCGTGATGGGGGCCGAGCCGCCAACCGCGATCCGGGGAGGCGGCAATCTTGGCGGCATCGGGGAATCGCTTCCCGCTGAAATCGGTCCGATTACCGCTTATGTTCTGAAACGGTCTCCGGCCCGGGTGTTGCTCACCGCGCCCCCGGCCGACTGATGCGGCCGTTTGCGTAATATGGGCCGATGTTCGTTCTGATAGTCGGTTGCGGCAGGGTTGGCTCGGGTCTGGCCCAGTCGATGTTGAAGGAGGGGCACACGGTTTCGTGTCTCGACGAGGATCCCGAGTCTCACGCGAGGCTTGAGGTCGGCATGGATTGCGACTGGGAGGAAGCCGGCGGAATATTCACCGTAGGAACGGCCCTGGAAACGGAAGCGCTCGAGATGGCCGGCATCGAAAAAGCCGATTCTTTCGTTGCGGCGACCAATGGGGACAACACCAACATCGTCATTTCCCAGATAGCTCAGCGTCGCTACAAAGTCGAAACCGTGATCGCGCGAATTCTCGATCCTTTGCGGGCGGAATGGTATGCGGAGCAGGGTCTGGACATTGTCTGCCCGACCCGGGTCGCAACCGAGATGCTCGGCGACCGGTTGAGGGCGGGTCTCTCAAAGCCCGAGCTCGAAGGTACAGGGGGAGACTGATGTACCTGATCGTTGTCGGTGCCGGCAAAGTCGGCGTCAACCTCACCCGCGAACTGCTGCTGCAGGGGCATGAAGTCACGCTGGTTGAGGAGTCCCGGAGTCGTTACCTCGCGGTTGAACAGAAGCTTGAACACAACGTTCATTACGGCGACGCATCCGAACTCTGGGTGCTTGAACGTGCCGGAATCGAGCGGGCCGAGATGGTGGTCGCGGTAACCGGCGATGACGAAGACAACATCCTGATCTGTCAGGTCGCGAAAGAAAAATACGGCGTGCCGCGCATCATCGCCCGGGTGAACAACCCCAGCAACAGGCCACATTTCGATTTGCTCGACATCAAACCGGTGGTTTCTTCGACCGACCTGATCCTGAGGCTGCTCGGACATGAGGTGCCCCACCAGAACCTGGTGCATCTGCTCGATCTCGAGGAAGAAAAGATCGAGATCATCGAGTTCCGGCTGCCTGAAGATTCGCCGATCGCCGGCAAAAAAGTGGGGGAGATCGAAACCCCGGATCGCACTCTTCTGATTTCCATCCTTCGTAACGGTGTCGGCTTCGTTCCGGACGCGAATTCGGAGCTGGAGGCCGGTGACGACATCCTCGCGGTCCTCGATCCGGGGCAGGAAGAAGCTTTGAAGAGGGTTCTCGGCGCGGGATCGTAGTCGGATCTGCGGTTGTGGTTCCCGGAAGCGCCCGGTTCGGACGGACAGAAGCTCCGGGTCGATTTGACCGTCGTATCCGCGGCAAAATCGACCCGAACCTGTCGGTCGCGTCAGTTACGGCGAGTATTGAGAGGGACCCAGGACCGGGAAGGTACTGGGTAAAAGCTGCGGGGCAGGGACTCGAACCCCGATTTCACGGACCAGAACCGCACGAATTGCCATTATTCTACCCCGCAGTGGGTGTTCAGAAGAATAACGCCGACGGGCAAACTCTGCAGCGCCGATCGGCATTGAATCGCAGTTGCCGACCGAAGGTTCTGTTACCTTGAAACAGTGTTTCCATTGAAGAAAAGGATGGCGATAGCCATCATCGCTGCGGTGGGTCTGGTTGGTGCTGCTGGCTGCGGTGGAGGGGACGACGAGGGTGATGCTGCCCCGGAACCCGTGGAGACCACAACCGAACCGGCATCGATCACCAAAGCGCAGCTGATCACACAGGGCGACGGTATCTGCGCCGAGGTAAATGCGGCAGTTGGAACGATCGCCGCATCTGAATCGGCTGACGAGACCATCAAGGAAACCCAGATTTCAGACATCTACTCGGGGATGGCCGAGCGGCTCGACGAACTTGGAACACCATCTGACGGGGACGCCCCGACCGCGGTGATAATGGCCGCCCAGGGTCTGGCCGAGTCCGACGCTTCGGATGGCTCGGATGCACTTGAAACATTCCAGAGCGCGGCAGGGGAATACGGCTTCATCGAATGCGGAGAAGCACCGGTAGCACCAGTCTCGTCCGGCAGTTCGACCGGGGTTCCTTCGGAGACACCTGAATCGACCGATACTTACGTACCGCCGGCAACCACACCTGAACCGACTACGCCGCCCCCGGCGACAACCCCGTCGGCCCCTTCGGGCGGCGCGGCCCCGCCAGCTGCCCCGGACACGGGTGGATCCGGTTCTGGCGGCTCACCAAGCGGCGGAATCAGCCCCGGCTGATACTCGGCCCGGCCGTTTCCGTCTCAGCTCATCCAGGCTGAATAAAGTTTGCTGTAGTACCCGTCGCCGGCGATCAGGTCGGCATGGCTTCCGGTTTCGACGATCCGGCCGTGATCCATCACCACGATCCGGTCAGCCCGGCGGATAGTTGACAGGCGATGGGCGATGATCACGGCGGTGCGGCCCGAAAGCAGCCGGTCCATCGCGGCCTCGATCGTTCGTTCGGTCTGGGTATCGACCGATGAGGTGGCTTCGTCCAGAACCAGGATTCTGGGTTCGGTAAGAATGATCCGGGCGAAAGCCACGAGCTGACGCTGTCCGGAGGAAAGCTGCACGCCGCGTTCACCGACCTCGGTTTCGAGGCCGTCAGGCAGACGTTCGATGAACGAGGTGGCTCCAACCGCATCGGCAGCAGCGGTGATTTCTTCAATTGTGGCTTCGGGCCGGCCAAAACTGATGTTTTCGGCGATGGTTCCCGAAAAGAGGAACCCTTCCTGGGGCACGATCCCCATTTGCCGCCGTAGCGGACGCTGCTGGTAGTGGGCCAGTGGCTGGCCATCAATGTTGACAGTTCCGCATTGCGGATCGTGGAAGCGGGTGATCAGCTTCGCCAGGGTTGATTTCCCGGCTCCGGTGCTGCCGACGAGGGCGACGGTTTCTCCCGCTTTGATGTCGAGATCGATGTCCCGGACCGCCCAGCGTCCCGACTGGTCGGCGCTCTCGAGGCGTTCGGCATCGGTCGCGTAACTGAACGAAACCTCTTTGAAGCTGAGCGCCCCGGCAATGACTGGCGGCTCGACCGCGTCGGCGCTGTCGACGATCTCGGCTTCGGTGTCGAGCAGGCCGAAGATCTTGTCGAGCGCTGCCATTCCCTGCTGGTAGGTCGCGTAAAGCTGCGCCAGTTGCTGAATCGGGTCGAAGAACAGCTGGAGGTAGCCGATGAAGGAAACAACGACGCCGATCATTATGTTGCCATTCATCGCCTGGTAGCCACCGAAAAGGAGGATCGCGGCGGTACCGATCGCGGTCATCAGTTCGGTCGCCGGGAAGTAGGTGGCGTTCAGGTAGACCGTTTTCATGTTTGCCTGGCGATTGAGCTGGTTCAGCTCGGTCATCCTGGTCAGGTGCCGGTCTTCCTGCCCGAAGCTGCGCACGACCCGGACCCCGCTCAGCGTTTCCTGGAGGTGTCCGGTGATCGCCGCTATCCGTTCACGGGTTTCACGGAAAGCACCGGCCGAGTACCGGCGGAAAACCAGACTCGTGACCAGGAGCAGGGGCAGGACGCTGAACGTGATCAGGGCCAGCTGCCAGTCGAGCAGCAGCAGAATCACAACCACGCCAACCAGGGTCAACATGTTGCTGAACAGGGTGACTATGCCGTCCGAGATCAGCTGGTTCAACGCTTCGATGTCGTTGGTCATCCGGGAAATCAGGGTTCCCGGGCGATTTCGGGTGAAGAAGCCGATCGACATCTTCTGAATGTGTTTGAAGACCTCTTCCCGCAGATCCTGAAGGACCCGCACCCCGATCCATCCGACCAGGTAGGTCTGCAGGTAGCTGGTCATCGCGTAGGCCACCGTGAAGATCACGAAGGCGATGACGATCATCGCGAGAGCACGTTCGTCCCCGGTCTGGATCCCTGAATCGATCGCACGTCCGGCCAGATACGGCGGAGCCAGTGAAGTCAGGCTGGCGGCAATTACCGCGAAAACCATGACCACGATTCGACGACGGTAGGGCTTGAGCAGCCCAAGCACCCAGCGGATCTTGCGGAGACGGTCGGGTTCGCCTTTGTACCGTGCTTCTTTCCTGCTCACCGCACTACCTCGACTTCTTCGTCGATGAAAACCGGCTCGACATCACGGTCGTCGGTGATCAGCTCGGAGTAGAGGCTGGACCGTCCAAGCAGCTCTTCGTGGGTTCCCCGGTCGACGATGCTGCCGCCATCCATCAGGATGATCTCATCGGCCAGAGAAATAGTTGAAAGCCGGTGGCCGATCACGAAGGTTGTCCGGTCGCGCATCGCTTCGGCCAGGCCCGCCCGAATCGCCTGTTCGGTCGTGGCGTCGAGGGAAGAGGTCGCGTCGTCAAGGATCAGGATCCGCGGATCGGCCAGCAGCGCGCGGGCGATCGCGACCCGCTGGCGTTGACCGCCGGAGAGGGTGAGTCCGCGTTCCCCGACAACCGTGTCGTATCCGTTCGGGAGCTCTTCGATGAACTCATGGGCCTGGGCCAGGATGGCTGCCTGTTTCACTTCTTCGAACGAAGCGTCGGCCCGGGCGTAGGCGATGTTTGCGGCGACCGAGTCGCCGAACAGGAAGCTGTCTTCCGACACGTACGCGGTGTGGCTTCGCAGGGAGGTCACATCGATGTCCCGGAGGTCGGCTCCGTCAACCATTACCGAACCTGCGGTCGGATCGTAGAGCCTGGCGATCAGCGCAACCAGGCTTGTTTTGCCCGATCCTGACGGTCCGACGATACCCAGGCGCGTGCCGGGCTGAACGTCCAGGTCGATCCCGTCGAGCGCTTCCAGATTGTCTTTCGTGTAGCGGAGGCTGACTGCTTTCATTTCGACATGGCCGTCCCCGTCGGGGAGCGCGGGTGCGTTGTCGGGGGAGACGATTTCCGGATCCCGGTCCATGATCTCGAAGTAACGGTTTCCGGCAGCAACGGCCCTCTGGGCCATGCCGAGTGCCATTCCGACCATACGCAGGGGCGACGCGAGCAGGATCATGTAGGTGTAGAAAGCGGTGAATTGCCCGATGTCCATGGTGCCGTTGAGTACGGCGTGACCGCCGATCAGCAGCACCAGGGCAGTGCCGATCTGTGGCAGGGCTCCGATTACCGGTGAGAAAAACGCCTGGATCCGGGTGGACTTGATGCTCTGGTCGAAAAGTCTCGAAACGGCACCCTGGAACCGCAGCAGCTGGTGGTCTTCCTGGCCGAATGCCTTGACTACCCGGATGCCGGTGACGTTTTCTTCTGCTTCGGCTGTGAGTTCGGCGATTCGCTGCTGGACTTCCTGCATCGCCGGTCGCGACTGGCGGGAATACCGCACGGCAGTGAGGACCACCAGGGGGGCAGGGGTGAGGGCGATCAGGGCGAGCCACGGGTTGATGAAGAACATGACGGTGCCCGCCAGCAGCACGGTCAGCAGGCTCTGCGAGAAGAAGATCAGGCCGTAACCGAGGAAAAAGCGGATCGCACCGATGTCGACCGTTGCGCGGGACATCAACTGGCCGGTCTGCTGGGTGTCGAAGAATCCCAGTTCCAGCCTCTGGAGATGCCCGTAGATGTTTTCGCGGAGGTCGAACTCGACCGCCAGGGAGACCTTGCCGGCCACGATTCGCCGGACCATGGTCAGCAACAGGCGCAGGACCGCCGCCCCGAGGATCAGCAAAACGATGTCGAGCAGCTCCGCTTTGTTGCTGGCCGTGATCGCGTTCACCGCTTCGCCGATCAGCCACGGAATCAGCACAGTTACGCCCATCGCACCCCACGCGAAGATCAGCGATCCCCAAAGCTCACGGCGGTGGGGACGCAGAAAACCGAGCAGTCTGCGAAAGGTGGGCACCAGACCTACTATATAAAATGAAGTATTGCGGCCTTCGGCGACGAAGCGCGGCCGGGGCCGTACATCTACTGTGGCCCTGTGGAAGAAGCCATCGTCAAGATCCTGATCTGTCCCCACTGCGGCAACGAGCTGCGCGAAAACGGCGGGTCCCTCGTCTGCAGCAACGGACACACGAGCAACATTGCCCGGCAGGGATACGTCAGTCTGCTCGGCCGGTACTCCGGTACCCACACCGCGGATTCGGCAGAGATGGTCGCCGCGCGGGAACGGGTCCTGGACGCCGGACTGTTCGACCCGGTTACGGTTGCGTTAAGCGAAGAAGTTGCCAGCCCGGGGCTGGAAGAAGTCGAAGGGGCGATTATCGACCTTGGCACCGGCACCGGTCACTATCTGGCGGCGGCACTCGAAACTTCCCCGGAACGTTTCGGGCTGGGTATCGACAACTCGAAGTACGCGGTGCGCAAGGCGGCAAAGAGCCACCCGCGCGCCGGGGCAGCGGTCGCCGATATCTGGCATGAGATTCCGGTCAGGGATCAGGGCGCCGCAATAGTGATAAACGTGTTCGCGCCGCGGAACGGAGAAGAGATTGATCGCATACTCGCTGACGGCGGACGGCTGATCGTGGTGACCCCGAACCCGGATCACCTGAAGGAACTGATCGAGCCCTTCGAAATGGTGGGTGTCGATCCGGACAAAGAAGAACGCCTCGAGAAGAGTCTCGGCGACGCTGGCGAAGGGATGCAGGTCCGCACCGTTGAATGGACGATGGAACTGAAGCCGGCCGAAGTGAAAGACCTGGTCGAGATGGGCCCGAGCGCCGGACGCCTGGATGAAGCCAGGCTGGAAGAACTGATCTCCGGCCTCAGTGAACTGACCCCGGTTACCGGGTCAGTGCGGATCTCCTCCAGCGGCTCCTAGAGCGCCAGGACGAGAATCAGCCAGATCGCAGCGGAGATCAACGAAACCAGCACGATCCGGCCGCCGTAAGGATTGCCTTCACTCTTCATGTAGAGGCCGAAAAGCAGGCCGATAAGAGGCACGATCACTGCCAGAACGAAACCGACATATTCGTTGCTGGACATTGCGGTTCCATCGCGGTTCCTGCTTCGTTCTTCAAGAGTCATCGCTTCAGCCTATTGGGAGCAGGGATGGTCGGGTCTGTCCGCTGGGAGTAACTTTTCGGGAAATGGTCGATCCAATATTGTCCGTGTGGCAATAATCGATCGATTCTGGCTGCGATGAAGACGAGGAGTGGGCATGAGTGAGAGAAAAGACGCCACCAGTTTCACCAGGGCTTCGCATGACAAGGTCCTGGAACACCTGCCTTTCGAAGATCGACGTGATTTCGACGAAGCGACGCGCGGATTCATCGCTCCTCTGGCCGACGGACCAATCACCAGGCAGAATGGTGACTGGGTATTCGACCCGCACCGGCTGAGCTTCATCGGGGACGCCGCCGAATGCCCGGAAACGGTCAACCCGAGCCTGTGGCGCCAAGGTCAACTGATGGCACGGGGAGGACTCTTCGAGGTTTGCGACCGGATCTATCAGGTGCGAAATCTCGATATCTCCAACCTGACGATCATCGAAGGCGACAGCGGCCTGATCGTCGTCGATCCCCTGATTTCGTCCGAAACCGCAAAAGCGGCAATGGACCTCTACTTCGAGCATCGCCCGCAGCGGGAAGTTGTCGCCGTGATCCACTCCCACAGCCATGTCGATCATTACGGTGGCGTTCGTGGGGTGGTTGACGAGAAGGACGTGATCGCCGGCCGCACCAGGATCATCGCGCCGGAAGGCTTCCTTGAAGCAGCGGTCTCCGAAAACGTGATGGCCGGCAACGCCATGACCCGCCGCGCGATGTTCCAGTTCGGTGGCTTGCTGGCCCCTGACGAAAAGGGCACCGTCGGGGTCGGACTCGGGGTCGGGGTCTCGCTCGGAACGGTAACCATGCTCGCTCCGACCGACCACATAACCGAAGCTGGCCAGAAGATGCTGATCGACGGCCTCACATTCGAATTCATGCCAACGCCGGACACCGAAGCCCCCGCCGAAATGCATTGGTACATCGAAGAACTGCGGGCTGTGACGGCGGCCGAAAACTGTACCCACACTCTCCACAACACCTATCCGATTCGCGGGGCCCAGATTCGTGATCCGCAAGCCTGGTCGCACTACCTGAACGAAACGATCGACCGCTGGGCTGCGAAATCCGACGTCATGTACGGCATGCACCACTGGCCGGTCTGGGGGCAGGAACGAATCCACGAAATGCTGGGCAAGGGTCGCGATGCGTACCGCTACATCAACGATGAAACCCTGCGTCTGGCCAACCACGGTGCGACCCCCGACGAAATCGGGGAGGAAGTGAAACTGCCGGAGTCATTGGCTGGCCACTGGGCGCTGCGTGAGTATTACGGCACGATCAACCACAATGTCAAGGCGACTTATGCGAAGCATCTCGGCGCCTACGACGGGAACCCGGCACACCTTCACAACCTGCCCCCGGTAGATGCGGGACGTAAATACGTGGAGTTCATGGGTGGCGCCGAAGAAGTCCTGCGCAAGGCAAAGGAGTCTTTCGACCGCGGGGAGTATCGCTGGGTCGTCGAGGTACTCAACCACGTCGTTTTCAGCGACCCGGAGAATCGCGAAGCGCGGGAGCTGGAGGCTGACGCGATGGAGCAGATGGGGTACCAGACCGAATCTTCGACCTGGCGAAACGCCTACCTGAACGGGGCCCAGGAGCTTCGTTTCGGAACTCCGTCGCTGCCTTTCGAGGTGGGCACTGGAAGTCCGGATTCGATCCGCGCCCTCACCCTGGGGATGGTCTTCAATCTTCTCGGGATCAGGCTGAATGGACCGAAGGCCGCCGGCCGGGAAATCACCCTCAATCTCGCTTTGACTGATACCCGGGAGGAAGCGATTCTTCGCCTGGCGAACGGAACGCTCAGCCACTCGCTCGAGCGTCGGGACCCATCAGCGGATGTCTCCGTCACCACCACGCGGGAGACGATCAACCGCATCGTCGCGGACGAGATCACCCTCGAAGAAGCGATTTCTTCCGGTGACATCCGGGCCGATCCCGATCCGCAGGCGCTGGTTGAGGTCTTCTCGTTGATGGACAGTTTCAGCCTCTGGTTCAACGTAATCGAGCCATAGTTGGCGCGATACGTTTTTGCTTCAGGCTGAAACGGGTATATCGCTCGCATGACAAGCGAGCCGACACAAACTACGACTTCGACCCTTAAGGTTCTTCTGGTTGCGGACGAGGAGTTCCGCGGCTCGGAGTTCCTGGATGAACTCCGGCAGCACATCGATGGCCGTTCGGCCGAGGTGCAGGTGTTCGTGATTGCCCCTGCGCTCGCGAGCTCGGGCCTGGAACATGAGCTTGCGGCGTTCGACGGGGCGATCAAGGAAGCCGGCGAACGGCTGGAGAACATCCTGGCTGAACTGAAAACGGTCGGTATCGACGCGATTGGCCAGGTCGGAGACGGGGATGTGGTTCTGGCGATCGGTGACGGCCTGCGCGAATTTGAGGCTGAAGAAATCATCGTCGTCGGCCATGCCGACAAAGATGCGGCTTATGGCGAAAAGAACCTTTGGAAGCGGATCGAACACGAGTTTCACCAGCCAGTGGTTGAACTGGTGGTCGGTGATGCCACCTCGGGATCCAAACCGGGGCTGGTCGAGACCAGGCGGGACCCGGGCCGTGCCGAGACCGAAGAGGAGCGCATCGAGCGGACCCGTAACGTGCCGCCGTTCACCAGACGTGACCTTTTCGGGATTCTCGTCGGGTTCATCGGCACTGTCGCCCTCGGCCTGATTGCCGTCGGAGCCGGAACCGCGGGAGCCGACGACAACGGCGGAATTTCAGGGGGTGCTGCTGTGGTGCTGCTGCTGGCAATCGGTGCATTCCTGCTGAACGCCGCGCACATTGTCGGCCTGCTCTTTTTCGAAAGCGTGCGTTACACCGGCGTATGGGAAAAGTTCATGGCCCGGCTCGCGATGCTCTACACGATCCCGGCAGTAATCATTTCGCTGATCATCTGGGCCACCCTCTGAGTTGACAGAGGAACGTTTTCGACGCTTCGGGCCGGGTACCTGAAGGTTGATCGAAAACGAAAGGAGCAGACACATGAGTGAAGCACTGAAAGGCAAAAGGGTGGCGATCCTCGTCGCCAACGAAGGTGTGGAGCAGGTTGAACTGACCGAGCCCCAGGACGCCCTGAAGGCAGCCGGGGCGGAGGTTGACCTGATTGCCCCCGAAACGGGCGAAATCCAGGCTTTCAATCACCTTGACAAGGGCGATACCTTCCCGGTCGATCACACCGTTGCTGAGGTCAATCACGGCGACTATGCCGGACTTGTCCTGCCGGGCGGGGTGGCCAACCCCGACAACCTGCGGACCGACGGCAAGTCGGTTGATTTCGTGAAAGCGTTCTTTGACGCCGGCAAGCCGGTAGCGGCAATCTGCCATGCGCCGTGGACACTTGTTGAGGCGGATGTCGTCCGCGACAGGACCCTGACTTCATGGCCGAGCCTCAAGACCGACATCGAGAATGCGGGTGGCAAATGGGTCGATCAGGAAGTAGTGGTTGATGAAGGTTTCGTAACCAGCCGCAACCCCGACGACCTGCCTGCTTTTTGCGCCAAAATGGTTGAGGAAATCGCCGAAGGAAAACACGCCGGACAGGTAGCCTGAAGGTCCTGATCGAAGGGGAGGGAGTCCGGCCGGGCCGGACTTTCTCCCCGTCTATCCCAAATCCCGGCGACCGAATGCTGGAACCAGAATCCAGAAGAACGTAAGTACCAGCAGTGTGGCCAAGCCGACGATGACTGTTGCCGGGTTGCCGTAGAGCACG
>JBAWHK010000069.1:0-3570 GCA_049593795.1 Solirubrobacterales bacterium
GCGTAACGGCCGCCCGGATGAAGGAAATCTCATGAAGCTTCTCGACCGGATTCAACCTTGGTCAACCACCGGGATCGGCAGCCTGCCTTTCAGCGATCCTGCTTATGCCGCGGGTCACGTCGACCAGTCCTATGACATTCCGTTCTGCCCGCAACTGCCCCGGGTGGAAGGTGACATGGTGAGCGAATGGCTCGGCAGCGACCCCGGACGTTGCGGGTGGTCACCCGAGCGTGACCGTCAGCGGCCACTGGCCTGGAAGGAGTTCATCGGCCGGCTGGATCGCAGGCGGCCGGAGCATGGCATCGTCAAGCTGCAGGTGACCGGTCCAGCAACTCTCGCTTACGCCCTTGAGCGAAGGGGCAGCGGTGAATGGCCACGTTCGGAAACGCTGGAGATGGCCAGGGAAATATCAACCTGGCTGGCGGCTAACGTTGCCGACCGACTGGCCGTGCTCGCTGAACGCGAACTCGAAACCATCCTGTTGATCGATGAACCGGCGATGTCGGTTTTCGGAACAGAAGGCGTGGCTTCGATCTGGGATCCACTGAGGATGGTCGCGCCGGCCTGGGGTTTCCATTTCTGCTGCAAAGTGCCGTGGGGGCTGGTCAATTCGACCGGTCCTGACCTGGTTTCTTTCGACCTGTGTCTCGAACCGGTTGACGCCGACGCAGCTACTGCGCTGAATGAGGTGCTGGCCAAAGGCGGAAAGATTGCCTGGGGCGCCGTTTCGTCCCAGCACTCCGAGGATCCGGTTCATGCGATCGAACGTTTACGAACGGCGCTTTCGAAGGTTCCGGCAGCAGCCACCCGGAGTCTGATCACGGCCAGTTGCGGGACCGGCGGCATGTCGCCGGCGAGGGAATTCGAGGTCGCGGCCGCTCTCAGTGAGGTCTCCCACACCATGCGGCTAGACCTGTCTCGTCAGGCGGACATGGCTGCCTGAGCTTTGAGGCGCCTTCCTGATCGGAGGTGTCCGATCGAGCCGGTGGTCAGTCAAGCGGCACGACGCGCATGGCGTGGGCGAGAGTGAGGCCCAGGACGTGCGTGTCGCCTTCGATCAGGATCGAAACCGGGCCATCGAATGGCTGGCGATCGACCATTTCCAGGCTCTTCCCGACGGAGATCCCACATTTCGTCAGGTAGGAGAGCATCTCGGAGTCGGAATCGCTGACCCTGACGAACTGGGCCCGGTCACCGGGCGCGAGGTCGGCCAGGGTTTCGGTGCGGGTTTCTTCCATGGTCAGGTCACGGTCCGGGATCGGGTCGCCGTGAGGGTCATAGGCCGGGTCACCAAGCTTGAGTGAGATCAGTTCGGTGAGGTCTTCCGAAAGTGCGTGTTCGAGGACTTCGGCTTCATCATGGACCCGCTCCCACGGAACATCGAGGACTTCCGCCAGGAAAAGTTCGAGCAGCCGGTGCCGCCGGAGGACAGCGAGAGCAACCCTGGTTCCGTCCGCGGTGAGGCGCACCCCGTGGTAGGGAACTCTTTCGACCAGGCCGGCTTCGTCGAGTTTCTTGATCATCGCCGAGACCGATCCGGCTTTCACCCCGAGCCGGTCGGCAAGGTCATTGGTTGATGCCGTCTCCGGGCCCCAGCCGGTAAGTGAGTAAATCGCCTTGGCGTAGTCCTCAACCGCTGCGGTGGGAATTGTCGGTGACTCACTCATGGCTTTGAGCCTAGCCTAAAGACTGGATGGGGCGGTGACTTCAGTCTGGTTTGAAGGACCTGAGGCGCAGCGAGTTTCCGACCACGAAGATTGAACTGAGGGCCATTGCCGCCCCGGCAAGGATCGGGTTGAGCAGGCCGGTCATCGCTACCGGGATCAGGATCACGTTGTAGAGGAACGCGAAGAACAGGTTTTCCTTGATCGTGTGCAGGGTGGCCCGGCTCAGTTTGATTGCGGCGACTGCTCCGCGCGGATCGCCGGAGATCAAGGTGAGGTCGGATGCTTCGATCGCGACATCGGAACCGGTACCGATCGCCAGGCCAAGGTCAGCCTGGGCGAGCGCCGGTGAGTCATTGACCCCGTCACCGACCATGGCCACCACCCGGCCGGCTGCCTGCTGCGCTTTGACCGCTTCGACCTTCTCCGACGGCAACACTTCGGCGATAACTTCATCGATCCCGATCGCCGCGGCAACGGCGCGCGCGGTCTTCTCGTGGTCGCCGGTAAGGAGGACCGGTTTGAGGCCAAGCTCACGAAGCTCGCTTATCGCCTCGGCGCTTTCCGGTTTGACGCTGTCGGCGACGGCGAGCACGGCCCGGGGCTGTCCGTCCCAGGCGGCGATGACTGCTGTCTGCCCTTCGGCCCGGGCCGAGTCGAGGGCCCGCTGCATTTCATCCGGGAGGCTGGCACCTTCGAGTCGTGATTCGATCAGGCTCGGCTGGCCGATCACGATGTCGTGGCCTTCTGCCGTCCCTTCGACGCCGGTTCCTTCGTGATTCTGGAAAGCGGTCACGTCGGGCAGGTCGCCGATCTCCGCCCGCGCTCCGGCCGCGATTGCCTGCGCGATCGGATGTTCGGAAGCATCCTCGACTGCCCCGGCGAGTCGCAGGACCTGGGTCCGGTCGTTGCCGGTGGCGATCGTGACGCCGCTCAGTTCCATGCGACCGGTAGTCACGGTCCCGGTTTTGTCGAGCAGGATCGTGTCGACCTGACGGGTTGATTCCAGCACCTGCGGCCCTTTGATCAGGAGCCCGAGCCGGGCGCCACGGCCGGTGCCGACCAGCAGGGCCAGGGGTGTGGCCAGCCCGAGGGCGCAGGGGCAGGCAATGATCAGGACCGACACGGCAGCGCTGATCGCGAATGAGGTGCCGCTGCCTTCGAGCAGCCAGAAAGTCAGGGAGATCGCCGCGAGAACGAGCACCACCGGCACGAAGATGGCGGAGATCCGGTCGGCCAGTCGCTGGACCGGGGCTTTGCCGGTTTGCGCATCTTCGACTAGCCGGGCAATCTGGGCGAGGGCGGTGTCGGAGCCAACCCGGGTCGCTTCGACCACCAGCCGTCCGCCGGTACTGATGCTGGCGCCGACAACCGAATCACCTTCGGTTTTTTCGATGGGAACGGACTCTCCGGTGAGCAACGATTCATCGACGGCTGAGCTGCCTTCGATGACCACGCCATCGGTTGCGACTTTTTCTCCGGGGCGAACCACGAATTTATCCCCGACCTGAAGGTCACCGATCGGGACTTTCGTCTCGGTTCCGTCACGGAGCAGGGAAACGTCTTTTGCGCCGAGGTTCAGCAGTGCTTTGAGTGCGTCGCCAGCCCGTTCCTTGGCCCGGTCTTCGAAGTAGCGTCCGGCCAGCAGGAAGGTGGTGACGATCGCCGCCGACTCGAAGTAAAGCTGGTCGAGTGAACTCGATTTCTCGGGGACGAGTTCGAAGGTCATCTTCATGCCGATCATTCCGGCGTCGCCGAAGAGCAGCGCGTAGAGGCTCCAGAAGAACGCGGCGAGGGTTCCGATCGAGATCAGGGTGTCCATGGTCGAAGCGCCATGACGGGCCGACCTGAAAGCCGAGCGGTGGAAAGGAAAGCCGCCCCAGAAGACCACCGGGATGGCCAGAGC
>JBAWHK010000070.1:0-6230 GCA_049593795.1 Solirubrobacterales bacterium
CAAACGAACCAACCAGCTCCAGGCGGTCATCGCCCGGGTCGACGTTGGCGGAAACCGCTTGTTGCGCCGCGGCTTCGGGGAATCCCAGACCGGGGTTCGAGCCACCGCCAAAATGAACTTCCGGATCGGATCGATGACGATCCCGGTCCTGACCACGGCGATCTACCAGCTACGTGAAGAGGGCCGCCTGAAAATGAGCGACCCGATCTCAGAATGGGTGCCCGGCATACCCAGGGCCTCACAGGTCGAAGTCCGGATGCTGATGAACAACACCTCCGGATACCTCGACTGGGTACAGGGAAACGAGACTTTCGTGGATGCCATTCACGCCAATCCGTTTCGTCGCTGGACCGGCAATGAACTCTTGAACACGGCCCTCGATCGCGGGTTCGCCTGCGAACCCGGCGCCTGTTTCAACTACGCACACACGAACTACCTGCTGCTCGCCCGGATCCTCCGCCGGGCCGAACCGGGAACGACGATCGCCAGGCGGATGCAGAAGCGGGTCCTGCGCCCGCTGGGAATCAACATGACCTTCTCCCGTCTCGCCCCGATCCCGGGGCCGGCGCTTGCCGCCTACACCAGCGAACGCGGGGTTTTCGAGCAGTCCACCGGCTGGTCGCCCTCCTGGGGGCTCGGCAACGGGATGCTGGCCACAGCATCGATCGACAATGTCACCAAGGAAGCGAAAGGCGTGCTTTCCGGCCGGACCCTCTCCCGATGGTCCCGCAAGAACATGGTCAAGAGGTTTGCGCCCGGAATCGGCCCCGACCCGGAGCGCGCCTATTTCGCCCAGGGTTTGATCATGGTCAACGACTGGCGCCGGCAAAACCCGTTCTTCAACGGATACATGGGCAATGTCGCCTGGTTCCCGAAACGCCGGATCGCGATTTCCCTGGTCGCGACAACCGGCCTCGAGACCACGGCCCCGGATGGGCAGAACGTCACCGATGCGATCCTGGACGGCATTGGCTCCTATCTGACCCCGTCGAACTCGCCCTCACTGCCACAACGGGGCTGACCCCGCACCGAAAATCCAAGTGACTCAGGTCGCGAGCACGTAAACAGCACGCTCGGCAAGCAGGTTCGGAGCCAATCTGGCCCGGCCAGGCGCCCGGCGGCCATCGGCGCCGACCGGAACCATCGTTTCCACCCGGAGACCCGTTTCAGCGACAAGTCTTTCGAAGTCGCGCAACGTACAGAGATGAATGTTGGGGGTGTCATACCACTGGTAAGGCAGCGAATCGGTAACTGGCATCCGCCCCCTGGCAGAAAGGCTGGCCCGCAGGCGCCAGTGCCCGAAATTCGGAAGCGAAACGACCAGCCGGGGTGCCACCCGTTTCATCTCCAGCAGAACCTGGTCGGGACGACGAACTGCCTGCAGGGTCAACGACAGCACCGAGCAGTCGAACGAACCATCGGCCGTGCGTTCAAGCTCTTCCTCCAGATCCCCATGGGTGACCGGAACACCCCGGCGGATACATGCGTGAAAATCATCGACATCGATCTCCACGCCGAGTCCACGGCAGTCCTGCTTCTCGATCAGGGTTTCCAGCAGTGCCCCATCGCCGCAGCCGAGGTCCAGCACGTTCTGGCTGCGCCCAATCAGGCCAGCAACGATGTCGAGGTCGGCGCGCATCAGCCGGCCTGCCCGGCGAGCCGGTTCATGTAGCCGGCGACCGTCTCGTGATAATCCGGAGTCGGGAAAAGGAAAGCGTCATGTCCGTGCGGGGATGAAATCTCACGGAAGGTCACCGGGGCCCCGGCTATCCGCAGTTCGGTTGCCATATCCCGGGCATGGTCGGTGGAGAACCGCCAGTCGGAATCGAAAGACAGAACCAGGAAACCGGTGTTTGACCTGGCGAGTTGGGAGACCACCCGCTTCCGATCGCTGAACGGATCGAAGTAATCCATTACCCGGCCCAGATAGAGATAGGTGTTTGCGTCGAACCTTTCCACGAAAGACTGCCCCTGGTAATGAAGGTAACTCTCGACCTGAAAATCAACATCGAAGCCATAACGGGGAACCTCGGCGTCCTGGATCCGGCGACCGAACTTCTCCCGCATGGATTCTTCCGACAGATAGGTGATGTGGCCGATCATGCGGGCCAGGCCGAGGCCCCGATCGGGCCGTTTGCCGGTGCTGTAGTAATCCCCGTTTGCGAAATCGGGATCCCGCATAATCGCCTCCCGTGCGACCGCCGAGAACGCGATGTTCTGGGCGGAAAGCCGGGCAGAAGCGGCGATTATCAGGGCGCCACCAATCTCCTCGGGATGATCGATCGACCATTGGAGCGCCTGCATCCCGCCAAGTGAACCACCGACCGCGGCCAGCAGATTCTTGATTCCGAGTTTCGACAGGAGGGCCCGGTGCACATTGACCAGGTCGCGCACCTGAATCAGGGGAAAACGCAAACCGTAAGGCTTGCCGGTGTCAGGATCAATCGATGACGGGCCGGTGGTGCCCTTGCAGCCACCGAGCACGTTCGCGCAAATCACGAAGAAACGATCGGTATCGAGCGGCCGGCCCGAACCGATCAGGTTGTCCCACCAGCCGGGACGATCCGGATCGTCACCCTCATGGATGCCCGCCGCATGGGCATCCCCGGAGAGGGCATGACAGATGAAAACCGCGTTGTCCCGGTTTTCGTTCAGCTGGCCATAAGTCTCATAGGCGACCTCGACCTGCTTGAGGACCGCCCCGGAATCAAGCGTCAGCGGATGGTCGCCGTCAAAGACGACCATCCGCTGGGTTTCAACAGTTCCGACGCCGTCCGGCACTGACTATTTCGACTTGGCCAGAGCCTGGTCGATGTCGGCCAGGATGTCTTCGATGTTTTCGATGCCGACCGAGAGGCGAACCATGTCGTCGGTTACACCGGCGTCGGCGAGCTCACCCTCGTCCAGCTGCGAGTGCGTAGTGGTCGCGGGATGAATCGCCAGCGACTTGGCATCGCCGATGTTCGCCAGATGGGAGAACAGTTCCAGCGATTCGATGAACTTGCGACCAGCGTCGCGTCCACCTTCCACACCGAAGGCGACCAGGGCACCACCGCCACCGGGCAGGATCCTTTTGGCAACCTCGTGGTATTCGGAGCTTTCCAGGCCGGGGTAGGAAACCCAGGTCACGCCCTCGGTACCTTCGAGATGTTTGGCAACGGCCGTGGCGTTCTCGACATGGCGCTCCATGCGCAGCGGCAGGGTCTCGAGGCCCTGGAGCAGCATGAACGCGTTGAACGGTGACAGGGCGGCGCCGGTGTTACGAAGCAGCACTGTGCGGACCCGGCCGACGTAGGCGGCAGGCCCCATCGCGTCAGCCCAGACAACGCCGTGGTAGGACGGATCGGGTTCGGTCAGGCCGGGGAAACGTTCCTTGTTGGCGACCCAGTCGAACTTGCCGGAATCGACAATGACTCCGCCGATCGAGGTTCCGTGTCCACCGATGAACTTCGTTGCCGAATGAACGGCGATGTCAGCACCCAGATCGAACACGTTGGTGAGGATCGGAGTGGCGACCGTGTTGTCGATGATCAGGGGGAGGCCATGGCTGTGAGCGGCATCGGCCCATGCCTCGACGTCAACCACGTTCAGTTTCGGGTTGCCGACAGTTTCACCAAACACCAGTCGCGTTTTGTCATCAACGTTTTCCGCGAGTGAAGAAACATCGTCCGGGTCAACGAAACGCACTTCGATCCCGTACTGGGGCAGCGTGTGCGCGAACAGGTTGTAGGTACCGCCGTAAAGCTTCGACAAAGCGACGATGTTGTCGCCGGACTTGGCGATGTTCATCACCGAGTAGGTGACGGCGGCCTGACCGGAAGCAACTGCGAGAGCGGCAACTCCACCTTCAAGGGCGGCCATGCGCTGTTCGAGCACGTCCCAGGTCGGGTTCATGATCCGGGTGTAAATGTTGCCCGGTTCAGCCAGGGCGAAAAGGTCCTGTGCGTGCTGGGCATCGTTGAAGGAGAAGGAAACGGTCTGGTAGATCGGCACTGCCCGGGCGTTGGTGGTCGGGTCGGGTTCCTGCCCCGCGTGGAGTGCCTGGGTGTCCGCGCCGTAGTTCTTTTCTTCGCTCATGCTTCTCCTGTCTGGTTCATGTGGAAATAATCGAAAAGGAAGGTCCTGAGCAATACCCTAGTAACTGGATCAGAATTAGGGCTTTGTCTCAGTCATTGATCGGACCCAATGGAGCGATATTGAAACCTCCGTTGCCGTCGGTCAGGGTCAGATAGACGTCCCGTTCGCTGCCGTCGGGAAGCGTGGCTACGCAATCAACCTCGGTTCCCTTCTCGATCACGATCCCGTCGGGGCACTCGACCTCGACTCCGTTTCCGATCGTTTTCGCCGCAACCTCGCTGAACGTGGTGCCTTCAGCTACAGCCCTGGTTACATCGAAGTTGAACTTGATCCGTTCCGAATCCTCGTCAACGGAAGTCACCACACTGACAATTTCCAGGTCGACCCCGTTGTCGTTCGAGGCGGCGCAGTCGAACTCCGTTCCCACCTTCGCGTCGGCGTCCTCGCACTCGATCGCGATCAGTTCCAGACCATCTGACTGCGCGGGATACAGCTTGGTGATCGTCTGCTCAACCGATGCCGTGTCGATACCGGTGCCGTCACCGGTACTGACTTCGGCGTCACAGCCAGTGACCAGCAAAACGGTGGCGACCAGGAGAAAGCAGAGCGCGCAGCGAGGGGAGGCAATCATCGGCGCAATATAAAGCGCCTGGCTGGAGGTCAGTTAATGGTGGATGACTGAGGTCCCGATGTGACTACGTCGAAACCTCCGTCGGCGTCAGTCAGGGTCAGGTCCGCGGTCTGCTCGGAGCCGTCAGCCATGGTCGCTTCGCAAACCACTTTGGTGCCCTTCTCGATCAGGATCTCGGGGCAATCGATGGAAGCCACCGCATAACCCTGACGTTTCAGTTCGGTGACGGCCCCGTTCGCGTACGCGGTTCCGTCGGAAGTGGCTTTGGTGACATCCCAGTTGAACCTGACCCGCTCGGTCTCTTCATCGATGCTCGTGACCGTGCTGGTTATTTCCAGACTGACCCCGGCTTCGTTCTCGGCGGTGCAGTCAAACTCGGCATCGACTTCGGCATCGCCTGTCTGGCAAGCGATTCCGTTCAGAGTCAAGCCGGTCTGTTCCTCGTACTGCGCGCTGATCGTGCCTTCGGCCTGTCCGGCATCCACATTGTTCTCGCCGACGCTGCATGAGAACTCACAACCGGCAAAAAACGCGGCCGAAACGACGAACATTGTGAGCATGAGTGGCTTGCGCAGGGAGTACATGCCAAGCAATATAGATCGCCATCCGGACTTCAGGTTGCGATCAGGCGGTGAGTTCAGTCAACCAGCGTGAAGTTTCGACCAGGTCACCTTCGGTCAGGCCATGGCCAGCCTCCGGATTCAGGTGCATGGTCAGCTCACCCCCGTGCGCTTCGATCGCCTTGCCGAGATTCATGCTTTCGGCGGCAGGAACGTAATGATCCTGCCCTCCGGCTGCGACCAGAACGGGACGTCGATCAAGAGCCAGGTCATCTGGTGCTTCGTAAGGCAGCATCGGACGCAGGAGGGCGGCACCCGCGAGCAGTTCCGGGTGGCGGAAAAGCAGGCTCACGCCGATGTTGGCCCCGTTGGACAGGCCGAGCGCCACGATCCGTCCCGGTTCGAAGGAGTATCTGTCCGCAGCTTCGGTCACGAATCCGGCCAGTTCATCCGTACGTTCGATCAGGTCCGGAATGTCGAGCTGGCCGACCCCCAGCCGCCGGAAGAACCTGGCGGAGACACCGTTCTCCAGAACCTTGCCTTTCGGGCTGAGCAGATTGGCTTTCGGCGCGAGTTGGCGGCCCAGCGGAACCAGGTCGTTCTCGTCGCCGCCGGTGCCGTGAAGCAGCAGCAAGGTCCAGGGTCCGTCACCGGGCTGGAAAACATGTACGAAATCAGTCGCCATCGGCTTTCAACGTAGCTCACCTGACCGGGGCGCTAGATTCCCGATCATGTCTGACAAAGAAATTGAAGGATTCGAAAAGGGCCAGGAGATCTGGGTTCATAACGCCGATGGCTCGCGCCGTCCCGCAATTTTCGTCGGAGAAGGTGAAAACGCAACGTTCTTCGGTGGGCCACCTCTCTGTTACATCGTGATGGAAGACACCAAAGAGGGCGGAGAGGTCGAACTGGACCGGGTCACACCCCGCAAGTAACCCCGGTCAGGGGGCCTATCCCGACTG
>JBAWHK010000071.1:0-1981 GCA_049593795.1 Solirubrobacterales bacterium
GGCCGGTTTCACAGCGGCCGCAGCGTCGGTCGCGGCCGCGAGAGCGGCCGAGCAACCTGGCGGTTTCGCTCCGGATCCGACCACCGGGACCCCGTTGTTCGTTCCGGGGAAGCTCTCGGCGGTTTCGATCTGCCTGACGTACTCGGCGATCCGGGCGCTGTAGTTTGCGTCGGCGATCCGGGAATAGACGCCTGGCAGGTTCGGCCGGGCACAGCCCGTTCCCCAACTCACGATGCCGACCTGGCGGTATCCGCCACCATCAACCGGGACCTGAAGCGGACCGCCGCTATCGCCCTGGCAGGAATCCTGGCCACCTGCCATGAAACCGGCACAAAGCATCGCTACCGCGTGGAAGTTGACCCCGTAGGAGTTACCTCCGGCACAGGTCGAGTCATCAAGGATGGGTACGGTCAGATGCTTCAGGACCGGACTTCCGGGACCGCCCTCACTGATTGCCCCGTAACCGGTGACTACCGCGTTTCGGCCGGCTTTCCAGAGGGCACCTTCATCGGCGCCGGCGATCTTGATGGTCGGTCGCGATGATGGTGAAGCCAGCGAAATGAAGCCGACATCGTTGTCGTTGGTCGCCGGATTGTAGGCAGGGTCCCAGTACAGATCGCTCAGTTGAAGCGATTCGCCACCGCTTGCGGTCTGCGTGCGCCCGGTGAAACCGCCGTCAATGCCCAGAGGGTTGAAAATCTGCGATCCGTCGGTCACGCAATGGGCCGCGGTAAGCACGATCATCGGGTGGATCAGGGCACCGCCGCAATGCTGCTGGCCCCCGGCTGCCGTGATCAGGACCTGCCAGGGGTAAGCCTCGAAGGTGGTGTCGCTGCCACCGACGATTCGAGGCTGGACCACCACACTGCTTTTGGCACCTTCATCGGTGGCCTCAGACAGCGGAGCAGTGGCGTTGAGGTCAGCGCTCGCGAGTTTGGGTACAGCCTGGCTGAATGTCGGCATAACCAACAGCGAGACGAGAATTGCGGCAACGAAACACAGGACCTTTGACGTCACTGGCTTCAAAAGCGTGGAACCATCGAACGAAGACATTCACCCTCCCTAGGATTTCTATTCAATTGAACGTAACAGAGTCCAAGGGTGCTGCCAAGCCGAATCGGTTCAGATTCCCATGGTCTTTCCGATGATCTCACGCATTATTTCGTCAGTCCCGCCGCCGATCGGGCCGAGGCGCGCATCACGCAGGGCACGTTCGACCTCATATTCACGCATGTAGCCGTAGCCACCATGGATCTGGACCGCTTCGTCAGCGATTTCGACCAAGGCTCGCTGGGTCAGCAGCTTCGCCATCGAGACTTCCTTGACCACGGATTCACCTTCTTCGAAGCGGCGCAGGGTGTCATAGGTGAGGGCTTTGGAGGCGGCAGCGGTGGTCGCCATGTCGGCGATCTTGTGCCGGATCGCCTGAAATCCGGCGATCGGCCGTCCGAAAGCTGTGCGTTCCCGGGCGTAATCGGTTGACAGGTCGATCATCCGGTCCATCGCGCCCACCGCACCGATCGCCATCAGGAGCCGCTCCCAGGCGAAGTTGGCCATGATCAACTGGAATCCCTGATTTTCTTCCCCGAGCAGGTGACTGTCGGGCACGGCAACGTCAGTGAACGAGATCTCACCAGTGTCGGACGAATGCCAGCCCAGTTTCTCTAGTTTGCCGGTGACTTCGTATCCGGGCATGTCACTTTCCAGAACGAGGAACGAAATCCCGCCGTGGCCGCCGCCCTCGGTGGTTTTGCAGGCACAGACCAGAAAGTCGGCGCGCACACCGTTGGTGATGAAGGTTTTGCCGCCGTTCACCACCCAGCCACCCTCAACCTTCTTTGCCGTGGTGCGAATAGCAGCTACATCCGACCCCGCGCCCGGTTCGGTGATGCCGAGCGCACCGATCTTCTCGCCTTTGATTCCCGGAACCACCCAGCGTTGGCGCTGCCACTCGTTGCCGAACTTGAAGACCGGCGGCATT
>JBAWHK010000072.1:0-3929 GCA_049593795.1 Solirubrobacterales bacterium
CACCCAGGTCCGGGCGACGAAAAGAAACGCCACCCCGAAGCAAAGGCCGATGAAGGTGTCCAGGTATCCGCCGGCATCGATCGCCGGCTCGATCAGCCCGAAGATGGACGCGCTGAGCATCACCCCGCCCGCGATCGCCCCGAGCAGCGGTCGCCAGTGGTTCGCGCGTTCGCCCAGCAGCCAGACCGGAATGGCACCAAGGCCGGTCGCTAAGACGGTGGCAGTCGCAGCCAGGATCAGATACAGCATCGAAACCCTTATACAGGCCGGGCGGGCCGGGCTGGTCGGTAGTGGCTACTGGGCGATGCTGGCCGGGGGGTCTCCGGCGGCGCCGCCGTACATCGACCACCAGGTTGCCCTGGCGACGGCCCTTGCCAGCCTCTGGTCATCTTCGCGGCCGGCGGCGATGTGCTGGGCGATTGAGCGCTCGGTGCCCCAGACGATCCAGTGGGCGGTGTACGGGATGTCGAGGTCATCTGCCAGCCGCCCGGCCATCCGGTCCTGCTCGAGGCGATCGATCACCACATCACTGAACTGATCGATCCGGCGGCGCCAGTAGGCAGCGACCTCGAGGTCGTAGGTGACCACTTCGTTCATTGCGCGCTGGGTGAATTCATGTTTTCGGTACTCACCGATCACCAGCAGCAGCGTCTGTTCCAGGCCTTCGGGGGAGAGCTCTCCGGAAGCCATCCATTGTTCGGCGAAACAGAAGAGATCGATCGTTGCCGCTTCCGACATGCGCAGCAGCAAGTCGGGTTTACCGGTGAAGTTGGCGTAGAAGCTTGAACGCGCGATGCCGGCTTCGTCAACGATGCGCATCACGCCAAGCTCGGTGAAGCTCTGGCCGTCGGACAGCAGTCGTTCCACTGCATCGAAAACGTGCTGTTCGACGTCGCCGCGAGCGGCTCGGCCGTTCTTTCCTCTTCTTGCAGACGCCCGCATGGGGGAGACTCTATAATAGATATCGGACAGGCTGTCTAATACCTCCTCTTTTCCACCCCCTTCAAACAGGCCCCAACCAAACTGGAGTTCACAATGAGCACTGACGCACTCATCTACGATGCGATCCGCACACCGCGCGGCAAAGGCAAGAGCAACGGCTCTCTGCACACCACCAAGCCGGTAGATCTCGTGGTCGGCCTGATGCACGAGATGCTGATCCGCAACGAGAAACTCGATCCGAACACGATCGACGACGTTGTCCTCGGCTGCGTCACCCCGGTCGGTGACCAGGGTGCCGACATCGCCAAGACCGCCGCGATCAAAGCTGGCCTGCCGGACACCGTCGCTGGCGTCCAGCTCAACCGGTTCTGCGCTTCGGGCCTCGAAGCCGTGAACATCGCCGCCCAGAAGGTCGCGTCCGGATGGGAAGACCTCGTCTGGGCCGGTGGAGTCGAATCGATGTCCCGCGTCCCGATGGGAACCGATGGTGGCGCCTGGGCGATGGACCCCGAAACCAATTACGACACCAGCTTCGTTCCGCAGGGAATCGGAGCCGACCTGATCGCCACGGTTGAAGGCTTCACCCGCGACGACGTCGACGCTTTCGCCGCCCGCTCGCAGGAACGCGCCTCGGCCGCCCAGGAAGCCGGTCACTTCAAGAACTCCGTCGTGCCGGTCCTCGACCCGAACGACCAGGTCGTGCTTGACCATGACGAATTCATCCGCGCCGGAACCACCGCCGAATCGCTGGGCAAACTCAAGCCTTCTTTCGCCGCAATGGGCGAAATGGGCGGATTCGACGCCGTCGCCCTTCAGAAGTACCACTGGGTTGAAGAGATCAACCACGTTCACCATGCCGGCAACTCATCCGGAATCGTGGACGGCGCTTCGCTGATCGCAATCGGATCGGAAGCAGCAGGTGAAGCCAACGGAATGAAGCCGCGGGCCCGCATCGTCTCGACCGCCGTTTCCGGTGCCGACCCGACGATCATGCTCACCGCACCCGGCCCCGCCAGCAAGAAGGCCCTCAAGAAGGCCGGCATCACCGCGGACGACCTCGACCTGATCGAGATCAACGAAGCATTCGCCGCAGTGGCCCTGCGCCTCGTGCGTGACCTCGACCTCGACCTCGAAAAGGTCAACGTCAACGGTGGCGCGATCGCCATGGGACACCCGCTCGGAGCAACCGGCGGAATGATCCTCGGCACGATCGTCGACGAACTCGAACGGACCGGTGGCCGCTACGGCCTCTGCACCCTCTGCGTCGGTGGTGGCATGGGAATTGCCACGGTCATCGAACGCATCTGAACCCCCTCAAAGACTCAGGAAGAAACAAGACATGAGCGAAAGCACAACGATCCAGTGGGACCGTGGCGATGACGGCATCGTCATCCTGACGATTGACGATCCCAACCAGGGAGCGAACACCATGAACGCGGCATATGCCGCGTCCATGGCGGCAACGGTCGAACGACTCGAAGCCGAGATGGACGAAATCACCGGCGTGATCATCACCTCAGGCAAGAAGACCTTCTTTGCCGGAGGCGACCTCAATGACCTGCTGGCGGTACGCAAGGAACAGACCGAAGAGTTCGCGGCCGGACTGCGCGAGATCAAAGGCCAGTTGCGCCGGCTCGAAACCCTCGGCAAGCCGGTAGTGGCTGCGGTTGCCGGATCCGCCCTCGGTGGTGGACTCGAAATCACTCTCGCTACCCATCACCGAGTAGTCGTCGACGACCCGAAGATCCAGCTCGGTACCCCCGAAGTCACCCTGGGGCTGCTTCCGGGCGGCGGTGGAGTGGTGCGCACCGTGCGCATGCTCGGCATCGCCAACGCGCTGCTTCAGGTCCTCGTTCAGGGCAAGCCGCTGCGTCCGCAGAAAGCCCTCGAGATCGGTCTGATCAGCGAAGTCGTGCCGACCGCCGATGACCTGATTCCGGCCGCGAAGAAGTTCATCGCGGAGAACCCGGAAGCAGTCCAGCCATGGGACGTCAAGGGATACAAGATCCCGGGCGGCACCCCGATGACTCCTTCGCTGGCCCAGAACCTGCCGGCCTTCCCTTCGAACCTGCGCAAGCAGCTGAAGGGCGCGAACTACCCGGCCCCGATCGCGATCATGTCCGCCGCAGTAGAAGGCGCGCAGGTTGACTTCGATTCAGCCATCGAAATTGAAGGTCGTTACTTCGTTGAACTGGCCACCGGTCAGGTCGCGAAGAACATGATCCAGGCCTTCTTTTTCGACCTTCAGCAGGTCAACGGCAAACGTGGCCGTCCGGAAGACATCGAGACTTTCAAAGCGACCAAGGTGGTCGTGCTCGGTGCGGGAATGATGGGCGCCGCCATCGCATACGTGTGTGCGAAGGCCGGAATCGAAGTCGTGCTCAAGGACATTTCGCTCGAAGCCGCCGAGCGCGGCAAGGGCTACTCCAAGGACCTTGTCGACAAAGCGATCTCGAAGGGCCGTTCGACCCAGGAAAAGGGCGACGCCCTGCTCGGCCTCATCCACCCGGCCGGCGATGCTTCCGATGCCAAAGATGCCGACCTCGTGATCGAGGCCGTTTTCGAAGACCCTGAAGTCAAGGCCAAGGTGTTCGCTGAAATCGAGCCGTTCCTGGCCGAAGGCGCATTGCTCGGATCGAACACCTCGACCCTGCCGATCACCGGCCTGGCCGAAGGCGTTTCGCGTCCGGCGGACTTCATCGGGCTGCATTTCTTCAGCCCGGTGGACAAGATGCCGCTGCTGGAGATCATCAAGGGAGAGAAGACTTCCGACGACGCGCTCTACCGCGCACTCGATGTCGCCAAACAGATCAAGAAGACCCCGATCGTGGTCAACGACTCACGCGGTTTCTTCACCAGTCGCGTGATCGGCACGTTCATCAACGAAGGCATCGCTTTCCTGCTGGAAGGTGTGCCGGCTTCGTCGATCGAGCAGGCCTCCTCGCAGGCGGGCTACCCGGCCCCGGTACTCCAGTTGAGCGATGAGC
>JBAWHK010000073.1:0-6557 GCA_049593795.1 Solirubrobacterales bacterium
GATGTAAAGCGTGCCGATCCGCGATTTGCGTGCCTGCTTGATGATTTCCCTGACGTTGCCACCATGTGAATCAGCGACGTACCAGATCCACATTCCCGGCTTGGAGTATGGGGATGCCGCCTCCGAACGGGCGGGGGAAACGAAAAATGCTGAGAGCAGGATCACTGGTATGAGGGCAGCCAGAATGGCGCTGCGGCGACTGTTGTTTTTAGGCATCTGGTTCTGGAACACGTCTTGGTGTGGATGGTTGCGGCTGGAGCGACACCTTTAGAAAGGGCCGGGCCGGCGCACTTCCGTCACCTACTGTCACAGCAACCCGGCCCGACACCGTGTTCATCAATCGAGGCAGCAAAGTTTCTTTCAGTGTGACCGAGGACACACAGAGCCAGAACCGTAGTAACCTGCGCGGCAGGGAGATTCACTAATCCGTCTTGCAGTTTTTCCTTGGGAGGAAAGTTCTATGCGTCGTTTCTTGTTCATGATCGTGGTCCTGCTATCCGGACTTCTGGTTTCCGGTGGAGTTGTGGGAGCAGCCTCAGCCGAAGATGGCCTTCAGGCCGAGACCGCGAAATCCAAAAAGAACAAAAAGAACAAGAAATCGAAGTGCAAGAAAGGCAAGAAGGGGAAGAAGTGCCGGGCCAAGCTCAATCGTGACCGCAAGGCCAAACCTGCGGTTTCGGTGAAGACGACCGCGGCAAGCGCTCTCGGCGCCGGCAAACTCAAGGTAACGGTCAAAGCGCCACCAAAGTCCAAGGTGAAGCTGACTTCAACTTCTTCGACTTTCGATGTTGCCAGCAGCCAGCTGACCACGCCGAAAACGGTCAAGCTCGGCAAGAAACGCAAACGGACGATCGTCCTCAAAGTCACCCCTGAAGCCCGCACCGCGGTAGCTGGCTGTGAAGCCCGTTCGTTCACCGTCATCGCCAAGCGGACAAGCAACAAGCGCAAGGCCAAGGTCACCCGGGACATGAACCGGGACACCGCCAACTGCAAGCTCCCCCCGGTCGACCTGACCCGTGCGGCGGATTGCGACTTCATCGCCCAGCCCAAGCACGGCATGTGCATGATGCCTTTCCCGAACGACTACTACACGGTCGACGACAACTCAACCAACACCGGGAAGCGCCTCCATTTCACCGAGGGCGGAATGCCACAGAACAAGGACGGCGTGCCGATCAGCCCCGGTATCTACAGCCAGTCCGACGGCTTCAGCCAGGGCCAGGGAATCGCCTTGAAAATCCCCGGCATCGAAACCGAAGCCGCAGTCCAGGCCAACAACCTGGTTCCGATCAACCATCAGGCTGAATATGCGAGCCCCGACCAGCGGGTCCTGGTAATCGACGCCAAGACCGGTGAACGCTGGCCGATCTGGGCAAACATCGATTCCAACTCCTCCACGCTGCGCGACGCACTCCTGGAAATCAAGCCGGCGAAGAACTTTGACGCCAAGGGCCGCTACATCGTCGCCCTCAGGAACCTGACTGACGTGGACGGCAACAAGCTCGAAGCCCCCGAGGCTTTCCGTTACTACCGTGACGGCCTGCCGTCATCGCAGGACGAAGTCAACCAGCGCCGTGACCATTTCGAAGGCATCTTCGAAACCCTGAAGGGCGCCGGGGTGAAACGCACCGACCTGTACCTGGCCTGGGACTTCACCACGGCCTCGGACGAGAACAACTACGAACGTGTGCTGAGCATGCGCGACCGTGCTTTCGCGGAACTGGGCGACACCACCATGGGTGACAACGTGGTCCAGGGCGTGGCCCCCGACTTCACGGTAGACACAGTCAACGACTACACCGCAGGTCAGAACGCACGGGTTGCCCGCCGGGTCCGCGGCACCTACGAGGTCCCCTGCTTCCTGGAGCCGAACTGTGATCCCGGCGGCACCATGACCCTGAACGCCGAAGGCCTGCCCACCCGGAACGGCACCATGACCGCCAACTTCGACTGCATCATCCCCCGGGTCGCCCTCGATGGCGCACCGCAGGCGATGCGGCCGTTGATGTTCGGACACGGACTCTTCGGCAAGGCCGACGGAGTGACCGGCAGCGTCAATCCGCAGCTCGCGCAGGATCACAAGATGGTCGTCTGCGGAACCGACGAAATCGGCATGTCCGGCTATGACGTGGGCTCGGTCGCCGGCGCCCTGGTTGACCTGTCGAATTTCAAGGTCCTGCCTGACCGTCTCGCCCAGGGCATCGTCAACGAACTGTTCCTGGCCCGTGTGATGTACCACCAGGACGGTTTCGGAACCGACGTCGCTTTCCAGAACGCCGGCCAGTCCGTCCTGCGGACCGACCATGTTTTCTACATGGGTGCCAGCCAGGGCGGAATCATGGGTGGTGCGCTGACCGCGGTCTCACCCGACTTCATCCAGGCATCACTGCTGGTCGGTGCCATGAACTACTCCAGCCTGCTGCCAAGGTCGGTCGACTTCGACCTTTACGCCGGCATCATGTACCCGAACTACCCGGACGAGATGAGCCGCCCGTTGCTGTTCGGCCTGATGCAGATCCTGTGGGACAGAAGCGAACCGAACGGTTACGCCCACCGCATGACCGACAACCCTCCGCCGAACACACCGGAGCACAACGTGACGCTGATCATCGCCCTCGGCGACCACGAAGTCACCAACTTCGCGGCTGAAGTCCAGGCACGCACCGTCGGCATGAAGACCAATGACCCGCCGCTCGACCCGGGACGCTGGCCCGACATGGATGTGCTGAGCGGAGTCGAACGCATCAAGGATTCGGAATACCCGTACCACGGTTCGAACATCATCTATTTCGATGGCGGCCCGATGCGTCCCGACCCGAACGACCCGAACAAGGTGATCGGCACGGTGCCGCCACCATTCGCCAACGTGCCGAACCGGATGGGACAGAACCCGCACGGTGCTCCGGGTGGCGCGACCAGGGCGGTCGAAATGACCTCCTCCTTCCTGCAGCCGAACGGCTACATCGAGGACATCTGCGCACCCGGTTCCTGCTACAGCGACATCTGGAACGGGCTTCCCTAGCGACCGTCCCGTTTCATATCTGAAGCATTGGAAAACCCCGGCTTGCCGGGGTTTTCTATTTGGTGCGGTAGATGAACCTGTTGCCGAGGAGTTCGGTGACCGTGACCAGGCGGTATCCGCGACTCTGGAGGCTCTTGATGCCGGCCTCAAGTGCCGCGATCGTCTGGCTACGCGGGCCGCCACCGTCATGCATCAGGACAATCGACCCGGCACTGGCCGACTTGATCGAGTTCAGGATCGATCCTGACCCGGGCAGACGCCAGTCACTGGTATCGATGTTCCAGTTGACGACTTTGACTTTCTCCCGGGCGGCGGCACTCAGGACACCGGAACTGACGGCTCCTCCCGGCGGCCGGAACAGACAGGGACGAAACCCGGTTGTCCGTTTGATTATCGAGTTGGTCGTGCGAATGTCAGCGTCCCCCGGCAGAGTCGCATGGTGGGTCGAGTGGTTGGCGAGTTCATGCCCCTGGGCCAGGATCTTCCTCGCTTCGGCCGGATACCGCTGGACTTCCTGGCCGACCACGAAAAAGGTCGACTTGACCTCATGTTTCTTCAGGATGCGAAGAACATCCGGCGTGTACAGGCTCGGCCCGTCATCAAAAGTCAATGCCACCTTTTTGCCACGGCGGGGTCCCCTCGTGACGAACTCGCCGTTGCCACCGGTGCAGCCGACCACGGCTACCGGCCGCAAGTCGAATTTTGCGAGTCTTTTCGTCGGGAAAGAGCTCCGGCAGCCGAACTTGCCGGGCTCGCAGTTGCCGTCCGCGGTAACGGCTCGCCAGGAGTAACTTGACGGGTTCAGGCCAAAGGACCCCGGTTCGAGTGACAGAACGAACTTCCTGCCGTTTACCCGCTTGACCGTGGCCGACCGGGTTTCTTTCGAGTACACCTTGTGGCCGCGATTGGTGCGGGTAAGCCCAACCGTGTGATGCGGTGACTTGCCGCCCAGGCAGATCCGTGAAATGAGACCGGTGCCGGCACGGGTCATCTCGAAACACAGGAACTTCGCTTTGGGCCGGGTCAAGTCCGGTTTGGCTTCGAGGTCCTTGAGAGCGATCTGTCGGCTGGTCCTGACCTGAAACACAAGTGCGCGGCCTTCCTGCTTCAGCTTGGAAATCCCGACCGATGTGCTTTCGGGGGATTTCGGCTGGCTTTGCGGTGCCGCGTCAGCAACGGTGGCCAGCACCATTAGCGCGAAAAGCCCCGTGAGGAAGAGCAAAGGGATACGTGATCGGCTTACCTGCCGAATTGGGCGCAATTGGCAGTCCATGATCGGCCTGAGAGTATAGGCGGACAATGAACTGGCCACTCTTCCTCAAGAGCATCCTTGTCCAGATCGTCCTGGTGGCGATCCTTTTCATAATCCTCGCGCTGCTCCTGCCGAAATCGTTTTTCGAAACCTGGGGCTGGCTGAGCGGTCCGGTCGCCTGGATGCTCTGTGCGTGGGGAACGGCATCGATTCTCAAACTCCCGAAAGTGGAAACCCTGATCGGGGCTGCCCTGGCCGGCCTGCCGGCAATCATCTTCGTGGTAGCCGGGCTTCATGTCGTGGCTTCACCGGTTGCCGCAATATTTTTCGGTCTCTGGTGCGGGTACCGGTTCACGGCTGGACCGTCGTCTCACTGAAGCCCGGAGGATCTTTACAGGGAGATACCCACGCCAGCTTCAATTCCCGCTTAGATAGGACCATGGCTTCCCTCGGACCTCAAGACGCAGACCCCACAGCTCTCACCCCGCCAGATCCCCATGTCGTGGTGCTTTTCGGGGCTACCGGCGACCTGGCGAAACGAAAGCTCCTGCCCGGCCTCTACCACCTCCACCGGGCCGGCCACCTCTCTGACTGCCGGGTAGTTGGAACCTCGCTCGAGGATCTCACCACCGATGAGTTCCAGAAACTCGCTTACACCGCCTGCGACTCGTTCGGCCGGGGTGTGATCAGCGGGGAGGACTGGGAGAAGTTCTGGCGCAAGATCACCTACGTGAACCAGGGTTCCGGGCCGGCAGGGCTGGCCCAGGCAGTGGCCGAGGCCGAGGCTTCGATCGGATCGTCGGCCCGTCGGCTGCATTACCTGAGCGTTCCTCCCAAGGCGGCCACTTCCGTCGTCCAGATGCTCGGCGAGGCGAACCTGGTCGAGCGTTCCCGGATCGTCATGGAAAAGCCTTTCGGCACCGATCTGGAATCGGCAAGGCGACTGAACTCCAAGGTTCACGAGGTTTTCGAGGAAAGCCAGATCTTCCGGATCGACCATTTCCTCGGCAAGGAGGCCGCGCAGAACATCCTTGCCCTTCGCTTCGCCAACGGGCTTTTCGAACCGATCTGGAACCGGAACCACATTGATCACATCCAGATCGATGTGCCGGAAACCCTCACCGTTCAGGGACGGGCCCAGTTCTATGACGCCACCGGCGCCTTCCGCGACATGGTTGTGACCCACCTGCTCCAGATCCTGGCTTTCGTTGCGATGGAACCACCGGTCGCCCTGGAACCGGGTTCGATCACGGAAGAGAAGAACAAGGTGTTTCGTTCCCTGAAACCGATAATGCCGGAGGACGTGGTCCGCGGCAGGTACCAGGGTTACCTTGACGAGGACGGAGTTGTTCCGGATTCGGGGACGGAAACCCTGATCGCTCTCAAAGCCAGCATCGACAACTGGCGCTGGTCCGGGGTGCCGTTCTATCTGCGGACCGGCAAAGCGATGGCTGAAGGGTCACGCATTATTTCCATAGCTTTCCGTGAGCCCCCAAAGAGCATGTTTCCGGAAGGTTCCGGGGTTGGCCGTTACGGGCCGGATCACCTCACCTTCGACCTCGATGAGTCTTCCCGGATTTCGCTTTCGTTTTACGGCAAACGGCCCGGACCCGGGATGCTGCTGGACAAAGCAAGCCTGCAGTTTTCCCTGAGCGAATCGCAGACCGGTTCCGACACCCTCGAAGCGTACGAACGCCTGATCCGTGACGCCATGGGAGGAGACCACACCCTCTTCACAACCGCGGCCGGCATCGAAAAGCTCTGGGAGGCATCGGCACCATTGCTGGAGAACCCGCCGCCGGTCCAGATGTACGAACGCGGTTCGTATGGCCCGAAGAGCATCAACGCTCTGATCGAACCGAACAAGTGGCGCCTGCCATTCGAGCGCCGCTGGCGAGGCTGAAAGCCCCAACGGGCATCGCTCCTCCTTGACTGCGGCATACGCAGCCAACGAGGAGCATCACTGGCCGGGGATCACCAGGTCCGCGAAAATCGCCCGGTGGTCCGATCCGGCAACGGCTTCCACGTCGTAGCCGATGATCGCCACCGGGTCCTCGGTCAGCACGTGATCGATCGTGACCGGCAACGGCCACGTGAAGTCCGAAGGCCAGGTGGAGACGATCCCCTGCCCCATCACGTCGGCAACGTCGCGGTAGCCGGTATCGATCACGTCCCGGAATCGCTTGTGGTCGAGGGTCGCGTTGAAGTCACCGGCCAGCACCCATGGCGGGCCCGGGCCGTCAGCTGGGGGAAATTTCCCGTATTCATCTGCCCACTGGGTGG
>JBAWHK010000074.1:0-13216 GCA_049593795.1 Solirubrobacterales bacterium
GGCTACACCTCGGAAGTCGTGTGGGATGCGATGGCCCACCTGCGTGAGCAGGGACTTGCCACCGGAATCGGCATCGCTCCTGGCCCCGCAAACGGTTTCACGCTGGATCTGCTCGACTGCTTCGAGCGCTTTGGCGACCGGTTGGACTGGGCGATGATCATCCTCAATCCTTTCGAACCTTGGCCAGGCAGTTATGTGCTTGATACCGCCACGCAAAAGGACATCAAGGTGCTAACCAGGGTGGTCGATTACGGCGGGCTGTTCTGGGACATCCTGCGCCCCGGCGCGGAGCTCGGCAAGACCGATCACCGTGGTTACCGGCCTGATGGCTGGATCGAAGCCGGGGTAGAGAAGCTCGATCAGGTCCGGCCGATCGCCGACCGGCATGACCTCACCCTGATGCAGCTCGCCTGCCAGTGGAACCTTGCGCATCCGGCAGTCGAATGTGTGGCCCCGACCCTGATTCAGGAAATCGGGCCGAAGGCCCGGCCGATCGAAGACCTGCGTCAGGAACTGGCTGGCCTGCCTGCCGAAAACCGGCTCAGCCCGGAAGAAGTAGCCGGGATTGCCGCGGTTGGCGACAACCATGGCTCAATGACCCTGAAAGGCGCTTCTCCGGTCTTCGAAGGCGACGAGAAACCCGATGGCTGGTCGATGTCGCCGGATCTGGAGAAGCTCGCAGAACGCCACGGCATCGACCCGGCGGTCGATCTCGTAAAAACCTGAAGTAGCGGACTTTCCGGGTCAGCAGGAAGGACTAGACCGGCAGGTCGAGCCCGATCCAGACGATGGCGAGAGTCAGGACGAAAGTCAGTCCCATCAGCCAATGGGCCTTCGGCAGCTGCATGTGCGCGAAGACGGAAATGATCAGTGCCACCACCAGGCCCATCTTGAGCTGAAACTCACCGAGGCTCCAGAGCTCGTAATGGGAGGCCATTCCCATGCCGGTGAACAGCAGGACCCCAAGGGCAATCAGTGAGCCAAGGCCGAAACGCTGGGCGATCGCCCGCATGCGCTGCGGATCCGGATTTGAGCGTTCAACCGGAACCACGGTGCCGGCCAGCATCAACTGGCCCCCGAGAAAGAAGGCCATTGCGACGACGTGGAGGAAAAGAAGTACCTGCATGTGGTGAATATTAGGCGGGGTGGGGGATCGAAGCGTCCTGCCCGATCCTTACCCTCACATGGTGGCGAAGATCCGATCCCAGCATGTCTGCCAGAACTGTGGCCACGTCGCAATGGCGTGGACCGGCCGTTGCCCTGACTGCGGCGAATGGAACTCGCTGGTTGAGTCAGCTGCCCCTCCGAGGGTCAATTCCGGAACGGCTCCGGCAAAGCGTGGGGCGGCCCGTGGCCCCTCCGGTAAACCAGTTGTGCTGCGGGATGTAGTTGCGCTGGAAACCGCCCGGTACGTGACCGGCATCGGTGAACTCGACCGGGTACTTGGCGGCGGCATCGTGCCCGGATCGCTGGTTCTGCTCGGTGGATCCCCCGGGATCGGCAAGAGCACCCTGACCGGCATGGCGATGGCGAACCTCCAGTCGAACGGAATCGAAACGCTCTACGTCTCCGGTGAAGAATCCACGGCACAGGTGCGGTTGCGGGCGGAGCGGCTTGGTTCGGCCGCGCTCGAAGTCAAAGCCATGGCCGAGAATTCGCTCGAAACGATCCTCGCAACGATCGAATCGGAGAAACCCAAAGTCTGTGTGATCGATTCGATCCAGACCATGCACAGCGCTGAACTGACCGGCGCCCCGGGATCAGTCGGCCAGGTTCGCGAAGCGGCAAATTCACTGGCCGAAGTGGCGAAACGCCTCGAGATCGCCGTGATCCTGGTCGGTCATGTCACCAAGGAAGGGAGCCTTGCCGGGCCCCGGGTCCTGGAACACCTGGTCGATTGCGTACTCCAGTTCGAAGGTGAAAGGGAACGCACCTATCGCACCCTGAGAGCAATCAAGAACCGTTTCGGAGCAACTTCCGAAGTAGGGGTGTTCGAGATGCGATCCGGCGGACTGACCGAAGTCACCGACCCTTCAGCCCGTTTCGTCGAAGAAGCAACCGGTGCGCTCGGCTCGGTTGTGCTTGCTTCGATGGAAGGCACGCGCCCGGTCCTGGTGGAAGTCCAGGCCCTCGTTTCACCCTCAGAACTCGAGATTCCCCGCCGGGTGGTTACCGGAATCGACCGCAATCGACTGAGCATGATTCTGGCGGTCCTCGCCCGGCACGCCGGCGTCGGACTCGGGACTTCAGACGTGTTCGTGAACGTCGTCGGCGGGGTCAGGGTCGATGAGCCCGGAGCGGACCTCGCGGTCGCCCTGGCGGTGGTTTCAGCCCATCGCGGGCAGGCGCTCGCCACGAGTGACGGCAAACCGCTGTCCTGTTTCGGGGAACTCGGACTGACCGGCGACCTGCGTTACGTCGGGCACGCCGACCGGCGCGTCGCCGAATCGGTCAAATTCGGGCTCGACCCGGTAATCGGCCCCCGATCAACCGAGCGACTCCCGGGCCTGCTGCCCTGTGCTTCGGTCCGGGAGGCGGTCCGCCGGGCTTTCGAGCATTCCGGGCAGGCTGTCGCCGCCTGAGGTCGATTCGAACCTGAAAAAGCGGGGCGTGAAGGGCCTGATTCCGAGGTGAAATTCGGGCGCATATCGGCTCCATCGGACCCCCAAAGCGGCCACCGTTCGCAAGCCCCTGCCCGAAAACTCGCCAGACCGCATTACAAAGCGGAATCTGGCATAATGTGGGGGTGAGTCCAGCAGTCGAAAGTGATCTAGCACACCTCTCAGAACGTCAAGATCCGAGGCTGTTGCGCGCCATCGACGCAGTCGCTCCGGGCACCGCACTCAGGGAAGGCATCGACCAGATAGTTCATGCCCGCACCGGTGGACTCCTCGTAGTCGGCGAAACCGAAGACTTCGCTTTCATGCTTTCAGGCGGAATCCGCCTCGACATCGATTACAGCCCGGCGATGCTCTACCAGGTGGCAAAAATGGACGGGGCGATCCTGGTCAACAGTGACGCAACCAAGATCACCTGGGCGAACGTCCAGATGATGCCGGATCCGACCATCCATTCCGCCGAGACCGGCACCCGCCACCGCACCGCGGAACGAATTTCCAAGCAGGTTGACGCCCTCGTCGTTGCCGTTTCGCAGCGTCGTGACGTCGTTTCGCTTTACCTCGACGGCATGAAGTACGTGCTGCAGGACATCCCGTCGGTACTCGCGAAGTCAAACCAGGCCCTGGCGACCCTCAACAAGTATCGCCTGCGTCTCAACGAACTTTCCCAGCGACTCACCACTTCCGAATTCAACGGCAACAGCGTGCTCTACGACGCACTTGCCGTGCTGCAGCGGTCAGAACTGGTTTCCCGCATGGCAATCGAGGTCGAGCGTTACATCGTCGAACTCGGCACCGAAGGTCGCCTGATCGAAATGCAGCTTGAAGAAACGATGGTCGGAGTGAACGCAGACCGGCTCGCTCTGATCCGTGACTATTCGGTTGAAGACACCGAAGAAAACCTTGCTTATGTGACCGCGCAGGTAGCGACGCTCTCCCATCAGGAAGTGCTCGATTTTGGCCGGCTGGCCGAGATCCTGGGTTACGACCGCAAGATCAACACACTCGACTTCCCGATCGAGCCCCGTGGTTACCGACTGCTGGGCCGGGTGCCACGCCTGCCCAAACTCGTTGTCCAGAAGATCGTCCAGCAGTTCGGCAGTCTCGATGAAGCCCTCCGGGCCCCGGATGAAGAACTGGCATCGGTTGACGGCGTCGGTACATCTCGCGCGAAAGAGATCCGCGAGGGAGTCCGCCGGTTGCAGGAGTCCGTTCTTTCCGACAGATTTTTGAATACATGACGGCTTGGAGCCGTCGCTACGAAGCTAAGGAGCAATCTGATTTCTGATTCAGACGCAGTGAAACAAGAAGAGCAGGACGACATTGACGCGGTTCCCTACGTCTGTGACTTCGAAGAAGGCGACAAGGTCGTTTACCCGCATCACGGAGCCGGAGTCGTGCTCAAGAAGGAAAGCACCGAACTCATGGGCGAAACCCGTGAGTACCTGACGATCAAGATTCTCCACAACGATCTGACGGTCAAGGTCCCGACCGAGAACGCCGGCATCGCCGGACTCCGTCGCGTGATCGACGAAGACGAGATCAAGAAGGTCATTTCCGTACTTTCAGACGAAGTTTCCGACATGCCGAAGAACTGGAACCGTCGCTTCAAGTACAACAAGGAAAAGATCAAGACCGGCAACGTTTTCGAACTGGCCGAAGTCGTCCGTAACCTCGCCCTGCGCGAGATGGAAAAGGGTCTGTCGACCGGCGAGAAGCAGATGTACACCCGCGCCAAGAAGATTCTGGCTTCCGAGTTCATGTACGCCCTTGACAAGGACGAAGAGGGTGCTGAGGAATACCTCGACGGCCTGCTCGAAGAGCGTTTCGAAGCCTCGGTTGCTGCTGCGGCAGCCGCCTGATCCAAGAAGTCAGTTTTGTCTGACGGTCCAGCTTCGGGGACCATCAAGACCACCGCTTTGATTGTGGCTGCCGGCTCCGGGCAAAGGCTCGGGGCGGGTGGTCCCAAAGCGCTGGTCGAACTGGCCGGGAGGCCGATGTACCATTGGTCGCTCGATGCCTTGCAGGCCGCGACCCTGGTCGATCAGATCGTGATTGCCGTGCCACCCGGGCGGGCTGCCGAATTCACCTCGCCAGGGGTGCTCCTGGTTGACGGCGGTGCCGCCCGTTCGCAATCAGTCGCGGCCGGTCTCGAATCGGTGACCACCGAGTTCGTGCTGGTCCACGACGCGGCCCGACCGTTGGTTACCGCCGACCTGATTGACCGGACGATCGGAGCCCTTGACTCGAACCCCGGGGCGGACGCCGTGATCGCTGCCGCACCGGTCACCGACACGATCAAGAGTGTCGATCCGGGCGGAAAGGTGAACGCCACCCTGGATCGTGACGGGTTGCGATCGGTCCAGACACCCCAGGTATTCCGGACAGAAGCCCTGCGCCGCGCGATCGCCGAAGGTGACCTTGAGAATGCCACCGACGACGCATTTCTGATCGAATCAGACGGCGGACAGGTGATAGTGCTCGACGCGCCCGCCTCGAACATGAAAGTCACAGTCCCGGCCGATCTGGCGATGGCCGAACTGCTGCTGTCCCGCGCATCGGGATGATCACCCCCAAACCCCTCGAAACAGAACCGGAATCGTGCTTACCGACTACCACGTACATCTGAGACCCGACGACATCACTGCGTCCCCGGACGATTACTTCACCCCGGCCCAGATCGAGAAATACTTGAAAGCAGCCGAGAGTGCCGGCATCGGGGATCTGGGGTGTGCCGAGCACATGTACCGCTTCACCGAGGCGCTCACGGTTTGGAGCCATCCGTTCTGGGAAGAATGGGCGATCAACGACCTCGACCAGTACTGCGAAGCGGTCGCTGGCAGCCCGGCGAAGCTGGGCATCGAAGCCGACTACGTGCTGGGAGCTGAAGACAGGCTCGACAACATGCTTTCGCCGCGACCTTTCGAATACATCATCGGGTCGGTCCATTTCATCGGTGAGAAATCGATGGACACCGAGGAATACACGGTCTGGGACGATCGCAGTGATCCCGATGAAATCTGGCGTCGCTACTTCGAAACCCTTGCCCACGCGGCCCGATCGGGGCTTTTCGACATCCTTGCGCACCCTGACCTGGTCAAGGTGTGGGGACGGGCGCAGCGGCAGCCGTCGCGTGAACTCGAGTTCTATTACGAGCCGGCGATCCAGGCTATCGCCGATACCGGCATCACGGTTGAGGTTTCCACGGCCGGTCTGCGAAAAGGGGCGGGCGAGATCTATCCGTCACCCGGTTTCATGGCGATGTGCGTGGACGCCGGAGCGACTTTCGCGCTCTCGTCAGACGCCCATCAGGCCGAACAGATCGGATTCGAATACGACCAGGCCCTCGAGTTCCTCGCCGGTCACGGAGTGACTGAACTGGCCGTTTTCGAGGGGCGTCAGCGGCAGCTGGTGCCGATCGATGAGAAACTTGGTTCCTGATGAGCGTCGGACTTGGATATGACAGCCACCGTTTCGGGGAAGGCCGCCCGCTAATCCTCGGCGGCGTCCAGATTCCGTATGACCGCGGACTGATCGGCCATTCCGATGCGGACGTGCTCACTCACGCCGTGATCGACGCCATCCTCGGGGCCGCCGGGCTGGAAGACATCGGTTCGATCTTCCCCGACACCGATCCCGCCTGGAAAGACGCTGACTCGATCGAGCTTTTGCGCACCGTGGTCGGCATGGTCCGCGGCAAGGTCGACAATGTTGACATCACCGTGATCTGTGAAGAACCGAAGCTTGGTCCGCATCGGGCCGAGATCGTGCGTTTGATCAGCGACCTCACATCCGCCCGGGTGAATCTGAAAGCAACTACCAACGAAGGCATGGGCTGGATCGGCCGCGGCGAAGGGATTGCCTGCATGGCGGTTGCTTCAATCGTTGGCGAGTAGCCGAAAACTCGTTTTCATCAATAGTCTTGGGTGATGCCAGTCGGAAGCATTGCCTCCAAGGTCCAGGACGCCGGATTCCAGCTCAAGGTGCTGGTCGAAACCGGCATCCTTTCGGTGATGCGTCCTGATCGCACGGCGAAAGTCGTTTCGACCCTGATCAAGGGCGGGACCACCCCGGCGACCGCGATCCGGATCGCCGCGATCAAGCATCCGGATACGACCTTCATCATCGATGAAAAGGGCAGCCTTTCTTTCAAGGAGGTGCACGACCGGACGACTGCGCTTGCCCGTGCTCTCGCCCGGCTCGGTGTGCGGGAGGAAGACGGGGTCGGAATCATGTGCCGCAACCATCGCGGCTTCGTTGAAGCGAACCTCGGTGCGAGCAAACTGGGTGCAACGGCACTTTTCCTGAACACGATGTTCTCCGGCCCGCAGCTGGCCGAAGTGGTTGAACGCGAGGCTCCGAAGGTTCTGGTTTATGACGAGGAGTTCGAAGGACTGCTCGAGGACGTGCCGGACGACATCATCCGCATCTCTGCCTGGGGAGACGGGGAGGAAGGACAGCTCACCCTGGAGGGCCTGATCGATTCGGCTGATTCGACCGAATTGCCGTTGCCGACGGTCCAGTCGAAGTTCATCATCCTCACCTCCGGAACCACGGGAACTCCGAAAGGCGCTCAGCGCAACAGCCCCAAAGGACTCTCCGGCCTGGTCGGCCTGCTCGACAAGATCCCGCACCGCAGCGGCGAGAAGATGGTTATCGCAGCGCCACTGTTCCACTCATGGGGTTTCATCAATTCGGTGTTCGCCCTGACCCTCGGCGCGACGATAATCCTTGACCGCCGCTTCGATCCGGCCGTGACCATGGAACGGGTCGATCAATACTCGGCCGAGGTTCTGGTTGCGGTCCCGGTGATGCTGCAGCGCATCCTCGAACTGCCCCCGGAGAAGAAGGACCATCTGAAAGCGGAGAACCTGAGCATCGTTACCCTTTCCGGTTCGGCCCTGCCGGGTGGACTGGCAACCGCCTGGATGGATCGCTTCGGGGACAACGTCTACAACCTTTACGGCTCGACCGAAGTGGCTTTCGCGTCGATCGCGACGCCCGATGAACTGCGGGTCGATGCTGCCACCGCGGGCCGTCCCCCGAACGGGACTTCGATCCGTCTGGTCGATGAGAACAACCAGGATGTGGCCCCGGGCGAAACCGGTCGCATTTTCGTCAACAACGAAATGACCTTTGAGGGTTACACCGGTGGTGGCGGCAAAGACAGCCTGGATGACTACATCTCCAGTGGCGATGTCGGCCATTTCGATGATCGCGGGCTGCTTTTCATCGATGGACGTGACGACGAGATGATCGTTTCCGGCGGGGAGAACATCTTTCCGGGTGAAGTCGAGGAACTGCTGGCAAGTCATGACCGGATAGTCGAAGTCGCGGTGATTGGTGTTGCCGACGACGATTTTGGCCAGGTTCTCCATGCGTATGTGGTGGCCCGCGGCTCTGAATCGCTCACGGTCACTGAGCTCCGGACCTACGTGAAGTCGAATCTGGCGTCGTTCAAAGCGCCCAAAGAGATCATCTTCATGGACGAATTGCCGAGAAATGCCACCGGCAAGATCCTCAAGCGCTCTCTGGCGTAGTAAGTTTTCTCTGACGATGAGCGATCAAACTCCAGCTCCGTCGAAGGACGAGACGGGAAAGTCGAACGGTCTGCCACCTGAATTGAGCCAGGTGGGTGAATCGGCGACGCGTATGAACGCCCGGATCGAGTCCTTCGCGAAGGAGCTAAACGAAAGCGAATCGAAGGCCCGCGAAGCCGAAATGGCTGCCCGCGATTCCGAACTGAAGGCCCTCGCGATCGCGCGCGACGCGGTGACTCAGGCGAAAGCCTCTGCTGCCGATGCCGAAAAGGCCCGCGCCGAAGCCGCAACTGCTGACAAGAGGGTGGAGGCCGCCAAAACCGCTGCTGCCCGCGATACCGCGGAGGCCCGTGAGGAAATCAAGGCCAAGGCCAGGGAGACCCTGCGCAAACTCAGTGCTGAGGCTCGCGAGAAGATCGAATCAGCCCAGGCCGCCCGCCAGGCCGCCGAGGAGCAGATGCAGGAGCTGGCCAGGAAAGAGGCCGAGCATCGTGATGCCCAGGCGAAGGTCGAAGCCGATCTCCAGCGGGTTGAAGGAACGTTGAAAGAAGAACGGGCCACCCGGGAAGAGGCGATGGCCAAAGTTGCCGCCGAAGGCGAAGAGCGGCTGGCTGCCCGGACCAAACATCTTGAAGAAACAGCGGAACGGCTGGCCAAGGAAGCCAGGCAGGCCGCTGAGCGTGAGGCCGTGAACCGCATTGAGGCCGCAGATGGCCGTGCCCAGAAGGCGCAGGACCGTGCGGCCCAGGCAGAGGCCCACGCCAATGAGTTCGAGCAGCTCGCCCGTCAGCGAATCACCGAGATCGAGGCAGACATCGACCGCCGGGTCATGGAAGGCACCGAGCAGGTGCGTCGTGAAGCCGCGGAGCGGGTTGATGCCCTGGTCGATCGTTTCGGCCGTGAGCGCGAAGAAGAAGCCCGGCAGCTGGCCGAAGAGCGTCTCCGTGACGAAGATGCCCGGATCCAGCGCGAAGCTGAGCGGCGGGCCGACCTCGCCAAGAAGTCAGCCGATGACGAAATCGCCGCCGCGGCCGACCGTGCCCGGCAGGAAGCGATTTCTGCTGCGACGAGCACCGCTCCCGAATGGGAGCGCAGTGATTCGGCACGCGAAGACGATGGTGAATCAGGTCCGGTCCCACGCCGTCGCCGGGGTGGACCCGGTGCCGGTGGTTACCGAACCTTCTAAAATTCGCCTGCGGGGTTTCAGATGCGTGAGGTGAGCATTCGCGACACGATGAGCGGCGAGCGCCGCGTGATCGATCCCGGCTCCGAGGTCGGGATCTACGCCTGTGGCCCAACGGTTTACAGCCGGATACACATCGGTAACGCCAGGCCTTTCGTCATCTTTTCGTTGCTCTCCCGTTTCCTCAGGAGCGAAGGGTATGAAACGAGGCTGGCGATCAACGTCACCGACATCAACGACAAGATCTACGCGGCCGCGGCCGGACGCGGGATCGCTTCGTCCGATCTTGCTGCCGAGATGACCGCCGCCTATATGGAGGACACCGGACGCCTCGGGCTTGGCCGGCCAGACGCGGAGCCTCTGGCTACCGAAATGGTCAAACCGATAGTTGATCTGATCGAGACCCTGGTCGAGGACGGTCACGCCTACGAATCTGGAGGGGACGTCTACTTCTCGGTTCGTGATTTTGATGGTTACGGCAAGCTTTCCCACCGTTCGCTCGATGACATGGAGCAGGGGGAGGGTGACGACGCCGGATCACTCAAGCGTGACCAGCTCGATTTCGCTCTCTGGAAGGCCCACAAAGAAGGTGAAGACACTTTCTGGGATTCCCCCTGGGGCCCGGGGCGGCCCGGCTGGCACATCGAGTGCTCGGCAATGGCGGAAGCCGAACTGGGTGAGCTGCCGTTCGCGATCCATGGTGGCGGCTCGGACCTGGTCTTTCCCCATCACGAAAACGAGATCGCCCAGTCGGAAGCGGCCCGCGGCAAGCCGTTGGCGAAGGTCTGGATGCACAACGGGATGATCGAGACCGACTCGGCGAAGATGTCGAAGTCGGATGGCAACATTTTCCAGTTGTCCGAAGCGATCGACGTCTACGGGGCGGAAGCCGTTGTTTCGTACCTGATTTCCGGCCACTACCGGCAGCCGCTGGCTTTCGGTGAAGGTCCGCTGGAAGAAGCCGTTGCCCGGGTCGACCGGCTGCGGAACTTCCTTCGGCTGGCGGAAACGGGTGGCGAGCCGGGTGAAGCGGCCTCCGCGGCGGTCACGAACTTCCGTGATGCCCTGGCTGACGATTTCAACACACCACGGGCAATGGTCGAAGTGTTTGACCTGGTCCGCCTGGCGAACCAGGAGGAAGTCCCGGGGGCCGGCGCGGCCGTCCTCGAGATGCTTTCCCTGGTTGGGCTTGAGTCGCTCGGCTCGGAGCTGAACGCGGGCCCGTCTGCGGAAGCGACAGGTCTGCTCGAACAGCGTGAAGCCGCCCGGGCCGAACGTGACTTCGCCCGAGCCGACCAGATCCGGGACGAACTCGCAGCCCTGGGCTGGGATGTGCGTGACGGGTCGACCGGGGCCACCCTGGTGCCTCGCGCGGGATCATGAGTGAGCTGATTTATGGCCGCCAGCCGGTGGCTGAAGCCGAAAGGGGCCGCCGCAAGGTCCATCGGGTCTGGCGCACACCGGAGACGGCCCCCGGGAAGCTGAGTGAGATGGCCGGCAGCGAGGATCATCAGGGTGTGGTCGCCGAAGTCGATTCGTATCCGTATGTGGGTGGCGAGCAGTTGCTGCGGAAAAAGGATGCCCTGATCGTGGTGCTGGACCAGATCCAGGACCCGAGGAACCTGGGTGCTGTCTGTCGCTCGGCCGAAGTGGCCGGAGCCGATGGCGTGGTGATTCCTGATCGTCGCGCAGCATCGGTTACTGCCGCCACATGCAAAGCCTCGGCCGGTGCGGTTGAACACCTTGAGATCGCAAGGGTCCGGAACATTTCCGATTTCATCAGCGACGCCAAGAAATCGGAATTCTGGGTGTGGGGGGCCGACGGTGAAGCGAAAGCAACGCCGTGGCAGACCGATCTGACCGGTTCGACCCTGATCGTCATGGGAACCGAAGGCAAAGGCCTGCGGCCCCGTGTCGCCGAGAGCTGTGACGGCCTGATCGCGATCCCGCAGAACGGCCGGATCGAGTCGCTGAACGTTTCGGTGGCAGCATCGGTGCTGCTTTTCGAAGCGGTCCGTCAGCGCTCCGCCAAAGCCTGATTTTCCGCTTCGCGGGAGTCTGATCCAGGCCGATTCGGGTTGTTCTCCGACCCTGTTTCTGCAAGGTCCGTTGCACCGATCCATGGCGAGGGGTTGACAGAACTCTGCGAAGCCGTAAACTAGCTTCAAGATAAAGGGTGAACCTCAGCTTGAGTGTGAGGTCACCCACATGTGTATTGGCGTCCAGGGGAGGTAAGTGGCGCCACAGGACTCTTCCAAAGGAGATTGTTCGGTGGCTACCCCAACCTCAAATGTGGCAATAGCAGGAGTTTCATCCCGGGTTCGCAGGAACGGCCCGGCCAACCCTAAAGCTCGAGTACAACCTGATGATCACTATCTGGTTTCGCTCTCGAAGCGTGGTGAGAAGGACGCGACCGATCAGCTGATCAAGCGGTACCACGGTTTCGTCCGGCTCAAGGCATCCTCGTATTTCCTGGTCGGCGGTGACTCGGATGACCTGATCCAGGAAGGATTGCTCGGCCTTTACAAAGCGATCCGTGATTACCGAACCGATCGTGAGTCGAGCTTCCGCAATTTTGCCGAGCTCTGCATCACCCGCCAGATCATCACCGCGGTTAAAACCGCGACCCGCAACAAGCACGCACCGCTCAACCAGTACGTCTCATTCGGACAGTCGCCCGCGGCCAATGGGGAGTCGGAAACCACCATGGAGGAGATCCTTCCCGGTCCGACCGCTTTCGATCCGGTCAATCAGGCGATCTCGTCGGAAGAACTCGGCAGCCTGGTCACTTGTCTGAAGGCTTCGCTTTCCGACATGGAAAGCAGCGTGCTTGGCTACTACCTCGAGGATCGTTCCTACGAAGAGGTCGCTTTGCTGCTCGGCTGCGAAACCAAAACTGTCGATAACGCCCTTCAGCGGGTCAAGCGCAAGGTGAGCCGTCACCTGGATTCACGCGACGTCGCCGTCTGATCCCGGTCCGCTTCAACTCAAATCCGGACTTGACGAAGCAGGGGCCTGCCACCGGTTCCTGCTTCGTCATATTCTGGGGTAGTAACACCCGCCCGCCTAGCTCAATTGGTAGAGCACCTGTCTTGTAAACAGGAGGTTTCCGGTTCAAGTCCGGAGGTGGGCTTCTTTACTTTCGGCGGTCAGGCCAGCGACTGGCGAAGCGTTCTGCCATCGCCGTGATCGTCAGGCTTGGATTGACTCCGAGGTTCACCGGGATCGCCGAAGCGTCGGCCACGTAAAGGCCGGGGTGGCCGTGGACCTGATGGTCCGCATCGATTACGCCGCTTTCCGGGCTTTCGCTGATCACCGCACCACCAAGGATGTGGGCGGTGAAGGATCGGCCGCCGGCGCTCTCGACGAGCAGGTTGTGCGGGGTGCCACCGGATGATTTCGCGAACTCCCGTGCTGCCTCGTTGGCGACCGGCAGGTAACTGGGGGCCTTCTTCCGGCCGGCGGCCATGCGGGAGCGCAGGACTTTCCGCCAGGGGCGCAGAGGTGAGCGCCCGAGTTCGAATTTGATTTCGCTTTCAACGTCCTGCATGACTGTGAGCGCGGTCAGCCTTTGTTCGAAGTTCCTGGCTGTCACTGCCGACAGCCAGCGCAACGGATGGCGCAGGATCTGCGCGACAGTTTCGACCGCACGGCGGGCGGGGTTCGATCCATCCACGAGCGGACCCATCTGGAGACGCAGGAACTTGCCTCCACCGACGTAACGGTTCTGGGTGATGTGGGTCCTGGTATCAGGGTGGAAGTCGGTTGAGATCGCCGGGCCACGAGTGAGGTCCTCCTGGGGATCTTCGCTCAGGACCAGGCTCACCGCCTCCGAATTCGTCCGGACCTGATGGCCCAGCCGATCGGACACGTGG
>JBAWHK010000075.1:0-7151 GCA_049593795.1 Solirubrobacterales bacterium
TAATGAAAACCGGCGCCGAAAGTGAGCAGCCTGGACTTGCCTCGATCGACCGTGATGTCGAAATCAAGGGGTTCCGCGAAAGCCTCCGGATCCCGGTTGGCGGTGAAAGAACAGATCATGATCACGGTACCTTCGGGAAAAGTGACCCCGCGATATTCGACTTCCTCCAGCAACTGGCGGGCAGTGAAAGGTGTGATCGGCTCGAAACGAAGTGCTTCCAGTGCGGCCCGCGTAGCCATCGCTTCCGGATCGGCCCGCAAAGCTGCCCATTGATCGGGACGCTCGGCGAGCAGGCAGATCGCCTGGGCCAGCTGGCTCTGGGTGGTGTCGACCCCGCCAACCAGGATGTTCAGTACGAGATTCTCGAGTTCGACATTCGAAAGCTTCTCCCCCTCCTCCTCGGTCGCGATCAGGGAAGAGATCAGATCGCTCGCCGGCGATTCACGCCGGGCCTCGATCAGCGGACGAACCCAGGCGTAGAACCCGGCGACCTTCTCCTGCATCGTTTCGACGATGTCCGGGTCGCTGAGCGCGATCGGGTCGAACTGGCGCTGGATCCAGGTCGACCAGTCGTGAAGCTTCGGGGCGTCCTGCGGTGGCGCCCCCATCACCCGTGAAATCGCCAGTGATGGATAGGGCCGGGCGAAAGTTTCGATGAAGTCGAATTCGTCAGTCCCTTCAACGTCAGACCAGAGCGCTTCGAGGATTTCGCGCATCGCCGGGCGATAACTGTTGGCCTCCCGGGGAGTCAACGACGGATTCACCAGGCCCCGAAGGCGACGGTGGGCGTCGCCATTGACGTTGATGATGTTGTTGACGATCTGTTCGTAAAGCGGCCCATCCTCAATGCCGAAGATCTGGGCGATCAGGAGCCCCGGGAAAACCGCGGACCTGTTCCGCAGGAAAAACTCACCGCCCTCGCGATCAAGGACCACCGTGGCCAGTGGTGCCCGGGCCATCCACTCGCCGGAATCGAGAATCGAGCGCATCCGGGCATGCCACAACTCACCCCTGAGACCGGGATCGGACAGATCAAGCTTGGGGAGGGTCAGGTCATCAACGACAGGCATGCGGCAAGCCTAGACCCGTGCCGGGACATTGAGACGCGCACCGAAACCGGACGGTCTCGATGCGATGTCCTAAGAATCGTTGAATTTGTAGCCGATGCCGCGAACCGTCAACACCAGTTCGGGGCGCTGAGGGTCGGCTTCGACCTTCTGCCGCAGATTCGAAATGTGGACATCACAGGCACGCTCGTCCCCGTCAAACTCGGTCTGCCACAGCTCTTCCATTATCTGCGAACGCTTGAAGACCTCTCCCGGCCGTGCCGCCAGCAGCCGCAGCAGCTGGAACTCGGACCGGGTAAGGCTGATCGTCTTGCCATCCACCGTCACCACATGACGGGCCAGGTCGATCGTCACTGAACCAGCGACGATCCGTGAAGCCTCGGGAACCGGCGAGCGGTCAAGTTCGCGACGGCGCAGCTGGGCGCGGACCCGGCCAAGCAGTTCGCGGACGGAAAAAGGCTTGGTCACATAATCATCAGCGCCGACTTCGAGCCCGACAACCTTGTCGACCTCGGCGTCCTTTGCGGTGAGGATGATTATCGGCACCGCTGAGCGGGAACGCACCTCACGGCAGATGTCAAGGCCGCTACGGCCCGGCATCATGATGTCGAGGATCAGCAGGTCGAACTCGAAATCCCCGACCAGCTTTCCTTCGGCGTCAGTGCCGTCCTCGGCCGCGGTGACGTCGAAACCTTCCTGCGCCAGGGCATAGCCAACTGAATCACGGACCGACGGTTCATCGTCGGCAATCAGGATTCGTCCCGCGTTGCTGTTGTTCGGTGTGCTCATGCGATCGGGGTTTCGGTCTGGTCAATCAAGGGAAGTCGGACCCAGAATGTACTGCCCTCGCCCTCGACTGAATTGGCACCCATCTCGCCACCCATCACGTCAGCCATCCTGCGGGCAATGGCAAGGCCAAGGCCGAAGCCTTCCTGACGACGTGATTCGGAACGCCTGTAAAAGCGCTCGAAGACACGATCAACTTCCGCTTGTGGGATACCCGTTCCAGTGTCAATTACCTCGAGAAGCATTTCCGCATCACCGATGCGGCGTCCGCGAACCGTAACGGTGCCGGGAGGCGGCGTGTTTTTCAAGGCGTTGGTCACAAGCCCGATCAGCACCTGTCGCAGCAGAGTCGGATCGCCTTTGGCAGCCAGATCCCGCTCCACATCCAGAATCACTTCAAGCCCCACCGGGATCTCCACGGCCGCTTCGACATCACGGGCAGCGGCGGTCACATCAACCACCTCGACCTCGCCCGCCCCCAGGGCTTCAACCCGGGCCAGCGTCAACAGCGACTGGGTAAGGCGGCTCATGCGCTCGGCATCGGCCGACAGGCGGTTCAGGAAATGGTCACGGGCCGGCGGGTCATCTTTCGCCCCCGACTGAAGAACTTCGATCGCCCCGGAAATGCCGGCCAGCGGATTACGGAGTTCATGCGCCGCATTGCTGACAAAATCACGCTCGGCGAACTCCTTGCGGGTTTCGTTGGTCCGGTCACGCACCACAACCAGAACCGCTTTTTCGTCCGGCAGCGCCCGGGCCTGGATCGCGTAAGCCCGGTCACCGATCCGCAGCGAAGGATGGGCAGCGAAACCTTCAACAGCAGCCCGTTTGATCTGCGGCAACATCGCTTCCGGTGGGAGGCCCCCTTCGTCCAGCAGCGCGGTTGCCGCCGAGTTGTAAAAACGGATCGGGCCGTCGTCATCAACCACCATCACCGCGTCGTTCAAACCATCGAAGATCGCGGTCAATTTGTCGCGGTCGGCGGTCAACACGCCAAAGTTCTCTTTCAGGGCCTGCCGCATCGAGTCGAGCGACCGGGCGAGGTCACCGATCTCGTCCGCTCCACCGGTTGGCAGGGTCACATCGAAATTGCCTGATGCCAGATCGTCGGCTTTTGCCGCCAGTCGCTTCAGGCGGACAGTGATCAAGGATGCGATCGCCACCCCGAGCAGGCTGGTGATCAGGATCGAGATCAGGGCGCCACGCAGGCTGTCGGATCTCAGGGTGTCGAGCGCGCTTCGGAGAACCACCGGGCGGGAATACCGGCCGACCACGGCCCCGACAATCAGGCCTTCCTCACCGAAAACCGGCACGCCAACCAGCGTCACTTTGCCCCCGCCGATCTCCTTCGTTGCCCTCATGCCACCGAGGGCGTCGTCGAGCACCTCTTTGTAATTTTCGTTCTGGTCAAACGAATCCGATGACCCGGCCGGGGCCACGATCTCGCGGGCCGAATCGAAATACCAGGCTGAATAGCCCTCGCCGTTAGCGGCCGTGATCTCGGTTTCGATGTCCGAACCTTCAGTGCCGATGCGGTCAGCGAGGCGGAAGGTCCTTCCGACCGCCAGTTCGGTTGACCGTTCGGACAGCACGTCCTGGCTCGAATCGGTGACGAAAGCGAACATGATCGCGGCCGCAATCACACCGACCAGCGCAAAACCGGCCGACAGCCAGACCCTCATTCCGATGTGGCGTCGCCTTCGACGTGGGGGGCGTTTCTTCATGCCCGAAGCACCCTAAAGCAGAACGCTGAAAGCGATCACGCACCCAAAACTCGGTGAATCAAGCAGAATCGCAGCATGAAGACTCTGGTTTTCATACCGGCGTGGAACGAGGAGGACTCGATCGAGGCCGTCATCAACGATGCCCGGGAACACATTCCGGGTGCCCACGTGCTGGTGATCGACGATGGTTCCGGTGACCGCACCGCAGCCCGGGCCCGGCAGGCCGGGGCAATGGTCGCTTCGCTTCCGTTCAACCAGGGAGTCGGTTCCGCCCACCAGACCGGGTACATATACGCCATGGCCAACGGCTATGAGATCTGCGGACAGATCGACGGGGACGGCCAGCACCCGGCCGCCGAACTCGTCCGGCTGATCGCGGAAATCGAAGCGGATCAGGCCGACCTCGTTGTCGGATCCCGGTTCGCCGAAGACTCCGGTTACCGCGCACCATGGGCCCGCCGGACCGGTCAGAAACTCTTCGGCGTGCTCGTCTCGACCTCGACCGGACAACCGCTCACCGACACCACCAGCGGCATGCGTGCCCTGAACCGGCGGGCAATGGGGCTTTTCGCGAAGCGGTACTCATCCGAGTTCGCCGAAGTCGAATCCCTGCAGCAGGCGGTTCGCGCCGGGCTGCGGGTAAAGGAAGTTCCGGTACGGATGCTGCCGCGATCCCATGGCAACTCATTCATAACGCCGCTCGGTTCAGCTTTCTACATCTTCAAAACCCTGATCGTCCTGCTGGTCGGCCAGCTCCGCCCGAAAACCCCGGCCCCGGAAGGCAAATCATGAGTTTCAGCCTCGCCTGGATCCTCGGAGCGGCCGAACCGGTGGTCCGGCTGACCCCCCAGGCCCGGATAGTTGCCGCTGTCCTGGCGATTCTTTTCATGCTGCTGGTGCTCGACCTGATCCGGCGGGACCGTCTGCTCGAGCGGTATTCGATCGTCTGGTTCCTGCTCGGGCTCGCGATGCTTGTCGGAGCGGCCTTCCCTTACCTGCTGGAACTGATCGCCAAAGCGATGGGTGTGCGCGACGCGACAATCGCGCTTTTCTCGATGGTGCTGCTGATCCTGCTCGCCCTGTCGCTGAATTTCAGCGTGATCGCGTCGCGTCAGGCCAAACAGATAACCCGGCTGGCCCAGCAGAGTGCGCTGGAATCAATCGACGAAGACGGTGAACCGGACCCGGATCCGGCTAAACCGGATTGATCAAACGGGAAAGCCGGAAGCAGAGAGCTTCCAGCGCGAGTTCCTCAGAGGCGTTCAGGCTAAAACGACGACGGGTGTCGGCGATCAACTCAACCGAGCCCCGGGCGGCACCCAGCGTGATCTGGGCGGCCTGTGACTCAAGTTCCTGAAGGCGGTCGCAGTTAAAAACGAGTTCCGGAGCACCGCTCACTACCGAAGCCCAATCCCTGGCCCAGGCCGCCGCCAGCGACAGCGACAGGTCGAGTACCGCGGTGCGGGCCCGGCGCTGGGCCCGACGGGTCGCTTCTTCAATCTCCGTCTTGGTGTGTTTTATGCCTTCTTCCTTCTCACCGTTCAACTCAACGGTGACCCGTTCACCGGCCTGCTCACCGGTGTCCTTGGCCAGGGTCAGAACCCGCAGCCAGGGTGAATCGGCCAGCTCGTCGCTCGCCGCACCGGCCATCATCGTTTCGACCGCGGTCCGGATCTGCTGACCGCGTTCCCTGGCGAGAAGGCGTGCCCGACCGAGGTCACCGCCGGAAAGGCGGGCGGCCGCCCGGGCCAGTTCCGGCGACGCACTGGCGGCAAGCTCGGATTCGATCACTTCCTGGGACAGCGCGTCGAACGTGACCTTCTGGCAGCGCGAAGCTACCGTCGGCAATACCGCTTCGGCTTCCGACGACAGAAGGATCAGGTGCGCATGTGGCGGCGGTTCCTCAAGGGTTTTCAGCATCGCGTTCTGGCTTTCTTCGTTCAGCTGATCAGCCGCCTCGATCACAAAAACCCGGTTCCTGCCCTCGAACGGACTGAGCGGTGCCTGATGAATCACCTGCTCCCGCACGTCGGCAACAGCGTGGCTCATGCCGACCGGCTTCAACCAGACAAGATCCGGATGCGGCGAAGGGTCGAGCAGGGCCCGGCGCCGGGTCTCTTCCTGATCGGTGCTGCCGATCGCCAGGATTTCCGCCGCGAAAGCGCGGGCCATCTTCCTTTTGCCGGAACCGGTCGGCCCCTGCATCAGGTAAGCGTGCGAAGGGCCTTCGATGACCGCTGTGCCCAGGGCCAGGCCAACCTTCGTCTGGTGGACCGAAGCTTCACTGATCGCCCCACCTTCACTCACCGCTGGAGTCTCGATTCAACTACCTGCATAACCCGCTGGTGGACTTCCTCCGGCGAGCCATCACCATCGATCACGACCACACGTTGCGGTTCACGCCGGCTGATGTCGTCATACGCCTCGGCCACCTGCTCCTGGAACCTGACTCCTTCGGCTTCGAAACGATCGTCGCTCTGGGCCCGGTTGAGACCCTTGGCCGGATCGACCCTGAGCAGCAGGGTGAGGTCGGGGACCAGACCGTCGGTGGCGGCAACGTTGAGTTCCCGCACACGCACGATTCCCAGTCCGCGGGCGACGCCCTGATAAGCGATCGTCGAATCGACGAAGCGGTCGCAAACCACGGTTTTGCCAGCGTCGAGCGCGGGGCGGATCACGTGGGCGACCAGGTCGGCCCGGGCCGCACAGAACAGAAGGAGTTCGGCCAGGGGCGCCAGCGGGGTTTCAGGATCGGCGAGCAGGTCGCGGATGCGTTCCGCCGCTTCGGTGCCACCGGGTTCACGAATGCGAACCGTGGTTGACCCGAGCGCAGCGACCAGCAGTTCGGCCTGGGTTGTCTTCCCCGATCCGTCGACGCCTTCAAGCGTGATGAACACGCTCGACGCTACTTCTTGGCGGAGCCGGGACCGCTACGGGTACCGGCTTTCTTCACCCGGCGGGTGCCGAGATCAGGTTCACCTGAAGATTTCGAGGCCGCCACGGTCTTCGCCCGTTTCTTGGCTGGCGCTTTCTTCTTCGCGCCAGGCTTGGCTTTCGCCTTGGTTGCCTTCTTCGGCTTCTTGGTCTTGCCGGCAGCTTCGTCAGCCTTCTTCTTGGCTTCCTGGGCAGCGAGGCGTTCCGCCTTCTTCTCCCGCATCTCGATCATCGTCGGGCAGTCGTCGTTGAAGCAGAGCTTCCACGGCCGGCCGGCCCGTCCCCTGGTCTTGACGCTGACCCTCGGGGTGCGATGGCAGATGGTGCAGTTCTCTTCAAGCGGCGTGACTTCGTAAAAGTTCGGCTGCGGCATCGGGAAGGTCTGATCGCAGGCTTCGGGATCGTCCGCGGTCCAGCCGGAGCAACCGACGAAAGACTTGCCGGACTTCTTCGCGCGGATGATCCGCAACATGTTCGGCGAACCGTCTTCCTTGGTCCGGCCAGCTTCCTTGCAGACGATGCAGGGGCCGAGGATCCGGTCCTTGTCCATGCCGGCCCAGATGATCTTCGAAAGTTCCTCTTCGCCCTTCATCAGCTCATCGAAGGTGCTGTGGACAAGCTTGCGGCTGTCATCGACAAC
>JBAWHK010000076.1:0-1964 GCA_049593795.1 Solirubrobacterales bacterium
GTGGAAGCCGACGGCAGCAGTGGGTCGAGTGCCTCAGCCAAGGCCTTGAATGAGTAGGCACTCGTTTCGAAAGCTTCAGTTGCGCTTGCCCGGGGAGCACCGATGAAGTTGCCACCGAGCGCGTCAGCCGGAGCATGGGCGATCGCGTGAAGCGCACCGTCTATCCCATCCCACCTGGTCCTGATCTCTCCGGCAAGCGCATCGAGATCGGCGTCCTTGTTGATGTCCAGTTCGATTACGTCGACCGGCCGGGACAGCCGTCCGGCCGCGCGCTCGGTCATGCGCCGGATTCGCCCGAAGCTGGTCAGGATCACCTCGGCACCAAGCTGCTGTGCCCTTTCGGCGGCCGCGAAAGCGATGCTTCGCCGGTTGACCACGCCGGTGATCAGGATCCGCTTGCCCTCGAGCATCAGAGGTAAACCGGTTCCTTCGCGAAGGGGTTCAACCGCATGCCCTGCTCATCGTTATGGGCCAGTGGCAGGCCACCGTCGTCCGCTTCCTCGGCCAGGGTGCGACACCACACGATCTCGGCAATTGCCCGGAGGACAAGTTGCTGATGCTGATTCATAACTTTCCAGAGGAACCGGACAAGCCCTGTCTTCTCGTCAAGAGGTTTCGTTTCATCGACCTGGCCGACAAGAGTGATCGTGTCACCGATGTAAACCGGCCGTTTGAAAACCACGCGGTCGAAACCCCGCAAGGCAACTACCCGGTCCGGGTCGATCGGTGCCAGGCCAACCGAGTACGAGAGCAGCAGCATGCCGTGGGCGATCCGGCCACCGAACTTTGAACTCGCCGCCCACTCGGTGTCGGTGTGGAGCGGATGGTGGTCTCCGGTGAGTCCGGCGAAGCCCGTGAGGTCGGCTTCGGTGATGGTTCGGCCGTAGGTGGTGAAAGACTCACCCACCGACAGGTCGTCGAATCCGGACGAAAACAGATCGTTCATTTCCATTGCTTCTTCTTTCTGTTCGGGGTGTCGATCGAAAAGTTCCTGCGAATTGCCTGCCTGAACTCGGCGGCGGCGTGCTGATGACCGGCGGCGGAAGGATGCAGGCCGTCGGATTCAAAGTTGGCCGGTTCGGAAATCCCGGGATGGTCAACCACATCAAGGCAAGTGACGCCTCGGGCGGAGGAGACGGCACGGATGGCCCGGTTCAGGTCGCTCATGCCAGCTTTTATCCGCGCCTGGGTTCGTGGGCCGACCCCTTCGAGCCGCCAGCCCTCCGGGTAGGTGGCTGTGACCACCGTGACCCCGGGAAGCGCCCGGCACAGGCGATCAAGCATCAGTTCGAAACGGCCGGCAAACGTGTCGATGTCGGGACGCAGATTGAGAATCACGTCGTTGGCGCCACAGACAAGCGTGACCAGGTCCGGGGCGTTGGCGATCGCGACCGGAACCTGTCCGAGCACATCGCTGCTGTCAGCGCCGTCGCGGGCCATGTTCAGGTAACGCAGCCCTGGATTGGACGCGCGAAGGTCTTCAGCAACGAGATCGGCCCACCGCTCCTCGGGAAGGCAGCCGTTCCCGGCCGTGAAACTGTCACCCAGCGCCACATAGACATTGAGGTTGCGCCTTTTCCGGCCGGCGATCGTCAACGGACTCACGGACGGCCCGCCATCGAGCTCAACGCCCACGAAAGCGATTCACGGGTCTGGTGCGGTTCGATCACTTCATCGACGAACCCGCTGGCCGCGGCCGACACCGCAGTCAGGTGTTCCTCTTCGTACTGGCCGGCAAGTTCGTCCTTGAGGTCATCACTGCCAGCCTCGATCTCCCGCCGGTTGACGATGCCAATCGCCTGCCGGGCGGCCATGATTCCGATCTGCGCTTTCGGCCAGGCGAAAACCATGTCGGCCCCGAGGTCCCTCGAGTTCATCGTGATTGCGGCACCGCCGAACGCTTTGCGCATCACAACCGTCAACCGCGGCACGCTGGCCCCGGCGAAAGCCCTGAGCAAAGAGGC
>JBAWHK010000077.1:0-6635 GCA_049593795.1 Solirubrobacterales bacterium
CCCTTTTGCTGACATGCTTCCCTCAAACAGGCGGGGAGACTCTTGGAGCAGTTTTTCACCACATATTTTGATTTCAACCTCATGGGCGAGTATTTCGGCGACGTCCTTGAGGGCTTCTGGTGGACGATCCGGCTTTCGATAGTCGGTGGCATCCTCGCTCTGATCTGGGGTTTGATCCTCGCTGTACTCCGGCAACTACCCGGCCGGGCACTGGCTCCGGTCCGCTGGGTCACGATCGCTTACATCGATGCCCTGCGAGGCATTCCGATGCTGCTCACCCTGCTGCTGATCTACGGCGGACTCGGCACCCTGCAGGCAGAAGGAACGATCCCCAAGTGGATCGGCGTTCCTGAATTCTTTGGTTATCCCAGTGCGTTCTGGTACGGGATCGCCGCCCTGACCCTGACCTACGGTGCTTACATGGCCGAGGTTTACCGGGCCGGCATCGAAGCCGTGCCGCGAGGCCAGATGGAAGCGGCCCGTTCGCTTGGCATGAGCCACGGTCAGGCGATGCGTTACGTGATCGTGCCGCAGGCCGTGCGCAAAGTGATCCCGCCGCTGCTCAACGACTACATCGCGCTGATGAAGGACACCTCGTTGATCAGCGTCATCAGCATGCCCGAGGTTGTCCAGGTCGGCCGAGACATCTACTCGACCACTTTCAATCCGTCGGCCCTGACCCTTGGTGCGATCCTGTTCCTGGTGGTCACGATTCCGCTCGCGCGCCTGGTCGACTGGCAGATCAAGAAACAGGACGAAAAATTCGAGAGAGGTATTCCGTGAGCGACGAAACCGCAGGCCTCAAGGACTTCCCGGAAGAAAAAGGCGGGTATGGGTCCGTCGAACGTGGCGAGACCATTCTCAGCGTCACGGGCCTGAAGAAAAGTTACGGCAAGCTCGACGTGCTCAAAGACATCAACGTCGACGTCAAGAAAGGCGAAGTCGTCTGCGTGATCGGCCCGAGCGGCTCCGGCAAGAGCACACTGCTGCGCTGCCTGAACATGCTGGAACGCCCCGACGGCGGCGAAATCCTGCTCAACGGCAGTCAGGTATTCGGTGGCGGCAAGCCTCGTGACCTCGACATTCTGCGGCGTGAAGTCGGCATGGTCTTCCAGTCGTTCAACCTTTTCCCGAACATGACCGCTGAAGGCAACGTTTCGATCGCCCAGAGGAAAGTCCGTAACCGCAAGGCGGATTTCTGCAGGGAACGATCACTCGAGTTGCTGACGAGGGTTGGTCTCGAAGAGAAAGTCCATGAGTATCCCGACCGCCTGTCCGGCGGCCAGCAGCAGCGCGTGGCGATCGCCCGCGCCCTGGCCATGGACCCGGAAGTGATGCTGTTCGATGAGGTCACCAGCGCGCTCGACCCCGAACTGGTCAAAGGCGTGCTCGACGTGATGCGGGAACTCGCTGATGAAGGCATGACCATGGTCTGCGTCACCCACGAGATGCGTTTCGCGAGAGACGTAGCCGACCGGGTGATTTTCATGGACGGCGGCGTGATCGTCGAGCAGGGCAAGCCGGATGATGTGCTCGGCAACCCGCAGCAGGAACGCACCCAGCAGTTCCTCGGCCTGGTCCTCTCGGACAACTGAAAGGAAGCCGACCGAATGCGTGCTCCCCGGCGTTCACTCAAAGCCACAATCGCGCTGGCAGCCGTCTCGATGTTCTTCGTCGCGGTCCCGGCAGCAGATGCCGCCAAAACCGTGACCATCTCCGGCAAGGCCTATCGCTTCAACCACATGGACACACCGATCCCGGACGCGACGATCAAGGTGAGGGAATTGCCGGGCGTTTCGGCGGTCACCGGAACCAACGGTGATTACGAACTGGTTGTCCCGGACAATACGAACGTGACTCCATACATCGAGTCCGGGTCGATTCCGCCAGGAACCGTTCCTTTCGATGAGCATTACAACGAGATTGACCTGCAGACCTTCCACACCCGTGGCGCCGACATCGAAAACGCCAACTTTCAGACACCGACCGACTTCGAATACGGCGCGCTCAAGGCAATCCTCTCGGTCCCAGCCAGCGAAGACGGGCGGCCTGCGCAATGCGCGATCGTCACCACATCCTCAGCCCGGAACGTGCGTGGGGTCGACTACCAGACGTTCTGGGACCGGACGCCCCACGGAGTGGCCGGGGCAACCTCATTCTCCGTGCCAGCCATTCCCGGACCGATCTACTTCAACGAGCACGTCATTCCCGACGAAACGAAGACATCATCGTCCGAAGACGGGGGCATCGTCTGGGCGGTGGTCCCGGCAGGCACCTACCGGATAATCACCGGGCATCCGACCGCCAGGTTCGCCAGCTTCCTCGCGACCTGCGAGAACGGCCGTGTGGTCAACGCAAATCCCCCATGGGGTGCCTATGAACTCGCTCCGGGTGAAAAGCCCTTGGCGGCCAGCAACGTGGCCGGGTCCGTGGTGCGGGCAAAAGCCTGGCGCAAGGGACGTAAACGTCTCGCCTCGATCCGCGTGAAGAGCGGCGAGCAGCTCTCAGTAACGGTTTCCTACAAGAACGTCCGGCGTCCCGGCGTGCCCGGCATGGTCGGTGTCTTCAAGACCCGCAAGGTTCCGGCGGGCACCAGCTCAATCCGGCTGAACATGTCCCGTCTGGCACCGCGTCGCAAGGTGCCTCTCAAATTGAGGGTTCAGCTGAAAGACGCTTCCGGGATCAGGTTCGGTTCGACCCACCGGGTCACTTTGCCCCCGCTGAAGCGGAAGAACAAACGCTAGAAATCCCGGGTGGGGGAAGGATGCTCCGTGACCCTCATGTCGGGGCTCACCAGCTCTCTCAGGTAGCTGCGCCACATCGCTTCGATGTCGGCCATCGGCAGGTCGAAGGCTGATTCGAGGTTGGCCGACGGACCATCACGACGCAGGCGGGAAACCAGCAGCTCGCAGGCGCCCCCGCCACGGTAGTCCTCGAGCAGATCGAAAATGGTTCCGCCGAGCAGGATCGCGTCGCGTCGTGAAGGCGGGAAGGTCGGACGGGAACCTTCACGCAGACGCCGGATCACGGCAGCCCGGTAGAAATCGACCTGACGTGAGAAATGCTGGGCGCCGCCCTCCACCAGCCAGGCCCACCGCAGGTAACGCAGGAAACGCGTCGGGGTCCAGGGGGGAGGCAGTCGCTCGTTGTTGGCAGCCAGCACGATCTGGGTGTACAGCCGTTCCGCCGTTCCCCGCAATGCCTCGAGGGAGGCTTCTCCCGCCGAACGTTTTGCCATGGCGGCTTCCCCGAGGACATGAACCTCGGTCGCCATCGGCCAGCCCGCCAGGTAACGCCGTCCGGCCGGCGCTGCGGCCCAGCGCACGAACGGCAGGAACGGATGGGCTGCGTTCAGCCAGACCGGCGAGGGATGGACCACGACCGTGACCTCACCGGGCACGTTCTCGAAACGATCTTCAAGCTTGAGGCTCAGGTCCTCCAGCCGGTCAAGGAGCTCTTCGGCATAGGAGGTATCGGCGTCCTCATGGCGGGCGACGAAGGTGAGCGAAGTGGTTTCAATCCAGGTCACCCCGGAAGGGTATGTCCTACGGGCGGGAAGAACCGCTCCGGGATGTCAATGACATCCCGGAGCCGGATTCGCTATTTGACTCCGCCGACCTGAACGGCCTGCTGGTAGGAGGGCCGGTTCTGCCAGGGCTGGTCGGGAACCTTGAGGCCCCCGAGCGCGCGGTACTTGATCGCATCGAAGCAGGCCTGCTTGTCACCGAACGTGCATGTGGCTTCGGCCGCCGGATAAGGGTCGACTGTCGTTGCCGTGGCCAGGGTGCTGATCAGCATCGCGCGGCAGGCCTTGCGGCTTCCCTTGCCACAGTAGACCCGTGAGTACTTGCCCTTGATCTTCTTCAGGGCGGACTTCCGGGCCTTCTTTCGTTTCTTCGACTTGGCCAGCAAGGTCCGCAGGTCCTTGTTGGCGTAGGAGTAGAAGCCACCGTTGTAAGCGGACCCGAGGTTGAGGCTGGGGGAATCGTCGATCGTATTCATGCTGGCAACACCATCGAAGAGGTTCGTGCCCAGCCTCGGTTCGAACTCACCGCGCATCCAGGGCTCCCACCAGGCATCCATGATCCGGATCGCGTTCGAATGTTCGTAGGTGCCATTGCGGTCAGCGTCGCGGCGATGGGCACCGTTCCTGAGCCAGGTCCGGAGGTCTGCCGTAGCGGCATCCACAGCCGGGTTTCCGGATTTGCTGCCGATGATCTTCAGGGCGTAGGGCAGGGCGGTCACGCCCCGCAGGTCGACCGTAGCCGCCCCTTCCATTGCTTTCACCAGTCCGACCAGGGAGATCTTCTTCTTGCCCTTGATCTGCGGTTTGATCCGCTGGTCGAGGGTGATCGACCGGTACGCCGAACCGTAACTCCAGGTGTCGTCCGACGCGCGATAGCCCTTGGCCTGCCGGTTGTTCCAGCTGGTGTTGTACCGCTGGTTGACCGTCTGGGGATGATTCTTCGGCGCGGTCAGCTTCGATTCATTGGTGGCTGGCTGGAAACCCTGCCACTCGTACTTTGCGGCGACCGGGAAGTCGGGAGCAACCCGCTTGCTGCGCCGCGGGTTGTCGCCCGAGTTGTAGTAGGCAGTGTCCTTGTCGTTCGCGTAAAGCCAGTTGAAGGTGAAACCGATCTTCGAAGCAGACTTCTGGAACGCTTTCGGGCTCTGCATCTTCTGCGGATTGTTGAAGTCCCGGAAACCGATCGCGGATTCGGCTTCATGCATGTAGGTCGAACGGAGTTTCGTGAAAACCACCGGCTTGCCCTTTACCAATGCCCGGGCGTTGACCAGGCCGAGAGCGGTGCGTTCGGCCCGCAGGGTCATTGATCCCGGTGGTGACTGGTCGCCGAGGCTCGGAGCCCAGCTGTTGGTCTTCTCCAGGACTTCGATCGGTTTGCAGCTTCCGCGGAACAGGTAATGCATGCTGGCTTTGGTCGGGACGCTGCCGTCGGGCTCGCAGAGCGGCACGGCGAATGTGTCGATGATGTCCTGTCCGGCCGAGGTGGCGCTGAACGAATAGTTGGTTCCGCGACCGAGCAGCACGTACATGTTGATTCCGACGAAGGAAGCCCCGCGGGCATCGATGCCGGGTCCGTGCAGGTCGGATTCCATGAGAATCTGGGGCGCGAAGTAGCTCACCTGCGGCCCGGCGACGAAGGTCGGACGGCCACCCCTCGATTCTTTGGCGGAGACCACAAGCGCGTTCGAGGCGCCGGTCCGCATGCCGTCAAGGCCGGACATTTTCGCTCCGAGACCGTCGAGGGCGCCACTTGACCTTCCGTCAAGGTCGCCCAGCAGCGGCAGTTCTGGCAGGTCGATCGGCAGGTTGGGCAGAAGATCCTGGAGGCCGGGGGACGTGGCGGCAACGACGTTGTGTTTTTCGGTCGTGCCCGGATCCGGCAGGACACGGCCACGATTCTGCTTCGGTCCGTTCTGGTACTTGAACTTCTTGCCATGTGCGGTGACCGGAGCTTCGGGGTCATTGGCGCTGCGGAAGTCACGGAAGATCCTGGTTGCGGTCTTGCCGTTGAATTTCGCTTTTGCTCGTTCGAGGACGAGGGCGTTGTCGACCTCGCGGCCGCCGCCCTTGCCGAAGATGCCGCCAACCAGGCCAGCGGTGGCGATCACGTCAGTTGCTTTCCACGGATCGGGTCCGAGCGGATGGTTCAGGGCGATGTATTCGCCGGGGACCAGGGCCGGGTTCGTTTTCGATTCGGTGATGTACTTGTTGATTCCATCGACGTAGGAAGCGACGTCAGCGCGAACTGCGTTCCATTCCTGCTCGTAGCCGGGCGGGGAGTAGTCGTACTGGGCCTGAAGGTCGGCTTCGGTGTAGGGGCTGTTGTTCCAGACATCGATGTCCATGCCTGCGTTCGCTCCTCCGGCGAAGCTGGCCAGTTCGCCACGGCCGGCGTGCCGCAGGGCGTCCATGAAGAAGAGGCGGTCCTCGGCGCCGATGTAACCGGCCCCGAACATGGTGCCGGAGCGGGTCGATCCATAAACGTGGGGGCTGCCGAACTCGTCACGAATGATCGTGACGTCGCTGCGGGGGCTGTAAGTGCGTTTTATGTTCTCCGGCTTCACGCCGAAGCTGCCGTCGTGGAAGTAGTTGTTGAGATTGCTTTTGTTCAGCGACGGATAGTCAAAAATGAGGTCGGTGTAAGGGGCGAGCGCGTTGTCGCTGTTCGCGGGCAGCGGACCGCCGGCGATCGAACTGATCAGGTCAGGCAGGCTGGCGAAGCCGTTGTTGCCGGGAGGAAGGATCGCGTTGAAACCTCCGGCGTCATTGGTGCCGTAAGGCTGTGGTGACACCACGGCCGATGATGTACCTGTGCCGACCAGTGTCAGCGCGCAGGCTGCCAGCACTGCGATCCCGAATCTCCTCATCAAAAATCTCCCCGTCTTGTGTCAGGACCGAAGTCCCCAGATAAACATCGTGTTCCCGATCTCCAGCGGACTGAAACCTAGCAGTGGAAGCGGGCGGCAGCAAACGTGTTGAACGCTCGCTTTAAATGAAGAAGGCCTCCCGAGGGAGGCCTTCTTCAAAGCATGAATCCGGTGACGCTAGGCGAAAGCGAGTTCCTTGTCGCCGTGGCAGACCGCGCGGATTTCAGCACTTGCGCGCTCGA
>JBAWHK010000078.1:0-5847 GCA_049593795.1 Solirubrobacterales bacterium
CCGCCAGCAAGGGCGGTGTGGTCGGACTCACCCTGCCGGCCGCACGGGACCTGTCTCGCAGCGGAGTGAGGGTGATGACCATTGCCCCGGGCCTGTTCGATACCCCGCTGCTCGCGTTGTTGCCGGAACCGGCCCGCAAGGCCCTGGGGGACAACATCCCCTTCCCGTCACGTCTCGGAATGCCGGAAGAGTTCGGTTCGCTCGCCCTGCACATCGTCGAGAACGTGATGCTGAACGGTGAAGTGATCCGCCTCGACGGCGCCCTGAGGATGGCGCCCAAGTAGGCAAACGGGCATCGCTCCTCCTTCACGTCGCCATGGGCAGTCAAGGAGGAGCGATGAGAGCCGCGGGCGCTAAAGGTTGAGCTCGTAGAACAGGGCCCGGGCGTTGTTTTCGCCTTCGAACTCGTTCCTGAAGCCGAACTTTTCGTAGAGCGCCCTCGCGCCGAAGTCATCTTCGCCGGTGCCCAGTTCGATCCGCTCAACTCCCCGCTGGCGCGCTTCGGCGATGATTGCTTCCATCAGGGCCTGGCCAGTGCCCTGCCGCCGCCGGTCGGGCTTCACGTAGAGCTCTTCGAGGTAGGCGACCGGTCCGTCGGACCAGACCGAAGGCCGAAACGAGATCTGGGCGAATCCATCCACCTCGTTTCCACCGAGCAGGTAAGTCATCTCACCGCTGCTGATCACGGCAGCGACACGCGGGGCGAGTACCTCCGGGCCGGGTGAAGGATCCCCGAACTCGGTGTTGAAGTCGTGAAGCATCTGCGCCAAAAGAGCGGCGTCTTCGGCGGTAGCGAAGCGGATCTCCGGGCTCTCATCCATGTTTCCTTCAGGTTACAAGCAGTAGTCTGCGGGGTTCCGTGGATCTTTTCCAGAGCATCATCTATGGGCTGCTGCAGGGGCTCACCGAATTCCTGCCGATTTCATCGAGCGGGCATCTGTTGATCTTTCCCGCTCTGGTCGGCTGGGAGGATCCAGGGGCTGCGTTCACCGCGGTCATCCAGCTTGGCACCGAAGCCGCCGTGCTGATCTACTTCCGGCACGACCTCTGGAACATCGCAACTACCTGGCTGCGTTCCCTGCGCGACGCGTCGCTGCGCAGCGACATCAACGCGCGCATGGGCTGGTACTTGATCTCGGCAACGATTCCGATTTCGATCCTCGGACTCGCTTTCTCTCATCAGATCGAGACTGCAGCCCGCAACCTCTATCTGGTCGGAGCGATGCTGATCATCTTCGGCATCGTGCTTGGTGTGGCCGACAACATCGGGTCACGCAAACGCCACGTCGAGAACCTTTCTTTCCGCGACGGAGTATTGATCGGTTTCGCCCAGAGCCTTGCCCTGATCCCCGGTGTTTCGCGTTCAGGGGCGACGATCAGCGCCGGCCTCTTCCTGGGGCTTGACCGGGCGGCCGCGGCAAGGTTTTCATTCCTGCTGGCAATCCCGGCCGTCGTGCTCAGCGGTTTTTACGAACTGACCAAGATCCTTAGTGGTGAAGAAGCGGTGGGAGTGCCCTTCATCAACGTCGCAGTGGCGACCGTGGTCGCTTTCGTGGTCGGCTACGCGGTGATCGCCTGGTTCCTCCGGTACCTCTCGAACAATTCGTTCGCGCTGTTCGTCGGTTACCGGCTCGTGCTTGGCACCGGAGTGCTTGTCCTCGCTGCGGCCGGCCTGATCTCGACCTGACGGTCGGCACCCGGGTGTCAGGACATCCGCCTGACCAACCACTCAAATCCCCGGTAGTTCTGCGCCTCGAAAACCCGAAATAGCGATCAGATCTGACACAGAACCCCGAGCGACCCCTAGGACCCCGGGGAGATCAGAGGGCGGTGAGCAGGACTTCCAGCCCGGCCCAGATCACCAGGATCCCGACTGTCGGCACCTCGTAGAACGCCATCGCGTAAGGAATCGGAACCATGGTCAGGATCTTCGACCGGGGGGCCAGGGCGAGATGAATCAGGCCGAGGGCCAGTACCGGCAGGAACAGGTTGATCGCAAACCTGCCGGAAACATCATCGACACTGCCGACCAGAAAACCGCTGGGTATCGCCAGGGCCAGATAAACCAGGATGAAAACGATCGACCCGAGACGACGCTCGATGTAAGCGCCGAAAAGCCACATGCCGAACAGCGCCAGAAGGATCTGCCAGAAGTTGAGATGCGGGATCTCCCCGGCAACACCGAGGACGAAGTTGATCAGGATCAGGGCGAGCGTCGCCACCACCGGACCCTTCGGGTCCTGCATGTCTTTGAGCGGAATCAAGCTGCGGCTTGGCCGAGTTCGGCTTCGCGGGCGCTCTCGTCTGCGTGGTAAGAACTGCGAACCAGCGGTCCGGCGGCAACCGATTCGAAACCGATTTCCCGCGCCGCTTTCTCCAGAGCTTCGAATTCTTCCGGATGCCAGTAACGGATGACCGGAAGATGGTTCACGGTTGGGCGCAGGTACTGGCCGACCGTGAGGATCTGGACCCCGTGCTCACGCAGGATGCCGAAAGTTTCGACCATCTCGTCGAATTCCTCACCCAGTCCGACCATCAGGCCGGACTTCGTGATGACTTTGCCTTCGCCCATTTCACGGGCCATCTGAAGCACCCGGGCTGAACGCCGGAACTCCGAACCACGACGGGCTTTCGGGTAGAGGCGCGGCACCGTTTCGACGTTGTGGTTGAAGACATCCGGACGTTCGTGAACCACCCGGGCCAGGGGCATTTCCTGACCGCGGAAGTCCGGGGTGAGGATTTCGACCTTGCAGTCGGGTGCCAGGGTGCGAATCGCCCGGATCACGCCAACGAACGCGCTGGCGCCGTAATCGGGAAGGTCATCACGGTCCACCGAAGTGATCACGGCATGTTTCAGGCCGAGTTTCTTCACCTGGTTTGCGACCTTCATTCCTTCGAGCGGATCATGGAACGACGGCTTTCCGGTCTGCACGTTGCAGAACCCACAGCGACGGGTACAGACGTCGCCAAGAATCATGAAAGTGGCAGTGCCTCGCTCCCAGCATTCGCCGATGTTCGGACAGGCTGCTTCTTCGCACACCGTGCTGAGTCCCTCGGAGCCGATCGTATTCTTCAGTTTCCGGTAGGTCGGGCCGCCGGGCGGTGGCACCTTCAGCCAGGAAGGCTTGCGGGAACGGAAAGGAATTGCCCCTTCGACATCGGTGTTGGCGCCGCCAGGATTTGCCCGGGAACGGGTCACATGAACCCGGTCAGCGGGGTTCCCGGCTACCAACTCGGCGGATTCAGGTGGAGGAGTGCTCATCTGCCCTGTCTAGGCTACGCGGTTGCCGAAATGCCGGTCTCGATACCGATGTCACTTGGCTCCAGGACTGATAATTCTCGCCCGAGAGATGATGCCATCGATTCGGCCACGGCGAGGCCGACCTCGGCCACCCCAGGGGTTGAATCGCCCTCCCGGGCGACGGAACTCACCTCGCAGACCTCGATTCCGCAGGAAGTGATGTCGTTGAAAGGGTCGAGGTCGCAGGAAACGTTCAGCGAAAGCCCGTGACTGGAGATTCCCCGGCTGATCCGAAGACCGATAGAGCCGATCTTTTTCACCTCGCCCCGGGCAACGGCCGCAGCCATCGAACTCGCATTGGCATCCGCTGGTATCGGATCACCGCTCGAGACCCAAAGCCCGGTGAGTCCTTCGATCGGTGCCGCCGCAATGTCCCAGCGGGCGAGGGCGGCCGACATCGCGGCTTCGAGGACGGACACGAATCCGGCGACATCGATCCGATCGACGCCGGCCGGCTGGTTGCCGATCTCTCGCAGGTCGATCAATGGATAGATGATCAGCTGGCCCGGGCCGTGGTAAGTCACTTTGCCGCCGCGTGGAGTTTCACAAACCTCGATGCCGTGTTCGGCGTAGTAGGCGGCGGGTTTGAGCAGATCAGCCGGTTCCGAACGTCGGCCCTTCGTATAGGTGGCGGGATGCTCCAGAACCAGCAGGGTGTCCCCGATGGTCCCGTTCCGCCTCGATTCGACAAGTCTTTCCTGGACCTCGAGCATCTCCAGATACGGCCTCGGGCCGAGGCTGACGAACCCGAGCCTGGCAGTTTTCAGCGGCGCCACAGCTTCCAGACACGACGTTTGTTGCGCTGGCCCACGGCTCCGGTGACGCCGCGCAGGCCGACACAACCAACGCAGCCAACACAATCGATGCAGTCGGCACAGCCAACGCAGGCCACGCAGCGACGGCAATGGAGGCAGCCGAATGTAAGGAAGCTGCCCGTGATCAGGAAAGAGAAGAAAGTGCCGGCGCTCGCGGATATCAGCGAGCTGAATGCGGTCACGGCGCTTGCCACCACTCCGGCACTGAACCAGGTGCCAGCCGACGCGGCGATACCGGCGCTGTATTTCGTTCTGGCGGAAGCCGCCACGCCCGCGCTGTAACCGGTGTCCGAGCTCACTGCCACGCCAGCGCTCCGCTCATCCGCAGCGAAGGATGGCGAGTCGGTCATGCCAGCAGCCCTGGTTCCTCGAGGTTGCTTTTGATGTCGGCAAGGAAAAGCGCGCCATCGGCCCCGTAAAGGATCCGGTGATCGCAGGAGAGGCTCATTTCCATGAGGTGGGCGCTGGTGATCTCACCGTCGCGTACCACCGGACGTTCGGCGATCTCTCCGACCGCGAGGATCCCCGCCTGGCCGGAACTGATCACGGCATCGAATCCGCGCACTCCGTACATGCCGAGGTTCGAGATCGAAAAGGTGCCGCCGGCAAGTTCCGGGGGGATGATTTCGCCACTACGCACTCGACCGGCAAGGCGTCTCGATTCGGTCGCGATTTCCCGCAGGTCCTTCTGATCGGCGTCACCGATGGTTGGAACTACCAGCGAGTTTTCGGCGGCGACCGCGATGCCGATGTTGATCCGGGAGTAAAGCTCGACCTGGCCGTCGCGATACGCACCGTTGGCCCGGGGGTGCTGCCGCAGGGCGATAGCGGTTGCTTTCACCACCATGTCGTTGAATGACGGCACCGCTTCGTTTTCGTCGGCCGCTTCCTTGAAGGCGGCGCGGACTTCCACCGCGCGTGACATGTCGACCTCGGTACGAAGGTAGAAGTGCGGGGCGGTGGCCTTCGATTCGGCCATCCGCCGGGAGATCGTCTGCTGAAGCCGGGTCAGTTCGACGGTTTCGACAGTCCCCTTTTTGGCTTCGCCAGTCTTCCGGCCGGCGGGGGCGGACTCGGGCTCAGGTGCGGCGGACGGGGCTTCGGTTTTGGTTTCTGTGTCGGTCAAGTCGGCCTTGACGATACGACCATTCGGCCCCGAACCTTCGACTGCCTTCAGGTCAATGTCCTTGTCGGCAGCAATCCGCTTGGCAAGAGGAGAAGCTTTGATCCGCTGCTGACCATCAACCGGAGCCTTCGAGTGGGCATCGGGTGGGGCAGCCCGCCCGGAGCCGTCGTCCCGGCGAGGACGGGATGCCCCACCCGAGGCCTCCGCTGAGCCCGAGGTCTCCGCTGAGCCGGTGCCGTCTCCATCTGTCTCCTGCTCTGTGGGAGGTGCGTCCGGAACATCATCGGGGCCGTCACCAACGGTCGCGATCGTCTCGCCGACCGGACGGGTTTCTTCCTCGCCAACCAGGATTTTCAGGGTGCCTTCAAGGTCGGATTCGTAAACCATGCTGGCTTTGTCGGTCTCGATCTCGACCAGTTCGTCGCCAACCGCTACCTGGTCGCCATCGGACTTGAGCCAGGAAAGAATGGTTCCTTCTTCCATCGAGTCGGTGAGTCTTGGCATCACGATGTCCATCAGCGGGCCCCTTCAGTGGTCGCAAGCACAGCCTGAATCACGTTCTCCTCATGTGGCATCGCAGCCTGCTCCATCCGCCGGGAATAAGG
>JBAWHK010000079.1:0-1772 GCA_049593795.1 Solirubrobacterales bacterium
GCTTCGGTCTGCTCGTAATCCTCGGCACTGATGTAAGTCGTGATCAAATCGCCGTTGCAGTGAATTTCAACCTTGTCGAGTGCCCGGCTCAGCAAGCGCAGCTTCTCGAACGGAACGCTCTCGTACAGGCGACGGTTGACGTCATCGATGTCCACCCCGGCCCTGACCAGCGCTGCCGCGACTTCGTGGGTGCGGGCGTCGGTGCTGTCGTACATGAACTTGCCGGTGTCAGTGACGATGCCGATGTAAAGCGCGCGCGCCATCGACGGGCTGATCTTCACGTCAAGGATGATCGCCAGTTCATAAATGATCTCGGCGGTGCAGGAAGCACCGGCGTTGACAAAGTTGAAATCACCGAACTCGGTGTTGTCGTGATGGTGGTCGATGTTGACAACCAGTTTGCCCCCGTCACGGAGGAAGTCGACCGGCATGCGGTCGATGTTGCCGCAGTCGAGGAACACCACAACCCGGTCGCGCAGATCGGCGGGCGGCTCGTGGAACACACCTTCGAGCGGCAGATGGCGGTACTCGATCGGCAGCGGGAACTCCTTGGCGGCCAGGAACATCGCCGAGTCCTTGCCAAGTGTTTCCAGCAGATGGTGCATGCCGAGCAGTGAACCAAGGGCATCGCCATCCGGGCCCTCGTGTGTCGTCAGGAGAAACTTGGTGTTTTCCCTGACCAGTCCGGCGATCGCGTCGAGGTTTCCCTTGGCGATCTTCTTCGCGTCAGTCGCCGGATTCACGGATTTCCCGTCCTTCGTCATCGTCAGCGTCGGCATCGAGCAGGGCCGCGATCCGCAAACCCTTTTCGACCGATTCGTCATATTCAAACGTGAGCGTCGGCGTGTGCTTCATCGAGGTTTCCCTCGCCACCTTCCCCTGGAGGAAGCCATGGGCCCGGCGGAGAGCCTTCAACGCATCCTCACGCGCTTCTTCGTCACCGAAAACGGTGACGAAGACTTTTGCGTGGTGGAGGTCGGGGCTGGTCTCGACCGAGTTCACGGTGACCATGTCTACCCGCGGGTCGTTCAGGTCAGAGGTGATCGCGTCGCCAAGTACCTGACGCATCACCTCATTGACCCTTCGCATCCGCGAGATTGCCATGGCCGGGGCCTAACCTAGGGTCTGTTCGACCTGTTTGGTCGAGAAGAACTCGAGCATGTCGCCCACCTTGACGTCGGCATACCCATCAAGCACGATGCCACAGTCCTGACCTTCCAGGACTGACGAAACCGCATCCTTGAAACGCCGCAGCGAATCGAGCTTGCCGGTCCAGACAACCGTGCCTTCACGAACCAGTCGAACCTGGCCCTCGCGGGTGATCGTGCCTTCGGTGACGATGCAGCCGGCGATCTTGCCGACCTTCGATGCCTTGAAGATTTCCTTGACTTCAGCTTCGCCGAGTGATTCTTCGACTTCGACTGTGTCCAGCATGCCTTCCATCGCGTTGCGCAGGTCTTCGGTGATCTTGTAGATGACCGAGTAGCTGCGAACGTCGACGCCTTCGGCCCGGGCGGCCTTGCGGGCGTCCGCCAGCGGCCTCACGTTGAAACCGAGGATCACCGCGTTGGAAGCGGAGGCCAGCATCACGTCGGACTCGGTGATTCCACCGGTCTGGGCACGAATGATGTTGATGCTCACCTGTTCCTGGGGCACCTTGGCGATTTCGTCCTGAAGCGCTTCGAGAGAACCGGCAACGTCCGACTTGAGGACGATGTTGAGTTCCTTGAGGTCGCCGGTCTGGGCCCTCGAGAAGATCTCCTCGAGGGTTA
>JBAWHK010000080.1:0-4628 GCA_049593795.1 Solirubrobacterales bacterium
GTCAGCCCCCGATCCCTCCCGGGGGACGATCGTGTTCGACGCGGTTTCATTCGCCTACCCGGGGCGGGCACCGGTGCTCCAGGGACTCGACCTGAAGCTCGAACCCGGAGAAACCGTCGCCGTGACAGGCCCCAGCGGTGGTGGCAAAACAACCCTGGTTTCGCTGCTGCTCCGGCTCGCCGACCCGGATACAGGCACCGTCAGCTGTGACGGGGTTGACCTCACAGCGGCAAACCCGACCGACTGGCGTCGACAGATCGCCTGGGTGCCGCAGCGACCGACGATCTTCGCCGGTTCGATTGCCGACAACCTGCGGCTCTACAGAACTGACGCGACCGAAACGGAAATCAGCGACGTCGTTGTCCGGGCCGACCTTCAGGACCTGGTCGCGGAACTGCCCGACGGCCTGCGAACACAGGTTGGCGAAGGCGGACGCCGACTCTCCCTCGGCCAGTCACAACGCCTGGCCCTCGGCCGCGCGATGTTGAGCGGGGCCTCCCTGATCGTCCTGGACGAACCGACCGCCCACCTCGACCGGAGCACCGAAATCCTCCTCAGCAGGGCGATGGACGAACTGACGCGAGAAACCACCGCGCTGATCGTCTCCCACCGAGACCAGCCGATCACCTCGGCCGATCGTGTCCTCGAACTCGCGGCAGGACAGCTCCACGAAACCCCAACGACAGTGGGTTGGAAATGATCAGCATGCGTCTCGATCGCGGACCCCTCGGCCGCGCCGCCCTCGCCACCCGCAGCCGCTGGGGCCTCTTCCTCGGTTCGGTGGCGCTCGGAACCGCCGCCGTACTGGCCGCCGTTGGTCTGCTCACCGCATCGGGATACCTGATCAGCCGGGCCGCGGAACGGCCCGAAATCCTGTCGTTGACAGTGGCCATCGTCGCCGTGCGGTTCTTCGGGATATCCCGGGCCCTGCTTCGCTACGGCGAACGCCTCAGCTCCCACGATCTCGCTTTCCGCACGCTCACCGATCTGCGCCGCCGGTTCTTCGACCGGCTGGTTCCCCTCGTGCCAGGCGGCCTCGCCGGAACCCGTCGCGCCGATCTGCTCAGCCGTTTCGTCGGCGACGTCGACCGTCTCCAGGACCTGTACCTCAGGGCACTGTCACCGCCACTCGTCGCCATCGCTTCGAGCTTCGTCTGCGTGCTGATCGCGACCCTGATCCTTCCCGTTGCCGGGATCGTCCTGGCGGTCACTCTGCTGCTCGGTGGCCTGCTGGCACCGTCGATAACCCGGTGGGCGTCACGGTCCGCTGGTCGCCGACAGGCGGGCGCCCGGGCAGCCCTGCTGGTTGACCTCCATGAAATCACCACGGGCGGCGCGGAAATCGCGGTTGCGGGACGCGAATCGGACTGGCTCCAGCGGGCCGAGACCTCCGACCGGGAAGTCACCCGTATCCAGCACCGGGATGCGATCAACAACGGTCTGGCAGTCGGGCTGATGACCCTGCTCTCGGTTGGTGCTGCGGTGGCAGTCACCGCCGTCGCCATCCCCGCCGTCCACGACGGAACCCTGAACGGGGTTCTGCTGGCCGCGCTGGCCCTGCTCGCTCTCGCCTCCTTCGAAGCGATCCTGCCGCTCGGCCAGGCCGCGGCAGGCATTGACGCCTGCGCCGACGCCGCCGGACGGCTCGAAGACATAACTGAACTGCCGGTACCGGCAGCAGAACCGGCAGATCCCGTGCCATTCCCCCCAGGCGGGGCCCTTGCATTCGAAAACGTCAGCTTCGCTTACGAAAGCGATGGTCGCGAAATGCTCACCGACGCCAGTTTCGAACTCAAACCCGGTGAGGCCGTCGCCCTGGTCGGGCGGAGCGGCATCGGTAAAAGCACCATGGCCGACCTGATGGTCAGGTTCCGGGACCCGACAGCCGGACGCCTCACCCTCGGCGGAGTGAACCTGAAAGATCTCGATAGCCACGAACTGCGGCAGGCAGTCAGGCTGGCCCCCCAGGACGCATATCTCTTCGATTCGACCATCCGGGAAAACGTCTTGATCGGACGGCAGGGGTCAGACGAAGAACGGGTGATCGAAGCACTGGCCGAAGTCGGACTCGAAGACTGGATCAACGAACTCGACGACGGCATCGACACCTGGGTCGGTGAGGGAGGCGCCCGTGTATCCGGCGGCCAGAGGCAACGGATAGCCGCAGCCAGAGTGTTTCTCTCCCGGGCCCGATTCCTGATCTTCGATGAACCGATGGCGCACCTCGACCCCGAAGGAGCAGCCAACCTCGAACGCAGACTGGTCCGGCGGGCCGACTCGGGACGCGGAGTTCTCGTGATCACGCACGCGATCGCCGATGAATCCAACTACGACCGCATCCTTGAGCTCGATCGAGGTCAGCTCAGGGACGCCGTTCGTTCCTGACCGCGCCGGCGGGCCGGCAAGCTGGCTTCGACAACGGAACCGCCTGACTCCGAGCGGATCTCCAGCTGACCGCCAGCCAGGGTCACCCGCTCCCTCATTCCCACCAGACCGAAACCGCTGGTTGCCGCCGCTGGATCGAAGCCACGGCCATCATCGGCAACCCTCACCCGGAGATCTGTCGAATCAGCGGTGATTTCCACGATCGCCCGGTCGGCGCCACCATGTTTCACGGCATTGGTCAGCGCCTCCTGCACCAGCCGGTAGACCGTATCTTCAATCTGGGGAACCAGCCGCTGATCAACGCCTTCGGCAGCGATGTCGACCTGAAGGTCGATCTCCAGCCGGGAGTCGGCCGAGACCCTTTCGACAAGGGCATTGAGAGCTGGTTCAACCCCGAGCTCATCGAGGGCGGCCGGGCGCAGATCTGCGATCAGACGCCGCATTTCCACAATCGTTTCGTCGACCCGTTCGATCGCCTGGTCAAGGTTCGGCTGGGCTGGGTCCGATTCCATCTTGCGACGTGCCCCGGAGAGCAGCACCCGCAACCCGGCCAGGTTCTGGAGGGTTTCGTCATGAAGTTCACGCGCCCAGCGGCCACGTTCGCCTTCGGCGGCTTCGATGCTGCGCTGAACAAGTTCCGACGCAACCGAACGGGCATTGTTGATCGCGATCGCGATCCATTCCGCGAGGATGATGGCTGACTGTTCATCGGCTTCGTCGAACCGGCCACCCGGCTTGTCGGTGAGGTACAGGTTGCCCCAAGCTTCCCCGTGGATCTTCACCGGGACCCCAAGGAACGATTTCATCGGTGGATGATTCGGCGGAAACCCGGCCGATCGTGGATGGGCACTCACATCACTGAGGATCAGGGGTTCGGGCTCTTCGATAAGCAGCCCGAGTACTCCTCGACCATGGGGGAGGTCACCAATCGCGTCCCGTTCTGCCCGATCCATTCCCTGGGTCAGGAAACGTTCCAGCTCCGCCCGTCTCGAATCGAGGACCCCGAGGGCCGCATACCTGGCGCCAGTCATTTCCCTGGCCGCGGAAAGGGCCTCGTGGATCACCACTTCGGTGTCGTGTTCGGTTACCAGGCCGCGTCCGACCTCGATCAACCTGTTCAGGCGTGCTTCATCCAGGTGTGTCGGCGGATATGGCATTCAGCCATGTTAGAAGTCCGGCGCGATGAGGATCACGGAAAAACACGGACGATGACAGTCTTTTACGTGTGTAGCCTTTCAATGATGGGTGTGCCGGGAACGACTGAAGATGATGCCCTGAGCATCGTTCTGGCCGATGACCATGTTGTCGTCAGGAGTGCGCTGCGGATGCTTCTGGAAAGTGAAGCCGGTTTCCAGGTGGTCGCCGAAGCCGGCACGGCGGACGACGCGGTGCGTTACGTGATGGGCCATCGTCCCGAGGTTCTGATCCTCGACCTGAACATGCCGGGCACTCCCAGTCTCGAAGTGATGCCCCGTCTGGCCGAAGTTTCGCCAGAAACAAAAGTGGTGATCCTCACCATGCGAAACGAACCGGCTTTTGCCCGGCAGGCACTTCAGGCCGGCGTGGTCGGATATGTACTGAAAGAAGCCGCTGACGCTGAACTGGTGCAGGCGGTACGCAGCGCCGCAGCGGGGGAGACCTATCTCCAGCCGGCCCTCGGTGCCCGACTCGCAGCCGAAGCCCGTGGGGATGCTGACGGCGGGCTGACCGATCGCGAACGTGAAGTGCTGCGCCTGATCGCCCTCGGTCACACCAACGCCGAAATCGCCGAGCAGCTTTTCCTGAGCATCCGGACGGTGGAAAGCCACCGGGCGAGCATCCAGTCGAAACTGGACCTCGGCGGGCGGTCCGATCTGGTCAGGTACGCACTGGATCAGGGCATGATCGGCGGCTGAAGATCGGAGGCCCCGACCGGATAGGTTCTGGGCCGTGCTTATTCTGCTCCCCCCATCCGAAGGCAAATCTTCCCCTGACGGCAATGTGCCATTGGCCCTGCAGACCCTCGCTTTCGCCGATGACCTGACCGACAAACGTGAACGGCTGATTTCCGCCCTCGAGAAACTGGCCCTGCGACCGGAAAAGAAAGCGATCGAAGTCATGGGCATCACCCCGGGGCTCGCTGGTGACATTCCCCGGAACGCGGAAATCCTGAGCTCACCGGCAGGCCCGGCAAGTGAGGTTTACACCGGTGTCCTCTACGACCGGCTGGGATTCGGATCGATGGGCAAACGGGGCAGCGAACG
>JBAWHK010000081.1:0-4884 GCA_049593795.1 Solirubrobacterales bacterium
CCGGGGTCGAGGTGAGGGTGACGCCGGGCTGGCCGACGTTCCAGTTCCTGACCGCGGGATCGTTCGAAACGTTGCCGGCGGCGTCAGTCGCACGCACCCGGAGGGTGTGGCTGCTGTCACTCAGTCCGGTGAACTCTGCGGGGTTGTCGCAGACGCTCCAGCTTCCGGCACCATCAAGGCGGCAGGAGAAGGTGACGTCTTCTTCAGACGACGCGAACCCGAAGGTGGCGCTGTCCGTGTTCTGGAATGAACCTTCTTCCGGACCGGACACAACTGACACGGTCGGAGGAGTGTTGTCAACCATCCAGCTGACGCTGGCGACGTTTGAGCCCTTGGACTCGGCTCCGATGGCGTTGACGCCACGGATCTCCAGGTTATGGGCACCTTCGCTGAGACCAGCGAGGTCAGCCTTGCCCAGACGCGGGTTGATAACACCCGGGGTGCAGGAAGCCCACGGTCCGCCAACTTCGGTGTCGCGACATTCAAAGTCGGTGACATCCTGGTTGTTGGACTGGAAGACCACGGAGGCCGTGTTTGAAGTGGTGCTGCCTGAGGGTCCGCTGATGATGCTGATCTCGGGCTGCTCACCGATGAATTCGTAGCTGGCGGTTGCGCCAGCGGGATCACGGTTTCCGATGTCATCGACGGCCCAGACGGTGAAGGTGTTGGTTCCTTCAACCGGGTCACCGAGGCGATCCTGGCTGCCCTGGTCGCCGCTACCGGCCTGAACTCCGCTTTCACACGGACGTTCGCCGCCACCGTTGAATTCACAGATGAAGCTGCTGCCCGGTTCGTTCGCGCTGAACGTGAAGGCTGCGCGGGGGTCATCGGAGAATCCATTCGGGCTGACCGGTGATGAATCGATGGTGGTCGTCGGTGCGGTCACATCGACTGTCCATTCGGTATCAACGACGTCACTGGCGTTGCCGAGGTCATCGACTGCCTTGACTTCGAACTTGTGATTGCCATCTGCGGCCGCCCAGGTGAGTTCCTTGGGCGAGATGCAGGGCTCGAACGGATCGTTTCCGCTTCCGTCGTAACGGCAGCTGAAGTCAACTGCCGGATCGTCGGCCGAGAATTCAACCGTTCCTTCGGTTACGCCGGCGCCGATCAGGGCGTCGGGGGCCGAATCGATGGAAACAACGGGCTTGGCGGTATCAATGGTGAACGGGGTTGCCGAAGCGACAACGCCAACCGATGCGAAATGGCTGGCCCTTACGTCAAACGTGTGGGCGCCATCCGGCAGGTTGTTCAGGGTCTTGGGGCTGGTGCAGGAGCTCCAGGATCCGCCATCGACGCGGCATTCGTAGGTCGCCGGCGGTGTGTCCGAGCTGAACTCGAAAGTCGGGCTCTTTTCGTTGCTCAGTGCTGCGGCTTCCTGGGTGAAGGTTGTGATCGCACCAGCGACGACGATTTCGTCTCCCTGGTAGGTATCGGTATCCGAGTTCGCCCTGGTCACGGTCAGCTCGGGCTGGTAGGTGCCGAATGCCGTGTAGGCGTGGATGATCGTCGGGTCAGTGGTGTCGGCTACGGGGCTTCCGTCGCCGAAGTCCCAGCTGTAGTTGACGATGCGCGACTTGGATGTGCTGGCATCGAACGAAACTGCGAGCGGAGCGCTTCCGCTGGTCTTGTCAGTGGTGTAGGCAGCGTCGATCTCGCCGACCGGGGCCGAGGTGATCTCGTAGTCGAACTTGGCGTTGCTGACTTCGGCGGCTGCCGGAAGCCCTGCTTCGCTGTTGATCGCTGGGTCGACCGGAATGACTCCGCCGATCTTGTCGCAACCTGAAACCGCGGCGATGGTGAAGTTGTTGTCAACGATCTTGCCGGTGCCGTCGTTCTGGTTGAACGGGGTGCCGGAGATCGGGTTGGCCGCTGCGGTGTCACCGGAGGTGAGTGAGAGCGCAATCGGGCTCGCGTTGGTGCCGATCGTGCAGTTCGGACCGAAGTCCGGGCTGCCGCCTGTGCCTTCGACCAGGATCTTGACTGGCAGGCTGAGCGCGAAGCTGCCTGCGTCGGGGTCGATCGTGCCGGCGGCATCACCGGTGGGCTCGATCGACAGATCGACGTCCACGGGGTTGCCACTGACCTGAATGGTCGTGGTGTGTTTGTTGGGGAAGTCGATTCCCGCGGAGGGGACGGCGACTACACCAGCCGAGTCAACTGTGCCGGTAAGCGTGGGCGTACCGAAGTCGAGGATGTCGTTTTCCGGAAGGCTGCCGATCTGGAGCGATCCTCCGGTGATCGACATGTCAAAAGAGCCGGGATTGGATACCTGGTCTGCTGAAGCTGCGGCTGCTGGCAGTACCAGCAGTGCAAGCATGGTGGCGAGCACCAAACGGATCGCGCCGAAACGCCCAATCTTTCTTCCGGACTCCATTTTTGCTGCTACCTCCCTTGACTTGCCGCTTTTGGCGGCCGTGTTGACAATCGACATCGTGCTGTCTCCCCTGCTCTTCATCTTGCTTTCTCTCGGCCCTGGGCTCGCTTGCGCGATTCCCTAGCCCCTGGCCTTGGCTGAATTTGCCTTGCGATAACGGACCTTGTGCTTCTTGCCGGCCTTGATCGTCTGGCGAATCACTACTTTTCCTGACTTGAGCTTGTTCTGCTTCAGCTTCACCTGCTTCTTCTGACCGGACTTGAGGCGAACCGTCTTCTTCTTCGAGACGGGGTTGCCGGTCTTGCTGGTGAACGCCCTGACGGTCACGGTACAGCTGGCATCGAGTCCTCCGGGGCAAACCGCTGCTGTCCTGAGCACTCCGCTTCCGCGGACGGCAGGTGCGACGGCGCTGATGGTCCAGTTGACCGCTGCGTCGGCGCCGGTGTTGCCGGCGGCGTCAGTGGCGTTGACCAGCAGGGTGTGGGCTCCAATGCTCAGGTTGTCGAGCAACCAGGGCGAGGAGCACGGAGCGGCCGAACCTGAATCGAGCTTGCAGGTGTAGCTGACTCCGCTTTCACTGGCGTTGAACTTGACCAGTTCCGCAACCTTGGTGGTGCTGGAGGCGGGTGTCTGGGTGAAGCTCACTGTCGGAGCGGCTGTGTCGACGTTCCAGTCGAACTGTTCAACCGCAGCGTTGGTGACCGAGTCGGTCGCCCGGATGCTGAAGCTGTGGTTGCCGTTTGACAGGCCGGTGAGCTGCTTGGGCGAGGTGCATGGTGCCCAGGCGTTTCCGTCCAGTTTGCAGTCGTAGGTGACGTTCGGATCCTCATCGCTTGAGAAAGCGAAGTCGGCCACTGCGGAGTTGCTGTGGGCGGCCGGCGTCGAGTCGAAGCCGAGTCCGGGGATCTTGGCCTTGACGTTCCAGGCGTATGACTCAGTGGTCTGGGTTCCGGCAGCGTCGGTGGCGGTCACGTCAATGGTGTGGGCGCCATCGGCAAGGCCGGTGAGGATGGTCGGGCTGGAGCAGGCGCTGTCGCCTCCACCATCAACCGAACATACGGTCTGGACACCGGGGTCGGCCGAAACCACCGTGTAGGTGAACGGCGCGGTGGTCAGCTTGGTGTTGGCTGCCGGTGTGCTGTTGAACGTGATCTGCGGTGCCTGGCTGAGAACCAGCCATGAGTACTCGTCGATCGCGCTCTTGTTGTCCGAAGCGTCAGTGCCGCGCGCTTCGAAGGTGTGGAAACCGTCCGCGAGTCCGGTGTAGGACTGCGCGGAGTTCGAATCACACGGAGCCCAGCCGTTGCCGTCGAGCTGGCATTCGGCGTCGCCGTTGGCGGTGGTGAGCACGAAGCTGGCGTCACCGTCGAGGGCGGCCGCATCCGGCACGCTGCCCGGATCGATGCTGATCAGCGGCTGGACCGTCTTGACGTTCCAGGCGTAGACCTGGGTGGTGGTGTTGGCGGCGATGTCTTCGACTGTTACCGAGAAGGTGTGCGCTCCTTCGGCGAGGAAGTCGTAGGAGATCTTGCCCATCTGAGATCCCGGGTCGCCGCTGACCGGTCCGGTGTTCGCGGTGCAGGGATCCTGTACCGGTTTGGCGTCGATCTGGCAGGTGGCGGTTGAGCCGGCTTCGTATACGTATTCGAAGACAGCGACACTGCGCTTGGCGTTCACGGCCGGGGCGCGGGTGATCTCGAGATTCGGGTTGACGGTCTCGATCTGCCAGCTGTAGGTCGCTACCGGGCTGAAGTTGCCCGCGATGTCAATGGTGCGGACCTTGAAGTGGTAGCTGCCGTCCTGCAGGTTGTGGACCTGGCTGGTGGTCAGGCCGTCACAGGGTCCCCAGGCGCCGTTGCCGATGCCGCGGTCGAGGCGGCACTGGGCGCTTGAGATCGGTTCGTTGTTGGTCCAGCCGAATGACGGTGAAGTGTTCGAGGACGGATCGGTCGGGGTGCTGGAGAAGGTGACCTGTGGTGCTTCGAGGTCGACCGTCCACTGGTACTCAGCACCGCCGGGGTTTCCGTCGCCGCCGACGTTGCCGAGCGAATCGGTTGCCCGCACCTTGAAGGTGTGGAGCGTCGCCGGGTCGGAAGCGAGTCCGGAGTAAGCCTGTGAACCGACCGAGCCGGTCCCGCAGGCATCCCAGGTGCCGCCGTCAAGCTGGCACTCGAGTGAGGAACCGGGCTTGTCAGCGGTGAGCTGGAAGTCAGCCGAGGTGTCCTGGGTCGGATCGGCCGGCAGCGAGCCGGGAGCGATCGTGACCCGGGGCAGAACCCGGTCGATGGTCCAGTTGTAGGTGTCCACCGGGCCGATGACTCCACCCGGGGTGATGCCTCGAACCATGAAGGTGTGCGATCCGGTGGTGTCCAGCGCCTGGACGGCGTTGAAGGTGTCGCCGGAGTCACAGGCGGCGAAGGTCGCGCCGTCAAGTGAGCACAGGAAGGTGGCGCTGTACGGGTTGGTCGGGATCGAGAAGGTAAAGGTCGAAGCCAGTTCCTTCGTGG
>JBAWHK010000082.1:0-3978 GCA_049593795.1 Solirubrobacterales bacterium
TGACCATGTCCGGCAGCGGCGCGGGTTCTCCCAGGCGCCGACGTCTCTCCCGCAGCGGAGATTTCAAGCGGGTCTATAAGGAAGGGTCGTCGAAGGCGACCCGGCACCTTGTGCTTTACCGATTCGACCGTGATCCATCCAGTGAGGATGAGATCCGCCTCGGCGTGTCAGTTTCGAAGAAGCTGGGAGACGCCGTCAGTCGTAACCGGGTAAAGCGTGTCCTGAAGGAAGCTTTCTGGACCAAGGTTGATCCCGAGGAGTGTGACCAGGATTTCGTGCTTGTCGCCCGTCCCAGTGTGGGCGAGGTAATAGAAGAGAAGGGACTGTCGGGGGCACAGGACTGCATCGATGAAGTTCTGGCCCTGACCAAGGACAAGCGTTCCACGTGAAACGGGTAGTCCTCGCACCGGTCTATCTATACAAAAGGTTTCTCTCTCCCCTCCTGCCGCGTAGATGCAAGTACGAACCGAGCTGCTCGACCTATGCGATCGAGGCGGTTGAGCGTTTCGGCGTTATACGGGGTACAGTTCTCGCCTGCTGGCGCATCCTTCGATGCAACCCTTTCAGCCACGGGGGTTTCGACCCTGTGCGCGAATCTTTCACTTCCAAGGTCGGACCAATTGATCCGGCCGTTTACCACGGAGAAACGAAACAGCGTTGATTCCATTAGATGCAACCGTAATCGCGAACATCCTTCAGCCACTGATCGATGTTGCGAACGCAGTTCTCAGCTTCTTCCATGACAACCTCGGGCTTTCGTGGGGCTTCGCGATCATCCTGCTCACGATCGTCACCCGCGCACTGCTGATCCCGCTTACCTACAAGCAGTTGAAGGGTATGCGTGCCCTCCAGGCTTTCCAGCCGCAGATCAAGGCACTCCAGGAGAAGTACAAGAACGACAAGCAGCGTCTCTCCCAGGAGATGATGAAGTTCTACCAGGAGAACAAGATCAACCCGCTGGCCTCCTGCATCCCCCTGTTGGCCCAGCTTCCGATCTTCATCACGCTTTTCTACACACTCAAAGGCCCGCTCCGGGAAGACATGTGCGGGCAGCAGCAGATGTCATGCAGCGATGTTCCATTCTCCGCCGTTCAGAATTCAGCGACCTCTGCTGATTTCGCGAACAAACAGGATGCCCTGGTTTCCGCGGGAACCGTGACCGAGCATCAGTTCGAGAACGTACTGAACCACTTCTCGAGCATCAAACCCCTCACCTCCGGGGTTTCGAGCTTCGGCGAATCATTCTTCTTCATCCCCGACCTCACGATGAACGCGGTTGGCGGCGTACTGATCGCCTTGATAATTCTCTACGTCGGAACCCAGTTGATCTCCGGATTGCTGACCGCCACCACCGGCGACCGCAACCAGCGCATCATGATGATGGTGCTGCCATTCATCTTCATCCCGTTCATCATCAGCTTCCCCGCCGGTCTCATCCTTTACTGGATCACGACCAACTTCTGGACGATGGGACAGCAGGCTGCGGTGAACAAATTCATCCCGGTCCCGGAGATGCCATCGCCGGAAGTCGTGGCGGCCGCGAAAGCACCACCACCCCCGCCCCGCAAGAAGAAACGCCGCCGGTAGTCCGCGGCGTAGACTGCTGAACCATGGAAGCGAGTGAGTGGCCCACAGAACCGGCTGAACGCGTAAAGCTGCTGGTCGAACGCGTGATCGACGAGCTCGACCTCGATGGCAACGTTGTCGTGGTCGAAGACGAAGACGTGATCACCGCCACGGTTGAAGGCGAAGAGGATTACGGACTTCTGATTGGCCGTCGCGGCCAGACCATCGACGCCCTGCAGTTGCTCTGCTTCCAGGCCGCGTTCCAGGGAATCCGGGAACGGAAACGCGTGGTCCTCGATGCCGCCGGCTATCGGGCCCGGCGTGAAGAGGTCATCTCCGAACGGGCCGACCGGGCAGCTGAAAAAGCGGTGGCTTCCGGAGAAGAAGTCGAACTGGATCCGATGACCGCCCGTGAGCGACGTATCGTGCACGAGCACCTGAAGCCCCGCACGGAAGTCGAAACCTTCAGCGCCGGTGATGAACCTCAGCGCCGGGTTGTAGTCGCACCGCTCGTATCCGAGTAGACCAATGAGCACGGACGAGCGTCCCTGGCTGGCCGGTGACCTGGTGAAGCAACTGGAACCGATGCTCAAGATGCTTGTTTCCGAGCCAACCTCGCTGAGTTCGGTAACGAACCCGGATGAAGCACGCCGTGTGCACGTCGCTGACAGCCTTTCGGGCCTCGCGGTAACGGAAGTATTGAATTCGTCCCGAGTGGCTGATATCGGCTCAGGGGCCGGATTTCCCGGGATTCCGCTCGCAGTAGCGCTCCCCGGGGCCCAATTTGACCTGATCGATTCGGTCGGCAAGAAGGTCAGGTTCATTGACTCGGTGATTGAAGAACTCGATTTGAACAACGCCCGTGGTGTGAATTCACGATCGGAAGAGTGGGCGGCGGCGCGTGGAGCCGAGGCCTACGACCTGGTCACCGCCCGTGCGGTCGCACCACTGCAGGCCCTCGCCGAACTGGCCTCTCCCTTGCTCAGGCAAGGGGGCTCGCTAGTCGCCTGGAAAGGAGAGCGCGAACTTGATGAAGAGTCCCAGTTGGAACTGCTTGAGGAGAAACTGGCAATGAAAATCGATCGGGTGGTTGCGGTCCGGCCGTATGAATCGAGCCGGGAACGCAGTCTCTACGTGGTCAAAAAAACCGGCGCGACTCCTCCGAACCTGCCGAGACGTCCGGGCATGGTCAGAAAAAGACCGCTCACTGCTTGAAAAACAGCCAATTTGCGGGACCGCAGGCAGTGGAAGCCAAAACTCCATATAAGCTGCCCCGTCGAATGAGAGAAAGAGATTGAACACGTGGGACTGATCTACTCGATCGCCAACCAGAAGGGTGGCGTTGGAAAAACGACCACCGCCGTCAATCTCGGGGCCGGCTTCGCCCGTCTCGGCAAGCGGGTGCTGGTGGTGGACCTCGACCAGCAGTGCAACGCCACAGTTGCACTCGGTGGAGACAAACACGGACGCCCTTCGAGCTACGACGTGCTTTCTGGCGAAAGCACCCTCGCTGAAGCCGCCCGCCCGGCCGGGCCGGACAATCTCTGGCTGGTACCGGCGAGTCGCGACCTGGCTGGCGCTGTGGTCGAACTCCCCCGCATTGAGAATTCGAACTATCGGCTTCGTGAACAGCGCGGCGACCTCGAATCGGAGTTCGACATCGTTCTGATCGACTGTCCCCCCGCGCTCGGGCCGGTAACTGTCAATGCCCTGGTCGCTTCCGACCGGGTAATCGTTCCGGTTCAGGCCGAATACCTGGCGCTTGAAGGACTGGTCGAATTCCTCGACACTCTTTCGACAGTGAGGCGGGAGATGAATCCGTCGCTCGAACTGGCTGGCGTGGTTGTCACCATGCATGACGAAAGGACCAGACTTGCCCAGGATGTTGAGCGGGAACTGCGGGACCATTTCTCCGAAACCGTTTTCAAGAACGTCATTCCGAGGACGGTCAGGGTCGCCGAGGCTCCAAGTTACGGCATCCCGGTGACAGATTACGCGCCTAGCTCACGTGGTTCAGGGGCATATCTTGCTCTCGCGGACGAGGTAACGGCACGTGGCTGAACGACGGGGAATGGGCCGCGGACTAGGTGCAATCCTGCCGGAGGCATCGGCTGGACCCGACATGCGGGAGCTACCTGTCCAGCTGATCAAGCCAAATCCGGGCCAGCCGCGGACCAGGTTCAAGGAAGAGGCTCTTACGTCTCTAGCCGATTCGATTTCGGCCAGCGGGGTTGTCCAACCCCTGATCGTCAGGGAACTTAGTAGCGGAAGTTACGAGATCATCGCGGGTGAACGCCGGTGGCGGGCGGCGAAGATGGCGGGGGTTGAAAAAGTTCCCGTTGTAATCCGTGATTCCGACGAAGCCGACCGTCTTGAAGTCGCCCTGATCGAAAACATGGTCCGTGAAGACCT
>JBAWHK010000083.1:0-6049 GCA_049593795.1 Solirubrobacterales bacterium
GGGGCATATCTTGCTCTCGCAGACGAGGTAACGGCACGTGGCTGAACGACGGGGCATGGGTCGCGGACTTGGTGCAATCCTGCCGGAAGCATCGGCTGGACCCGACATGCGAGAACTGCCGGTTCAGCTAATAAAGCCAAATCCGGGCCAGCCGCGGACGAGGTTCAAGGAAGAGGCTCTGGCGTCGCTAGCCGATTCAATTTCGGCCAGCGGGGTCGTCCAACCCCTGATCGTCCGGGAACTTAGTAGCGGAAGTTACGAAATCATTGCGGGTGAACGACGGTGGCGGGCAGCGCAGATGGCGGGAGTTGAAAAAGTTCCCGTCGTAATCCGTGATTCCGACGAAGCCGACCGTCTTGAAGTCGCCCTGATCGAAAACATGGTCCGTGAAGACCTGAACCCGGTGGAAGAAGCGAAAGCATGCGCCGCCCTGGTTGAAGATCTCGGCCTCAGCAAAGAGGACCTCGGGAAACGGGTCGGACGCAGCCGACCCCAGATCTCGAACCTGATCCGCCTGCTTGACCTGCCGGACGAAGTGCTGGACATGCTCGAAGCCGGGGACCTGAGCGAAGGCCACGGACGCGCCATCCTCCAGGTTGCCGATCACGATGCGCGCCGGCGCCTCGCCCGGAAAGCGCTGTCCGACGGGTGGTCGGTGCGACAGACCGAAGCCCAGGCACGTGCTGCCGGCGAAAGTTCGGAACCGAAAGCCCGCAAGTCCAACCTCACGGCAGAAGAAATCGAAGCGATCGCCGAAGTAACGGCAAAGCTCGAAACCACGCTCGATCACGAAGTCCGGATCAAGCCGAAAGGCAACGGCCTTTCAGTCGAGATCCAGCTCGAAACGCTGGATCAGGCACTGGAACTGGCGAAGCGCCTGAAGTAACCGCCTGCCAGGCACGGTTCCACCGGCGCAACCAAGGCATCGCTCCTCGTTGACTGCGCCGAGAGCAGTGAACAAGGAGCAATGTCATATATGGGCGATCCTGGATTCGAACCAGGGACCTCGTCCTTATCAGAGACGCGCTCTAACCAACTGAGCTAATCGCCCGAAGCGAACGCAGATTCTAGGGATAAGCCAAGGCGCACGCCGAGCGGTCACAACTTCGCACCACCGAGCCTTTCCCGGAGTCGTTCGCGAACAAGGGCTCTGGGCGTTCGCTACCTATAATCGCTCGGGTATGCGCGAAATGCAGATATACGGGGTGAGCTTCGACATGGTTGGCAAACAGCCGATCGTGCTGCTGAAAACGGTTGACGACAACCGCTTCCTGCCGATATGGATAGGTCATCCCGAAGCCGCGGCAATCCTGATGAAACTTCAGGGCGCTGACACCCCACGACCGATGACCCATGACCTCATGGTCGACATGCTTGACCAGGTCGAAACGAAATGTGAACGCATCTCGATCACCGAGTTGCGCGACAACACCTTCTACGCCTCGATCACGCTTTCGGTCGCTGGCACCGAACTGGAAATCGATTCCCGCCCATCAGATGCCCTTGCCCTTGCGGTTCGGGTGTCAGCCCCGATCTTCGTGGCCGAAGAAGTGATCGAAGAATCATCGATCGAGTTCGAACAGGGCATCGAAGACAACGAGCAGGTGGTCGAGAAATTCAAGGACTTCCTCGACGACGTTTCACCGGAAGACTTTCTTCAGGATTCCTAGGCGGTCTGCCTGCCCGGCCAGTTCAGCTGGCCAGTTCGAGGATCCGGGCGATCATTTCTTCGAACCCGATGTCGGCGGCCTCCGCGGCCTGAGGCATCAGTGAAGTCTCGGTGAGTCCCGGAATCGCGTTGATTTCGAGGATCTGCGGACCGTCGTCATCCAACATCAGGTCAACCCTCGAGAACCCGGAACAACCGAGCGTTTCGTAGGCGGCCAGCGCCACCCGGTTGACTTCGTCCGCCACGTCCTGATCAAGATCGGCGGGACAGGCAAAGCTCGCACCGCCAATTTCGTAACGCGCTTCAAAGTCGTAAGCGTTGTTGTCAGTGGGGATGGCTTCCACGATCGGAAGCACCTGGTCACCGAGTATCGACACAGCGATCTCGCGGCCACCGATCCATGTTTCGAGCAGGGCCCGGCTGTCATAGCTGAGGGCCGTGATCAACGCGGCCGGGATCTCTTCGACCCGGGTCACGACTTTCACTCCAAGCGAGGAGCCCTGCGATGCCGGTTTCGCAACCAGAGGCAGCCCGACCGTTTCCACAGCCCGCTGGAAGCTGGACGCTGCGCCAAAATCACGAATCGCAGCCTCCGTATAGGTCACCCAGTCAGGGGTTGGCAGGCCGGCTTCGCGAAGTAGGTTCTTGGCAAGGCTTTTATCCATGCAGAGCTGACAGGAAGCGACCCCCGGCCCGGTGTGTGGAATCCCGAGCAGCCGCAGCAAAGACTGGATCGAGCCATCTTCACCTTCGGTTCCGTGGAGAGCGATGAACGCAACATCTGGCTGGCACTTCTCGAGCCGTGAAACGAGGTCCGAGGTCAGGTCGAAAGTCTCCACTTCATGGCCGAGGCTGAGCAGCGCTTCCGAAACCCGGGCTCCGGAACGCAAAGAAACACCCCGTTCCAGTGAGCGTCCACCCTGCAGCAGTGCGACTTTCATCGTGGGTCCCCATCCCTGTCGGAGCCCGAAAGCTGATCCTCATCGGGCAAAGCCATCTCGTCAGTACTGGTCATCGTTTCGTAGAGCGCGAGCTGTTCCCGGGCGACTTTGCCGATTCGCCTGATCCCTTCGATGATTTCATCCTCTTTCACGCCGGAGAAATTGAGACGCATCGAACTGGCACCGCGGCCGTCAACGTAAGCGGCGGTTCCGGGCACGAAAGCGACACCGTGGGTCAGGGCTTTCGCCAGGAGGTCAGCACTGTTCAGCACATCGGGCATCGAAGCCCAGATGAAAAGCCCGCCTTCCGGCTTGTTCCAGCTGGCGCCGTGCGGGAAATATTCGGACATCGCGCCGATCATCGCGTCGCGACGGTTCCGGTAAATGCCGATCAGGTCATCGACGTATTCACGCCAGCGGTCCTGAGCGAAATAATGACCGGCGAAATCCTGGGTGAGACTGGACGTACAGAGATCCGAAGCGCCCTTGCCGAGCACCACCTTCTCGCGGATCGGCGTCGGAGAAACAAGCCAGCCGATTCGCAGCCCCGCCGAAAGGATTTTCGACAGGGTGCCGATGTAAACGACGTAGTTACCGCCATCAAGGCTGTAAAGCGTGGGCAGGGTTTCACCTTCGTAACGAAGCAGCCCGTAAGGGTTGTCTTCGATCACCAGGATTTCGTGCTGGCGGGCCAGGGCCACCAGACGCTTCCGGCGTTCAAGCGAGAGGGTCACGCCGCCCGGGTTCTGGAAAGTCGGAATCGAATAGATGAACTTCGGTTTGCGGCCCTCCGCTGCCAGGTCAGCGATCGTCTGTTCGAGAAGATCCATGCGCATGCCATCCGCGTCGCATTCGATCTGACGGATGTCGGCTTCGTAAGAACAGAAAGTGGGGATCGCACCCGGATAGGTCGGGGCGTCACAGATCAGGATGTCGCCGGGATCGATCAGGACCTTGGTGATCAGGTCAATTGCCTGTTGCCCGCCAGTGGTCACGGTTACGTCGGCCGGGTCAACCTTCATTTCTTCGGCCGCCATGATCTTCGTGATCTGTTCGCGGATCAGGTCAGTTCCTTCGGTCGGCCCGTACTGCAGAACTTCAGCCACCGAGGTCCGGGTAATGCGATCCATTTCCCCCGCGAAAGTCTCCGAAGGGAAGGTCGAGGTGTCGGGCAACCCTCCCGCCAGCGAGATGATTTCCGGCCGGGCGGTGATTGCCATCATGTCCCGCATCGCGGAAGACCGCATTACACGGGTCCTTTTCGCGAAAAGCGAGGCGTAACGTTCCAGATCACTGGACCGGGTTTGGGAACGGCGGGGAGGTGGCGAAGTGGCCATCCTTCTATTCTTCACATATCGGAGTCTTCGAAACAATCTGCCTCGCCGCCGGGATAGGCATTGCCATCGGAATGATGGCCGGAACCACGGGTCTTGAAGGATCAGCCCGGGGCCGGATGGCGGTGCTCGCTTTCGTGATCGGACTTGCTTTCGGGTACCTCGCGGTTGGTTTCCGGGACGGGTCCGAGATAGTCGGCGCGATCGCGGCAGGAATCGCTTCCGGGTTTGCCTGTGCCGTGGTCAGCGGTGTCATCGCCGGAGCAACCAGACGTGGCGGGACGGCCGCGCTTGCTTTCCTGACGGCAATCGCCGCGATCGTAATCGCGGTAATTTCGGTCCTCTTCCCGTATTTCGCGATCCTTCCGGCGGCCGGACTGATCTGGCTCGCTATCGGCCGGCGCAAACGCGCTGATCGCAAGCACGCCGGGCTGCGCGTTCTGCGCTAGGTACAGCCATGAGAAAGAAGCTTGTTCTGGCGTATGTCGATTCCCTGAGAACCGACATGCTGAAACAGACCATCGCCGAGGGCCGGGCCCCAACCTTTGGCCGGCTGATCAAGCGCGGGGTACTGATCGACGACTGTGTTTCATCATTCCCGTCGGTGACCCCTGTCGCTTCCGCCGAGATGGTTACCGGAACCGCAGCTGACCAACACTGGATCAGTGGCATGAACTGGTACCACCGCGTGGAGAAACGTTACGTCGAATACGGATCTTCGCTCGAGGCATCCAGGGCATTCGGCTTGTTCCGTTCGCTCCACGACCTTGTTTACAACATGAACATGGCCCATCTGAACCCGGGCATCGAAACGATTTTCGAGACCCTCGATGACAAGCAGTTGCGAACCGCGGCAACCCCTTTCCTGATCTATCGCGGACGCCACCGGCACGAAGTGACGCTCCAGGGATTGACCGGCAAAGCGATCGAATCCGGCCTGCTGAAGTTCGACTACAGCACCTGGGGTCCAAAAGAACTCTTTTACGGCGATCTCTATGCGTCGATGCAGGTGCCCTGCAAACCGAGTTCGATTCCCGGCAAACGGGATACGTACTCCGCCTGCTGCGCATCCGAACTCGTTTCACGCAACAAGTTCGACTTCATGCTGCTCTCCTTCCCGGACAACGACAACTACTCGCACCGTCACGGTCCGGCGGAATCAGGCAACTCGATCGAGCAGGCGGATGTCTGCATGGCGGAAGTGATTCGTGCCGCTGGCGGCATGGATGGTTTCCTTACCGATCACGCACTGATCCTTCTGGCCGACCATGCGCACACCGATGTCGAAAAACCCCTTGAGCTGATCAAAGGCATGGCGGAGAAATGGCAGATCCTCCAGCCATCCGCCGATCAGCCGGAAACTGCCGAACTGGCAGTAAGCCCCACTTCGCGGGCCGCCCACATCTATCTGCTGGACGAAAACGAAAATCCGGTCCGACACCAACGGGTCCGCGATCACGCGGCAACAATCGACGGGGTCGAACTCGTCTGCTGGCTCGAACACCAGGACGGATCGGTCGTGGTCCGGCGCACCCCCGGGCTGAACGGCGCCACCGACCTGGTTGCCGTGGTCGAACGCGACGGCCGACAGATCAGGTTCGCGCCAGCCCCGGCCAGCAAACCATCCAGGGACGCCGGTGAACTGGTCACCGACCGCCGCGGCAAGCGCTGGCTGATCAGCGGCAACACCGAAGCCCTCGAAGCATCGGTCGAAGCGGGAAAAATCGAAACCCCGGTATTCCCCGATGCCCTCGGCCGCCTCCATTCAGCCCTGCACGCCCCGCATGCGGGAGATCTCCTGATTTCAGCAACGCTCGGATACGAATGCATCGACTGGGGAGGAACCGCGCATGTAGGCGGTGGCTCCCACGGCTCCCTCAGAAAAGAAGACTCCGAGGGCCCGCTGCTTTTCGTCAACTGCGGACCGGACTCAGCCGACGAGCGCGAACAATGGGCGCTCAAGGACGTGGTCCCTGTGATCAAGGATCACTTCAACTCCTGATTCTTGGTGGGGGGCGGTGGGCGTGGCATGGGCTCCCGCCTGCCCCACCCATCCAACTCGCCCATCCCACCCCCACCACCCAACGGCGAGTTCGGACTAGGCG
>JBAWHK010000084.1:0-7789 GCA_049593795.1 Solirubrobacterales bacterium
GGTCGAAGCAGGCCGCGCCGGCAAGCTCGCCGGTGCCGGGTTCTACAACTACGAAGACGGCAAGCGAACCGGACTCTGGGAAGGCCTCAAAGAGGAGTTCCCGCCGGTTGCGGATCCGTCAACCATCGATCTGGTCGAGCCGCAGGAACGCATGATGTTCGTCGAAGCCCTCGAGACAGTCAAGTGTCTCGATGAAGGCGTGATCGAATCGGTCGCCGATGCCAACATCGGGTCGATTTTCGGAATCGGCTTCCCGGCCTGGAGCGGTGGAGTGCTCCAGTACATCAACGGTTACGAAGGCGGAGTGTCCGGTTTCGTCGCCCGTTCGAACGAACTGGCAGCCAAGCACGGTGAGCGTTTCAACCCGCCCGCCTCGCTGATCGCCAAAGCCGAGTCAGGCGAGCCCTACAAGGACTGATCGCTTGCGAGACCATGGCCCGGGCTTTCGGGTTCGGGCCATGGAACTCACGCTTCGAACGCCGGCACCAGGAGCCATGCTTTCGCTGGAAAGCGCCTTCAGGCGGCGAATCGGACTTCGCCACCACGTTCGGGTGACGACGTGATGAAACGGGAGACGGCTTTTTCTTCATTGCCGACCGGTTCGAGCACCCCGGCCCGGGCCACTGCCCGCATCACGATTTCCATCTCCGCCATCGCGAACGAGAAACCGAGGCAGCGGCGCACACCACCACCGAACGGGATCCACGTGTAGGTGCCGGGTTTCTGGCTGAGCCAACGGTCCGGCTTGAAAGCCAACGCATCTTCGTAGATGTCTTCACGGCGCTGAACCAGGTAGATGCAAGGGGCGAGAATCTCGCCCTTCTGGAAGGTGTAGCCACCAACTTCGACCGGTTCATTCACAACCCGCAGAACGAAATCAATGACGGGACGAAGCCGAAGTGCTTCCTGGGCCACCGCCTTCGTATAGGTGGTTTCATCGGTCAGGGATTCATCATGGAGACGGCGGGAGCCACCCTCGATCCGGGTCAGGCGTTCAAAGGCCCAGGCGAGTGCGGTTGCGGTGGTTTCGTGCCCGGCAACGATCAGGGTGACCAGTTCGTCACGGATCTCCGGGTTCGTCATCGCTTTGCCGTCTTCATCCCTGGCGGCAAGAAGCAGGGAAAGTATGTCGTCACGTTCGTCGAGGTCGGTTTCGACGCGTCGCTCGTTGATCAGGTCATAGAGAGCAGCATCGAGCGGTTTCAGGACCGGCCGGTACATCCGTCTGATCGGGGCGCTGCGCGGCCCCAGCATCTGTGACGCAACCAGCCGCAGACCGGAAGAGATCCACTCCAGCATCTTTTTCGTGGCGTCCGCCAGGCGGTCATGCTGCGCTCCGGTGGCGGCAGTTCCCAGTACCACTTCGAGGATCACTTCAAGCGCGATCTCCTGGCTCTGGTCCCGCAGCGAAAACGGCTGGCCGTGGGGAATGCTTTCGACCTGACGGGTGGCGATGCGTTCGATCGTTGCGGTCTGGGCCGCCAGTTTCTCGCCGTGAAAAGCGGGCAGCAGCAGCTTGCGCTGGCGCATGTGGGCTTTTTCGTCCAGCAGCAGCACCGAATGGTCGCCAAGCGCGGTGGCCAGGATCTCGTTGCCCTTGCCAGCATGCATCACGGTCGGCGGTGCGGTGAAAACCTGTTTGACCGCGTCAGGATGGGCCAGGATGTTCCATGTGTTGCGACCCAGGTTCAGCTGGAAAACGTCACCGTGGAGTTCGCGGGCTTCATCAAACATCGAGTTCTGGGCGTGGGCGAGTTTCCACGCCTGAACGAATCGCGGTTTCCTGAGTTTCGGCGGCGAACCAGGATGTTTCACCGGCGGGGTTGCTGGTTTATCGGTTGCGGCTTCCACTGATCCAGCCTAACCGAGCCGGGAGCATCTGGCGGCCGCCTTTCGGCCAATCCTGAAAGAGTGGTGCCGCATGAAGGTCACGGTCAAAGAGGAATGCGGCAATGCGCCGCGCAAGACGGTGCTCCGGGACTTCAATGTTGCCCTGGCTTCAGCCAACGTCGATGACGTACTCAAATGGGTCAGTGACGACATCACCTGGAAGCTGGTCGGCAATCAGGTGGTCGAAGGAAAGCCCGCTTTCGAAAAGGCACTTGGTGGCGCGAACATGAAGGTTGCCGAACTGGTGATCGAAAACATAATCACCCACGGCAAAACCGCCGCGGTTGACGGTGAACTCGAGCTCGAAAACGGGTTCCGCCTGTCCTTCTGTGACATCTACCGTTTCACCAGTGCTGGCCGGCAGGCAAAGATCAACCAGATCACCGCGTACGTCGTCAGCTCGCCCGGCTGAACCGGGAGGCTCAGGGGAAGCTGGCGGCAGCAGGGGGAGCCGGTCGGGGCGCGAGTCCCGGTACGGCCCTCGCGAAATCCCGTTCGACCATGCGGATCTTCTGGCCGGCCCAGTTTCGGGAAAGCACGGACGGCAGTGACTGGGCGACCACCTGAAGTCGCCCTTTCGGGCCGGGCCAGGGAATGTGGCCGGTCTTGGTGGCACAGCCGCGGTAGTGGAGGTCAGTGAAGAGCATCATGAGGACAGCAGCCGTTCTGACCGCAGCTGTGCCCCCGAGGTCGAGGCCTTCGTAAAGGCGGCGGTAGGCGGGCGCCCGGCTCATCGCCATCGACATGTACTGCTCACGGGTTTCACTGACCGCATCCCGGACCCCGGACCCGAACCCGGATTCGCCGAGGTAAGGCTTGAGCGCCGGGTGATACGCGATGCCCCGTTCGAGATCACGTTCGATATCGCGCGAAACGTTGGCGAGCTGCACCATCTCGCTGACCAGAAAGGCATCTTCGCGGGCACCGTCAGTCAATTCACGGTTGGCCACCTGGCTCAGCGTGAAGAGTGCCGGGTAGCCGATCACGTTGCGACAGTAAACCGCCAGCTGTTCTTCATCGAGCAGGACGCCACCCTGCCGCTCGAAGACGCCGGTTGACCACACCATGCCCCTGGCCATCGATCGGACCAGGTCCGTGATCTGTTTCTGGACTGGGAGGGTGAGGGTCCGGAAGACGGTGTCAACGAAGTCGCACCTTTCAATCAAAAGCAGATAGACCCGGTCCCGGTCGTCCCTGGCCGCGGACTCGGGGATGGCTGAAGGTCCGGGCAGGTCGGCCGAATCGAAGCGTTCCGCGAAGCGGTTCAGTTCGATGATGCATTCAGCCGGATCGTCGATCAGGTCCTCATAGGTGTCGAGCATTCGGCAATACAGGTAGGCCACAGCCGAAGCAATCGCCTGGTCGTGTGGCAGGACCACGATGCTGGCCCCGAAGCTGCGGGCAGCATGGGGGAGGACCCGCCAGACAAAACGTTCGGGGTCCGATTCGGCGGCGAGCGCCGCAAAGTCCGGCCGCCGCCGGTCAACCGTCAGACCGCGCAACAGCAGAGCGGGTCCGATGGTTCTCTTCGCTTTCCTCACTGTTTCAACTTAGCACCGGCGGTTTCCGGGTCCCGCAGGCCGGGCTTGATGCCGGCCTGCCGGTAGGGGATCCGATTACTTTCCCGGGCCCACCCAGTCTCATCCCCAAATGATCTCTTCCCCTGAAAACAACTCACCTATAGATTTCCGTCCAGTGACGGAAACTCCTGATACTCCCGACCAGCCAGTCAAGTCCGAGGCACCCCGGCGCCACGCGGCGTCGGACAGCCCCGCGATCAGCGTTGAAGGCCTGGTCAAGACCTTCGGCGACGTTCGTGCGCTTGATGGCGTGAACCTCGAAGTGAAGACCGGCTCGGTGCTTGGTTTGCTCGGCCCGAACGGGGCCGGCAAGACAACCGCGGTCCGGGTTCTCACCACGCTGCTCAAACCGGACGCGGGCAGTGTCAGGGTCGCCGGCCTCGACGTGGTCAAGGATGCGGCGGAGCTTCGCACCCACATCGGGCTGGCTGGCCAGTACGCCGCAGTCGATGAAAACCTGACCGGAACCGAGAACCTGACCATGGTCGGGCGTCTTTACGGCATGAAACGACGTGAGGCCAAAGCACGGGCAGGTGAACTCCTGGAGCGATTCAATCTGGAAGACGCAGCCGATCGACCGGCCCGGACCTATTCCGGTGGCATGCGCCGCCGGCTGGACCTCGCTGATGCCCTGGTCGCGCGGCCGGCAATCCTCTTCCTTGACGAACCGACAACCGGTCTTGACCCCCGCAGCCGGCTTGCCCTCTGGGAAACGATCGAAGGTCTGGTCGCCGATGGCACCACCGTGCTGCTCACCACCCAGTATCTCGATGAAGCCGACCGCCTGGCCGATCGCATCGCCGTGATCGATGTGGGCAAGGTCGTCGCTGACGGTACCTCGGATGAACTCAAGGACAGCGTTGGCGGTGAACGACTCGAGGTCAAACTCGACGATGCCGGCCTGAACGACAGGGCGATCGAGATCCTTTCGCCGATGTCCGACGAAAAGCCTTCCGTCGAAGGCGAATCGGTCAAGCTGACCGTTCGCAAACGCCACGGTGCGATCGTCAATGCGGTTCAGAAACTGAACGAAGCCGACATCGGAATCGACGACATCGGCCTGCGACGCCCAACCCTCGACGAAGTGTTCCTCAACCTCACCGGACACGCCCTCGAAACGGATGACGATGACGAGCAGGAGGACACGAAGTGAAGCGCCTGATTTCGGACACCCTGGTCATTGCCGAGCGCAACCTGATCCGGCTGCCGCGTGCCCCCGATCTGCTGCTGGCTTTCACCGTCCAGCCGATCATGTTCCTGCTGCTCTTCGTTTATGTCTTCGGCGGCGCGATCATCACCCCCGGCTACGACTACAAGGACTTCCTGCTGCCCGGGATCATCGTCCAGAACATCGCGTTTGGCGGTTTCGTGACAGCTGTCGGGCTGAATGAAGATCTCAGCAAAGGCCTGATCGACCGTTTCCGTTCGTTGCCGATGGCCCGGCCCGCCGTGCTTGCCGGCCGGACCCTGGCTGATGTCGCGACCAACACGCTTTCGGTAGTGATCCTGGTCGGAACCGGACTGATAATCGGGTTCCGTTTCGACAATGGCTTGCCCGAAATCATGCTTGGCATGGTTTTGCTGCTGTTCTTCGGCTATGCGTTCAGCTGGGTGTTCGCCTGGCTCGGACTGCTCGTTTCATCACCGGAATCGGCCAACTCGGTCGGGTTCATCGCGGTTTTCCCCCTCACCTTCATCTCGTCGGCATTCGTCCCGGTTGACTCGATGCCGGGCGCGCTCCAGTGGTTCGCCGAAGTCAACCCGTTCACGATCGTGGTTGACGCGATGCGGGCCCTCTGGGTAGGGGCGCCGGCCGGCAACAGTGTGTGGGGCGGATTTGTCTGGTCCTTCGTGATCCTGGCTGTTTTCGCTCCACTGGCCGTTGCGAAGTACCGCAGCGCAGCCGGTGGCCGTTAGCACCTCAGCGGTCACTGAACCATCGATATCGAAGAGGTTGCGCCAAAATGGGACAGCAGGAGTCCTTTAACGGCGTGACCTTCGTCTCCTGCTGACCAGCCAGCCCTGATTCAGGCCAATATGCTGGTTGCCATGGATTCCTCTGCGAGTTCCGAAGCCCAGTCCGCCACGATCGCTCCCGGTACGCCCGGTGACGGCCTGATCCTGAATCCGCGGACCTATTCGGCTCCGCACCTGGATCCCGCCGACCAGAAACGGTTGAAAGCGATGATCGACTGGTTCGAAGCCCGTGGTCTCAAAGCGCTCAAGGACGATGATCGCGAGCAGAAGTGGTACTCCGACTTTTTGGAGATGCAGGCGAAAGAAGGCATCTTCGCCTCCTTCCTGACCCCGGCCCGTGACGGTGGCGGTGACCCCGACCGGCGCTGGGACACCCAGCGGATCTGCGAATTCAACGAACTTTCGGCGTTCTACGGCCTGCCTTACTGGTACACATGGCAAGTGTCGATCCTCGGACTCGGCCCGATCTTCCAGTCCGAAAACGAAGGTGCCAGGAAGCGGGCCGCCGATGAACTCGCCAAAGGGTCGATCTTCGCTTTCGGCCTTTCCGAGCGTGAACACGGTGCCGACATCTATTCGACCGACATGGTTCTCACCCCGGATGAAGGGGGAGAGGGTTACTCCGCATCCGGCGGCAAGTACTACATCGGCAACGGCAACGAAGCCGCGATGGTTTCCGTATTCGGCAGGGTTGACGGCATCGAAGGGGCAGATGGTTATGCCTTTTTCGCGGCTGATTCCCAGCATGAGAAATACGAACTCGTCCGCAACGTCGTCAACTCCCAGAGCTATGTCTCCCAGTTCAACCTGAACGAGTATCCGGTCGAAGAAACCGATGTCCTCCACACCGGACCCGACGCCTTCAGCGCCGCATTGAACACGGTGAACATCGGCAAGTTCAACCTTGGTTTCGCTTCGATTGGCATCTGCGAGCACGCCCTCTGGGAAGCGATCACCCACGCCGATTCGCGTGTCCTGTACGGAATGAAGGTCACCGATTTCCCGCATGTGAGCCAGGCTTTCACTGACGCTTTCGCCCGCCTCGTGGCGATGAAGCTTTTCGCTTACCGCTCGATCGACTACTTCCGCACCGCATCGCTTGAGGACCGGCGTTACCTGCTCTTCAATCCGTTGACCAAGATGAAGGTCACGACCGAAGGGGAGAGGGTCGTTGACCTGCTCTGGGACGTGATCGCCGCCAAGGGTTTCGAGCGCGACATGTGGTTCGAGATGGCAGCCCGCGACATTCGCGCGCTTCCGAAACTCGAAGGCACGGTTCACGTGAACATGGCCCTGGTGCTGAAGTTCATGGGTTCCTACCTGTTCAACGCCGATCCGGACCTGGCCGCGCCGCCACGTACGCTCGAAGCCGGTGACGACGAGTTCCTGTTCCGTCAGGGTCCCGCTCGTGGGCTTTCCAAGATCCGGTTCAGTCCCTGGCAGGATTCTTACGAGCCGTTCACTGATGTACCGAACGTCGCGAAGTTCGTTGAGCTGGCCGAGTCGTTCAAGCAGTTCCTGGTCGACGCCGGCCCGGACGAGACCCAGCAGAAGGACCTTGATTATCTGCTGACCCTCGGTGAGATGTTCACCCTGATTCCTTACGGCCAGTTGATCTGTGAGCAGGCGGCCCACGTCGGTCTTCCGCATGACACCCTCGACCAGATCTTCGATGTGCTGATCCGGGACTTCTCCGGTTACGCCGCTGAACTCCACGGCAAGACATCCGCCACTGAAGCCCAGCAGGACTGGGCGCGCGGTGCGATCACCAAGCCGGTGGTTGACCAGGACCGGTTCGATGCGGTCTGGGCGAAGACCCGGGCGCTCGCCGGGGGATACGAGATGCAGCCGTAAACCGACCCAACATAGCTATACACTCAATTCATGAAATTGGATTCAACTGAAGAACGCAGGAAAGAGCCACGCTCGGGCCCATCGCACAGCTGGGACTTTCTGACAAACCATGCTCACGTGCTGCTTTGCGTATCGCGAGATCCGGATATTCGGCTGCGTGACCTGGCTGCTGCCATCGGGATTACCGAACGGGCAGCTCATCGAATTCTGTCTGAACTGGTTGATGAAGGCTACGTTCTCCGGGAAAAAGAAGGGCGCCGTAACCGGTATGAAGTCATGCCTGATCAGCCTTTGCGCCATCCGCTGGTCGGCCAGGGCGAAGTCGGCGACCTTCTGAAACTGCTTGACCGTAATACGAAGAACTAAGAGTGCTAAAGAAACAAGCATCAATACGCAAGAGTCTATTTACTAGTTTATAGATTCATGACATAAGTTTCATGAATCATGCTACGCTCTCCCGACACTATGGATGGAGAGAGCTTGAAAAG
>JBAWHK010000085.1:0-4233 GCA_049593795.1 Solirubrobacterales bacterium
GACAAGGTCGGCATGCATTCACAGGACACCGCCGAGCTTTTCTTCAACGAAGTCCCGGTTCCGGTCGAGAACATGCTGGGTGACGAAGGCATGGGATTCAAATACCTGATCTTCAACCTGGCCCAGGAGCGCCTTTCGATCGCCGTCGCCGCGGTCGCTTCCGCCCAGGCTGCCCTTGACTGGACCCTGGAATACGTGAAGGAACGCACCGCGTTCGGCAAGCCGATCGGTTCTTTCCAGAACTCACGCTTCAAGCTGGCCGAGATGGCAACCGAGATCGACCTCGGAACCGTCTACCTCGACCGCTGCGTGATGGCCCTGAATGCCGGCAAGCTGAGTGTTGAGGATGCCGCCAAGATCAAGTGGTGGAGCACCGAGATGTGCGGCCGGGTGGTTGACGAGTGCGTCCAGCTGCACGGTGGGTACGGCTACATGAACGAGTATCCGATCGCGCGCGCCTGGGCCGACAACCGGGTCACCCGCATTTACGGCGGAACCACCGAGATCATGAAAGAGATCATCGGGCGTTCACTGGGCGTCTGACCTGAGTCAGGGCACAGCCGGAGATCTACTGGGCGACCATCTTCGGCTTGTGCTTCGGCTTCTTCTTGATGCTGGCCTTGCGGTACTCACGATTGAGCATGCCGATCACGTCAAGTGAGATCTCCTGCGGGCAGACCCGGGTGCATTCACCGAAGTTGGTGCAGCCACCGAAGCCCTCGGCGTCCATCTGCTCAACCATGTTGATTGCCCGGGACTCACGTTCGGGCTGGCCCTGCGGCAGCAGGTTGAGGTGGGTGACTTTGGCACCGGTGAACAGCATCGCCGCTCCGTTCGGGCAGGCTGCCACACAGGCGCCGCAACCGATGCAGATCGCTGCGTCCATCGCTTCTTCCTGAACTGCCGGAGGTACCGGCATGGCGTTCGGCTCGGGCTGAGGACCGCTGGTGGTGCTGATGTAGCCGCCGGCCTGGATCACCCGATCAAGCGCACTGCGGTCGGTGACCAGATCGCGGATCACCGGGAGGGTGTTGCTGCGGAAAGGTTCGACTTTGATGGTCGCGCCATCGATGAAGTCCCGCATGTAGGTCTGGCAGGAAGTGACCTGGCGAGGACCGTGCGGATTGCCGTCAATCACCAGCGAACAGGATCCGCAGATACCTTCACGGCAATCGCTGTCGAAAGCGACGTTGCGCTGCTTCTCGCGGCTGAGGCGCTCATTGAGCTGATCGAGCATCTCGAGGAATGAAGCGTCAGGATCGATGTCCTTGACCACGAAAGTCTCGAAAGCGCCGTCGTCCCCGGATTCAAACTGCCGCCAGATCTCGAGTTTGAAATTCACTTGTAGCTCCTCGTTGCCAGCTTCATGTTCTCGAAAGTGAGATGTTCATCGTGAGGGGCCGGGTCACCGGCATCTCCCTGATATTCCCATGCCGTGACCGTGGCGAAGTTCTTGTCGTCGCGCAGCGCTTCGCCATCCTCGGTTTCATATTCCTCACGGAAATGACCGCCGCATGATTCTTCGCGGCGCAAAGCGTCGTGGCACATCAGCTCGCCCATTTCGAGGAAGTCACTCACCCGGTTGGCGTACTCGAGGCTCTGGTTGAGTTCCTCAACCCCGGGATCAACCCGCAGGTCGGTCCAGAACTCTTCCTTGATCCGCTTGAGTTCACTGAGTCCTTCGGTGAGACCTTCAGCGGTGCGGGCCATGCCGCACTTGTCGAGCATGACCATGCCCATCTCGCGATGGAATTCCTGGGCGGAGCGGCTTCCACCGACATCAACGAGGGAAGCGATGTGGGCCTCAACCCCGTCCTGTGCCTTGTCGAAGGCTGAATCTTCAGTGCTGACCGCTTCCGAGTTCTTGGCCATGTGATGGGTGACGGTGTGCGGGGCGATGAAATAGCCGTCGGCCAGGGCCTGCATCAGGGCGCTCGCACCGAGACGGTTGGCGCCATGGTCGGAGAAGTTGGCTTCACCGATCGCAAACAGGCCGGGGATGGTGGTCTGCAGTTCGTAATCGACCCAGAGTCCACCCATCGCGTAATGCGGCGCCGGGTAGATCATCATCGGTGTTTCGTACGGGTTGTCGCCGGTGATGCGCTCATACATTTCGAAAAGGTTCTGGTAGCGGCCTTCCACGAAATCCTTGCCGTGCTCGGCGATCGTGTCGCGGAAGTCGAGATACACGCCACGACCGGTTCCACCAACCCCGAGCCCGTCGTCGCAGACGACCTTGGCCGCGCGGGATGCGATGTCACGCGGAGCGAGGTTGCCGAATGCGGGGTAACGCTCTTCGAGGTAGTAGTAACGCTCAGCTTCGGGGATTTCGGCGGGCGGGCGGGTATCGCCACCTTTGCGTGGCACCCAGATCCGGCCGTCGTTTCGGAGCGATTCGCTCATCAGGGTCAGCTTCGACTGGTACTCGCCGGTCTGCGGGATGCAGGTCGGGTGGATCTGCGTGTAACAGGGGTTCGCCATCAGGGCACCGTGCTTGTGGGCCCGCCAGGTTGCGGTCACGTTCGAGCCCATGGCGTTGGTCGAGAGGTAATAGACGTTGGTGTATCCACCGGAGGCCAGAACCACGGCATCGGCCGCGTGACGTTCGATTTCCCCGGTGACCAGATTGCGCACGATCACGCCGCGGGCTTCGCCATCAACGAGAACGACATCCAGCATCTCGTGGCGGCTGTGGACAGTGACGTTGCCGGCGGCGACCTGGTGCTCGAGCGCGCTGTAAGCGCCAAGCAGCAGCTGCTGTCCGGTCTGGCCGCGGGAGTAAAAGGTTCGTTGGACGAGCACGCCACCGAAGGAACGGGTGGCCAACTGGCCGCCGTACTCACGGTTGAAAGGCACACCCTGGGCTACCGCCTGGTCGATGATGTTTTCGGAGAGTTCGGCGAGACGCCAGACGTTCGCTTCACGCGAACGGAAATCGCCGCCCTTCATCGTGTCGGCAAACAGGCGCCGGGTCGAATCGCCTTCGTTGGCGTAATCCTTGGATGCGTTGATGCCGCCCTGCGCGGCGATGCTGTGGGCGCGGCGCGGTGAATCCTGGAAACAGAAACTCTTGACCTTGAAGCCGTGGGCGCCGAGGGTGGCTGCGCAGGCACCGCCAGCGAGTCCGGTGCCGATCACGATCACGTTCTTGCCGGCACGGTTGCGGGGGCCAACCAGCTTGTGGGCGTCAAGCCAGGTGCGCCACTTGGTTTCGATCGGTCCGTGGGGGATCTTCGCGTCGAGTTCCATCAGAAAAGTCCTCCCGCCATCGCGGTAATCGTGCTGGTTGCCGTTGGCGGATCGAGTACATCGGTCCAGAAAAGAACCGGCACCAGCGCGAATCCAACTACCAGCACCACGGTGAGTGCGGTGGCGCCATGGCGGATCGGCCGGTTGGTGGACGGGCTGTCGAGACCGAGGGTCTGGACGAGGCTCCAGATTCCGTGACGCAGGTGCAGGCCAAGCAGCGCCAGAGCAACCACGTAGATCACGACGAAGTACCACTCCTGGAAGGCGTAATAGAGATTGGCGTAAACCGTGCCGTGGTGGAGCGGGGTGACATCGATCGTCAGCGTGGTGAACTGGAGGATGTGGAAAACGATGAAGGCGAACAGCAGGGTGCCGCTGACCATCATCAGGCGGGATTCCCAGGAACGTCCGATGCGCCGGGCGGGATATTGCGCCGGTCGCGCCGCGCGGTTACGGATGGTCAACTGGACGACACCGGTGATGTGAACGATCAAAGCCCCGAGCAGAAGGCCACGCATCAACCACACGACCGAGAAGTACGGCAAGAGGGGCTGGCCGAAGTCGCGCAGCCATTCTGCATACCAGTCGATTCTTGGCTCTGACCCGCCTCCGGGACCCCAAAGTGAGTTCAGGTTCCCGGCCATGTGGAGGACCAGATATCCGAGCAGGAACGCTCCGGTAACCGCGACGATGGTCTTCTTGCCGATCGTCGATCGCCACATGTCAAGCATGAAAGTCACTCTCCCGAGTGGTCAGTATCGACTGGTTGGTGAGCATCAGGACCATTGATCTTATGTCCCGACGTGGTGAAATGACGCCCGGCCATTTGGCTTTGGGACGCGTAATTCATGCCTATGCAGTCGGGATAGGCCCCCTGACCGGGGTTACTTGCGGGGTGTGACCCGGTCCAGTTCGACCTCTCCGCCCTCTTTGGTGTCTTCCATCACGATGTAACAGAGAGGTGGCCCACCGAAGAACGTTGCG
>JBAWHK010000086.1:0-22896 GCA_049593795.1 Solirubrobacterales bacterium
AACGCGACTTCGAAACGTTCGCCCGGGTCGCCCCGACTTTCATGGAATGGGGACTCAAGTCACTGACCGAACTCTTCGCCGCCTTCTCGGTGAGTGAACGTGCGCAGGCGGTGCTCACCGGACAGGCTGGTGACTACGCGACCCCGCCTTCAAGGACGCCGGTGATCCTCCATTCCGGGCTGATCGACCATTACCTGCAGGAAGGCGCCTTTTACGTCAAGGGCGGTGGTCAGGCACTGGCCGGCCACCTGGTCGACGTGATTCACACCAACGGCGGCCGGGTCCGGACCCACGCCCGGGTCGACCAGATCGAAGCCCCGGACGGAGCCGTCGAAGCGGTGACCCTGGAGGGAGGCGAACGGATTCCGGTTGCTTCCGTGATCGCCACCGGCGACCTCAAACACACCTTCAATGAACTGCTCGCCCCCGGGGTCGTACCTGACGAAACCAGAGAGATCATCAACGGCTACCGCATGGCAACCCCGCTGGTCACCGTGTATCTCGGGGTTGATTTCGACATCACCGAACGCATGCCGGCCACCAATTTCTGGATCCATCCGCGCTACGACAGCGAGACCTATTACGAGTTCGTCAAGGCCGGCAAATTTGATCCCGAGACCCCGATCTACATCTCGTCGGCCAGCGTCAAGGACCCGGGCAACACCCATCACGCACCAGAGGGTTGTTCGACCCTTGAGTTGATGACCTGGGCAACGCCTTCGCTCGAAGCCTGGGGCGTTCAGGACGAGTCGGAAGCCGGCCGTTACAGCAAGCAGGAGAGTTACCGGCAGGTGAAGGAACAGATCACCCAGCAGCTGATCGAAGGAGCGGAGCAGGTTCTCGGCGAGCTCGAATCACACATTCTCTGGAAGGAAGCGGCAACGCCGGTCACCCAGACCCGGTACACGCTTTCGGCGGAGGGTTCGAGCTACGGAATCGAACTCGCGACCGACCAGATCGGCCCGCTCAGGCCCGGTGTGCGAACTTCAGTAGACGGCCTCTACCTGGCCGGGGTGAGTACCAGGCGGGGACACGGCATCGTTGGTGCGATGCTCGGTGGACGTGACGCTGCGGGTGCCCTGCTTGGACGCGACCTTCAGGCGGAGGTCAACGCCGGCGAAGTATTCGGCGATCCGTCGAAGCTGACTGCGGGCGGTGAGGGCTGGGACGCCCTTGAGGCCTGCCGGAAGCTTCAGGACAAAACAGCCCGCCAGCAGGCGCTCGCTGCGGACTGATTCCGTTCAGCCGCCATTGCGTTTCGGCAATGGCGGCGCTTTCGCCTCTGCCTGGCATTCCGACCCGACGCAGGTCGCGAGGCGGGTGGCCTGGTCCCGGCCCCAGGCGGTGATCCCGGCATATCTCGGGAAGGCTGCGAGGTTTCGCATCTCACCGGGATCGGCCGCAAGGTTGTAGAGCTCCTCTTCGCCGTAGGCGTAACGAACGTACTTCCAGTTTTCGCTGATCAGTCCGGTGTAGTTCAGCACCAGAGCCTGGTTCGGGTCGAGCAGCCCGGTGCCGTCGAAGAACTGATCCGACGAGGACAGATCCCGGCCGTTGAATCCTTCAAGCAGGACCGGTGTCTGGGTGGTCCGGCGCGGGTGGCGGGCAAAACCGATCAGGCTGCCCGCGTCGAGATCCGACGCGGTCCCGGCCCCGGTCATCGACAGCACGGTCGACGCCAGACCGAGGTTTGAGACGAGTGCGGTGGTCGTCCTGCCCGCAGGCAGATCCGGTCCGCGCATGATCAGCGGCTGCCGGGTGGAGGGCTCATGAGGCAGAAACTTGCCGTTCTTGATCCGGTGCTCGCCGTGAAACAGACCGTTGTCGGAAGTGAAAATCACGTAGGTGTTTGCCAGTATTCCCGAGGCTCGAAGCTGACTCATTACCCGGCCGATTCCCTGGTCGACCCCCTTGAGAGACGCGACCTCGTTGCCCCAGCGCGTACGAATTTCCTTTTTCATGGTCGAAGTCAAAGGTGCCTGTTCGCGGATGAACAGGGGTTGCCCCTTGGACACAGGCCGGTTGGCCAGCTTTCGCGGCGGGGTGGTTCTGTTTTTCACGTACTGCAGCCGTTCCGGAGGCTCAGGGCCCGAAGTCCGGCGGGCATCGGCGTGCGGAGCGTTGTAGTCGAGCTGGAGGTAAAACGGCTCATCTGCGGCGGCAGCAGAGGAAATCTCATCGACCGCGTAGGCGGTCTGGAGGTCGGTCGCGTGGGTGCAGTACCCCGGGGTCGTGATCGTCGCGACCAGGCAATCCGGCTGGTCCCGTTCGGCCCAGCTGCCGATTGGCGTAGTCACCACTCCGTTGACGTTGAGAGCATTGCCGTAATAGCTCCACGTACCGTTCGTGGGTGATACGAACCGGTCCCATCCGGCCGGAATCTCATTCGGCGGATTGGCGCCGTAGCCGTTCATGTATTTACCGACGTGAATGGTGCGGTAGCCAGCGCGGTCGAGCCAGACCGGCAGGTTTTCCCGGCTACCCTGCGACTCCTGCCAGTAGGGGTAGCCGTAGGGCGAAGCGTGGATGCGCATGCCGTGATTGTGGGTCGCCTGGCCAGTCAACAGTGATGCCCGCGAAGGCCCGCAGATCGGGTCGCTCACACGGTATTGGCTGAACTCAACCCCCTTGGCGGCGATCTGATTCATCAGCTTGGGCATCGCCGGCAGTTCCCGGCCGCGGTTCTTGTAAGTCGCCCGCAGCTGCAGTTTCGACATGTCGTCGACCTGAATCAGAACCACGTTCGGCCGGGATGCCGCACTCGCGTGGGCACCGGCGATCGCGCAGAACAGGAAAACGAACAGGCAACCCGTAGCCCGGCTGATAGCCGTAAAGCGTCTCAACGCGCGGCCGTCAGAGACCGAAGCCGGCGTGGATGTGATCCTGGTGATCGGCCATGGCGAAAGCGGATCCGCTGTCCCCGTCGAGATCCCATCCGTAGATCAGCTCAGTTGGTTTGATGCCGTCCGGAAGTCCGGCAAGCCAGAGGGCGACTTCGGTACAGGGACTGGATGCCGACTGGTCGGTGCAGGGAACCCCGTTCACCGCGGCGATGTCCACACCCCGTCCACCGGCGTGATTGGAAACATTTCCGCTTGCGGTCATCAGACCATGATCGGATTTCAGGGCGGACACCGAGATCTTGTATTTCTGGGTGAGCATCGCCAGCAGGTTGATTATCCGTCCATCGATCTGGCCCGACGCGATGTCATTGGCAGCTGCCGGGTTCATTATCTCGAGGTTGTCCCAGTTGATCTCGGTGGCGTTGGTGGTCGGTGCCGGGTAGGCGATGTCCCAGGTGGTTTTGACCGTGTCGCATTCACCGGCCACCTGTCGGGATTCCTTCATCGCGGCTTCGACGTACCAGGAGGCGTGGTTGTGCTCGAACAGGCCGGCCCTGAGGGTCGGTTTCGACCAGAGCAGGCGGGCAAATGTGGAGACGGCATCCCAGGGTTCGTTGCGGGTGACATAACCATCGTCGTTGCCGTCAACCCCGTACGTCTTCCATTCGTCGCGGGTCATGCCCATGGCGCCGGTGTCTTTCATCTGCTTCTTCGTCATGCCCCGTCCGTAGTCGGATTCGAGGCGGGCAACCGCGGCAAGGGTCCAGATTCCGCGCTGCCCAAGCTCGTAACGTGAAGCTGCGCTTTCGAAAGCGCGCATGTAGTAATTCGGGACTTCGAGGGACCGGGACATGTCTGGCTTGCAGACAAAGAACTTCAGGTCCTCATTGACCTCGGTGGTGTCTTTCAGGGAGCCGTAACACGCGGCTTTGTCAAGGACGTCCTCGACGTACCAGTCAGCGTGGTTGTAAGCCCATACGGCGTCGTACCAGTCGGCGGGGGCGCCGGCAGCCTGCAGGTAACGGGCTGCGGCGTGGATCGCGTCGGCGGGGTTGTAAGGATCGGACTTGCCGTCATCGTCGCCGTCGGTTGCGTAGGAGTCCCAGGTGGCGGGCATGAACTGCATCCAGCCGATCGCCCCGGCATAGGACGTCACTTCGTTCAGCCGGCCAAAGTCGGTCTCAACCTTGTTGATCGCAGCCAGGATCTGTGGTCCGCGTTCACCGAGTCCGTAAGCCTTGGAAGCTTCGATGTAAAGCGGGACCAGGTTTTTTGGAGGGCCGGTGCTGCCGTCGCAAACGGGGACCGGGGTGGCGTCGCCACCGAGGCTGAGTCCGGGATCAAGTTCGATCGTCGGTGAACCGGTATTGCCGGAGCCGTCAGCCGATTGCGGGTTCGGCTGACTCGGGATTATCTCTTTCTTCGGATCAACTGTCTGCGGCTTCTTCTGCTTGCCGGAGTTCGACTTGTCGTTCTTCGAACTGTCGTTCTTGGGGCTGTCGGTTTTGGATTCACCGGTCTTTGAAGGCCTGTCCTTCGACGGGGTCGACGGTGTTGTTCCGGTGGGTCCGGTCGGTCCGGTCGTGCCCGGCAGGACGGTTGAAGTCGCTGGCTCATCCGTGATCGGGGCTCCGTTGGCCGCGGTTGCCTGCCCAGTGGCCAGGAGGGCCCCTACCGAGATCGTTGCGAGTGCTGTTCTGACTCTCCCCATGATGTTCGGGTTATCCCCGGACCTCGCTCACGAGCCATCGGTTCTTTTTGCCTGCGAGCAGGGCGAGGCGAAGCTCTGATGTCGCCCCGGAACGCATCAGCGAAACACTGACGTCAAGGGTCTTGCCTTTTCTGGCGCCCTTTACCACGTTCATCACGGTCGCTTTCGGGATGTCGCCGTTGGATGGCTGACGTGGCGGGTCGGCCTTCAGTTCGCGGGAAAGCTTGCGCGTCGCGGTTTCTGAAAACTCCCCGGCGACGCCTTTCTTGCCGATCTCGTAATCAACGAAAGTTTCGGCGAAATTCTGGGCAACCTTCAGCGGTGGTGAGTCCGGGGTTTTGGCTGGCGTTACGACGGTGTCCGGAAGCTTTTTCTTCTTGCTGTTCTTGCTCTGCGTATTGCTTCCGTTGCCGGATTTTTTGTTGGTGTCTCCGGAAGCTTTGTCGAAGTCGGGCACTACACCTTTGAGGGTGTCGTCATCCTTGGCTTCGCTGGGTGGCGTGGTCGGCAGGTCGGGGACCGGAACCGGGGTCGCAGCGATCACATTTCCGGACTCGAGTGGAACCTCGGCGGTCAACGGAACTTCCGGGTTCTTCGCCTCGTTGTGGAAGTAGAAAGCGGCGGCGATTGCAGCGCCGGTCAGGGTCAGCAGCATGGTCGCCCCGATGTAAGCCATGGGGCTGCGATAACGGAAACCGCGCGAGAAGGCAGCCGCCATTCGTTTGAAGGAATCGCTGATCGGCCATAGAAAGTACTTCTCCACGAACCAGTAGGCACGTCGAATCGGCCAGGTCAAACCACCCGGTGCGCGACCTGAATCCGGCTCCTGGAGCCGATTTCCGTCGTCAGTATCTCGATTTCTCTGGTCGTTCATCTACGCTTTTTCCCTCAAGCCCACACGTCGCGGGCTCTGCAGGGTAATACGGGAACCCCAAAGGGGACCTAAAGGAGCAGTTAACCGGGAAGTATTCTGCAGTGAATTACTGCTTGGTGAACGACAGTTCCCCGTCGTTCACCGAGACCAGTATCCGGTCCCCTTCGGCGAACTCGCCTTCCAGGATCTTCAGCGCGAGGGCATCGATCAGCCGCTTCTGGATCACCCGTTTGAGTGGGCGGGCGCCGTAGGTCGGGTCGTACCCCAGATTGCCAAGCAGCGCTCTCGCGCTTTCGTCGAGTTCGATCTCGATTTCACGCTCAGCTACCCGTTTGATCAAACTGTTGATCTGAAGGTCGACAATCTGTCCGATGTCATCCTTCGAGAGGCGGTGGAAGATCACCGTGTCGTCAATCCGGTTGAGGAATTCCGGCTTGAAGGTGGTGGCGAGCACGTCGTCGATCCGTTCGCGGATCCTTTCGTCCACGGTTTCCCCGGCGATCTCCTGGCTGCCGACATTTGAAGTCATGATCAGAACCGTGTTGGTGAAGCTGACCGTGCGGCCCTGACCATCGGTCAGACGACCGTCGTCCATCAGCTGCAGCAGGGTGTTGAACACATCCGGGTGGGCTTTCTCGATTTCGTCGAGCAGGACAACCGCGTAGGGCCGTCGGCGGACAGCTTCGGTCAACTGGCCGCCCTCTTCGTAACCGACGTATCCGGGAGGGGCCCCGAGCAGCCTCGCGACAGTGTGTTTCTCCATGTATTCGGACATGTCGAGGCGGATGATCGCCTGCTCCGAATCGAACATGAATTCGGCCAGGGATTTCGCCAGTTCCGTTTTGCCGACACCGGTCGGTCCGAGGAAAAGGAAGGAGCCGATTGGCCGGTCCGGGTCGGAGAGTCCGGCCCGTGAGCGCCGAAGCGCGTTGGCGACTGCGCTGACCGCCTCGGACTGGCCGACCACCCGGTCGTGAAGGCGGTCCTCCATCTTGATCAGTTTTTCGACTTCGCCTTCCATCAGGCGGCTGACCGGAATGCCGGTCCATTTGCCGACAACTTCAGCGACGTCGGCTTCGGTGACTTCCTCGGTCAGCATGGTGCCGCCCGCAGCGTGCATTTCGCCCATCTTGGCTTCGGCTTCGGTGACTGCCTTTTCAAGCTCCGGAATTTCGCTGTAACGCAACCTTGCGGCCTTCTCCAGATCGGCGTCGCGCTCGGCTCTGTCGGCTTCGCGGCCGGCCTCTTCGAGCTGTGTCTTCGATTCCTTGATCGCTTCGATCAGGCCCTTCTCCGACTGCCAGCGGGCTTTCATTTCGCTTGATTTTTCGTTCAGCTCAGCGAGTTCGGATTCGAGCGCGTCGGCCCTTCCTTTTGAGGCATCGTCGGTTTCGGCCTTCAGCGCTTCCCGTTCGATTTCTAGCTGCTGGATGCGCCGTTCGACTTCGTCGATTTCGGTTGGCATCGAGTCGATCTCGATCTTCAGCCGGGAGGCAGATTCGTCGATCAGGTCGATCGCTTTGTCAGGCAGGAAACGGTCGGCGATGTAACGCTCGGAAAGGGTGGCGGCAGCGATGATCGCCGAGTCGGCGATGCGAACACCGTGATGGACTTCGTAGCGTTCCTTGAGCCCACGCAGGATCGCGATCGTGTCCGGCACGTCGGGTTCGCCAACCAGCACCGGCTGGAAACGACGTTCGAGTGCAGCATCCTTCTCGATGTGGCTGCGGTATTCGTCAAGTGTGGTCGCGCCGACCGCTCGCAGCTGTCCGCGGGCGAGCATCGGTTTCAGCAGGTTGGCGGCATCAACCGCGCCTTCGGCAGCTCCGGCTCCAACGATCGTGTGCAGCTCATCGAGGAAAAGAACGATCTGTCCGTCAGCGTCCTGGACTTCCGAGAGCACCGCCTTGAGCCGTTCTTCGAACTCACCGCGGTACTTCGACCCGGCCAGCAGGGCTCCGATGTCGAGGGCGATCACTCGCCGGTCCCGCAGGCTCTCGGGAACGTCACCGGAGACGATGCGCTGGGCGAGGCCTTCGACGATCGCGGTCTTGCCGACCCCGGGCTCACCGATCAGCACCGGGTTGTTTTTGGTCCGGCGGGAAAGCACCTGGATCACCCGGCGGACTTCTTCGTCACGGCCGATTACCGGGTCGAGCTTGCCGGACTCGGCGTCAGCAGTCAGGTCCTGCCCGAACTTCTCCAGGGCCTGCATCGACTCTTCGGGGTTCTGCGAGGTGACTTTGTGCGGGCCACGGACTTCAGCTATCGCTTTGGCCAGATGGTCCCGCCCCGGCAGGATGCTGGCCAGGTTCGATCCGGGGTCAGCCAGGGCAAGCAGCATGTGTTCGGTCGAGACGTATTCATCCCCGAGGCTGGCCATTTCACCTTCGGCGCGACGCAGGATCTCGACGAAAGCTGCGGACGGACGCGGTTCGGAGTTCGCTTCGCCACTCAGGTTCGGCAGGTCACTGACGGCGGTCCTGGCGCGGGCCTTGATCGCGGCGAGGTCAGCGTTGAGTTTGACCAGCACGGCAGGCACGAGACCTTCGGGCTGTTCGAGCAGGGCGACGAGCAGGTGGGGCGGGGCAACTTCGGTATTGCGGTTCTCGACCGCAAGTCGCTGGGCGGCGGCGATCGCTTCCTGTGATTTGACTGTGAATCGGTCTGGTTGCACGTTGCAAATGATACGTGCTTAGTGACAATATGTCAAGAAATCTAAGTGAGTCACACTTAGATCAATAATGCCTATTCGTCGGGGCGCTGGACCGGAATCCGGGTTGGTGGAGTCGAGTCGTAAGCGCCATAGGGAACGATCTCGGTGTGCAGACGCTCGTGGACTTTCTGGATCTCGTCGTCGAGCTTGTCTTCGAGTTCCCGGGTGCGGGCCCGCATCGCCTCGAGTTCGGACCGCATCGCACTGACTTTCGCTTCCATCTCCAGCACGGTTTCCACCCCGGCCAGGTTCAAGCCCTCTTCGTTGGTCATCTGCTGGATGCGCCGCAGCCGCTCAACGTCCCTCTGCGAGTAAAGGCGGGTGTTCTTCGGTGACCGTTTGGGCTGGATCAGCCCCTTCGACTCGTAGATACGCAGGGTCTGCGGATGCATGTCGGCGAGTTCCGCGGCCACCGAAATCATGAATACCCCACGCTCCTCGTCAACCATGACTTCAACCCGGGCCTGGTTTACCCGGCGTTCGGGTTCGAGGTCGCTCATTCGCCATCACCTGTCTTGTTGGAGGCCCGGGCCCTGGCACTTCGCAGCAGTTCCGACCGGGGATCGAATCCGTTCATGGTTTCGGCGAGCTTGTCGACCGCACGGCGCTGTTCGTCGTTCAGGTCCTTGGGGATCACCACGCTGAGCCGGTACCGGATGTCACCACGCGTTTTCGAGCCGGCCCTTGGCGGGCCTTCACCCTTGAGTCGCTGGATCGCGCCGTGCTGGGTGCCTGGCTGGACCCGGATTCGTTTCGAGCCGGAAAGGGTTGGCACTTCGACGGTGCCGCCCCGCAACGCTTCAGTGACCGTGATCGGCACGCCGACTTCGAGATTGCCATCGTCGAGCCGTTTGAAGATCGGGGATGGCGCCACCTGGATCGTCACAAACAGATCGCCGGCCGGTGCGCCGCGAGGTCCGGCTTCACCTTTGCCAGCCACGCGGATCCGGGTGCCGTCCTTGACGCCGGCCGGAATGTTGACTTTGTAGCGCTTTGTCTGATGGGTCAGGCCGGAACCGCCACAGGTGTGGCAGGGGCTGGGGATTATCTGACCCGTCCCGGAACACTGCGGGCAAGGCTGGCTGATCGAGAAGAAACCCTGACCCTGGGCGTCGATGCCGGAGCCCTGGCAGTGCGGGCAGGTTTCGGGTCGGGTACCCGGTTCCGCACCGCTGCCCGAACAGGTCGGGCAGGTCTCTGATTTGGGGATGGTGACGGTCAGCTGGGTGCCGGCCATCGCGTCATCAAAGGAGATGCGGGCGTCGGTTTCCAGATCACGGCCGCGGGCCTGCTGGGGTCCGCCGCCCCCACGATTGAAGATCGTCGAGAAGATGTCACCGAAGTCGCCACCGCCGAAACGCTGCCCAGCTGCGCCCTGCCCGCCACCAAAAGGGTTTCCGCCGGGGCCTCCGCCACCGAACAGGCCGCCGCCACTGTCGTAGGCACTGCGCTTCTCCGGGTCGGAGAGGGTGTCGTAAGCCTGCTGGACTTCCTTGAATTTCTCTTCGGCAGCTTGATCGCCGGGATTGCGATCAGGGTGGTACTTGCCCACCAGTTTGCGGTGGGCTTTCTTGATTTCGTCCTGGTCGGCTTTCTTGCCGACCCCGAGAACGTCGTAGAAATCTCTGGCCATCTGTTACCTGGCTTTCATTATTGGCTGACCACGACCCGAGCGGGACGGATCACGGTCTCGCCCGATCGGTATCCGCGCTGGAGTACTTCCAGCACGGTTCCGGCCTCTACACCCTCGGCCGGCAGGGCCTGGAGTGCTTCGTGAAAAGTCGGGTCGAATGTATCGCCAGCAGGATCGAAAGCTTCGACTTCGGCTTTCTTCAGGGTTGAGTGCATGTCGCGGTAAGCGACGATCACGCCCTGCACGCTGATCGGGGCTTCAGCCGGCAAATCCCCATTCAGGGCTTCGTTCAGGTCAATCTTCTCGGCGTCCATCACCCGTTCAAGGTTGTCGATCGCTTCGATCAGGCCGCCGGCGAACTCAAGGCGACCACGAACCCTTGCGGCAGTCGTTTCGGCCGCCATGCGTTTCCGGTAGTTGTCGAAGTCGGCTTTGGTCCGCTGGGCGAGGTCGAGGTACTCGTCCCGCTGGTTGCGGGCTTCTTCGACCAGCGCGTTCAGGTCCTGCTCAACGCTGGCCTGTTCGGCCTCGCCGTGGTCGACAGCCTCGTCCACTTCGACCGCGTCGGCGTCAATCACCTCGGCCTGATCGACCACCGGCGCCTGATCGGCGCCGGTGGTCTCAGCCTCAACGAACTCTTCATTCTGTTCGTCGTGGCCGGGGCTCACTTGGATTCGTCCTTGCTTTCGTCGTCCTCAACCACTTCAGCATCGATCACTTCTTCGTCATCGGCACTGGTGGAACCGCTCGCGTCGCCTTCGGCTCCGGCCTGTTCAGCCTGGGCAGCTTCGTAGACCTTCTCGGACACCTTGTGGAAAGCAGCCTGCAGGGCGTCGGTCTTGGCCTTGATGTCGTCGGCATCCTCGGACTCGAGCGAGTCCCGGACATCCTTGATCGCGGCTTCGATTTCCGTCTTGCTCGCTTCGTCGACCTTGTCGCCCAGATCAGTCAGCTGCTTCTCCGAGTTGTAGGCGGCGTTTTCACCGATGTTGCGGGCTTCGGCGAGGTCACGGTGCTTGCGATCCTCGTCGGCATGCGACTCGGCGTCACTGACCATGTTCTGGATCTCTTCGTCAGACAGACCGGAACCGGACTTGATCTCGATCTTCTGTTCCTTGCCGGTGCCAAGGTCCTTGGCGCCGACCGAAATGATGCCGTTGGCATCAATGTCGAAGGTGACTTCGATCTGCGGCATGCCCCGGGGAGCCGGCGGGATGCCGGTCAGCTGGAACTTGCCGAGGCTCTTGTTGTAAGCAGCCATCTCGCGTTCGCCCTGGAGCACGTGGATCTCAACCGAAGGCTGGTTGTCTTCAGCCGTCGAGAAAGTCTCCGATTTCTTCGAAGGAATGGTCGTGTTGCGCTCGATCAGCTTGGTCATGACACCACCCTTGGTTTCAATTCCGAGGGTAAGCGGGGTCACGTCGAGAAGCAGGACGTCGGTGACGTCACCGGCCAGGACACCCGCCTGGATCGCGGCGCCGATTGCCACTGCTTCGTCCGGGTTGACTCCCTGATGCGGCTCTTTGCCGGTCAGTTCGGTCACCTTTTCGCGCACTGCGGGCATCCGGGTCATGCCGCCGACCAGAACCACGTGGTCGATGGTCGAACCACCGGCATCTTCCATTGCCTGCTTGACCGGACCGACAACACGATCGATGAGATCGCCTGTGAGTTCGTTCAGCTTCGAACGGGTCAGCTTGACGTCGAGGTGCTTGGGCTGTCCTTCGACCGCGGTGATGAACGGGATGTTGATCTGTGTTTCCTGCGCGGACGAAAGTTCAATCTTCGACTTTTCGGCCTGTTCGTACAGGCGCTGGAGTGAGTTCTTGTCCTGGGCCAGATCGACGCCCTGGTCCTTCTTGAACTCCGCTACCAGCCACTCGACGATCGCCTTGTCGAAGTTGTCGCCGCCGAGGTGGTTGTCACCCGCGGTCGACTTCACTTCGAAGGTGCCTTCCTCGATTTCGAGCACCGAAACGTCGAAGGTGCCGCCGCCGAGGTCGAATACGAGGATGGTCTGTTCTTTGCCGTCCTTGTCGAGGCCGTAGGCAAGCGCGGCTGCGGTCGGCTCGTTGATGATGCGCTTGACGTCGAGGCCCGCGATTTTGCCGGCATCCTTGGTTGCCTGGCGCTGGTCGTCGTTGAAGTAGGCCGGGACCGTGATCACTGCGGAGTCGACGGTTTCACCGAGCTTGGCTTCGGCATCGGACTTGAGCTTCTGGAGGATCATCGCGCTGATCTCCGGCGGCGAGTACTGCTTGCCGCGCGCATCGACCCGGACGTCACCATTGGGGCCGGCTTCGACCTTGTACGGGATCATCGTTTCTTCTTCTTTTACTTCGGCTTCCTTGCGGCCCATGAAACGCTTGATCGAGAAGATCGTGTTTTCCGGGTTCATGACGGCCTGGCGCTTGGCGACGGTGCCAACGAGGCGTTCGTCCTTGTCGTTGAAGCCGACTACCGAAGGAGTCGTGCGACCACCTTCGGAGTTTTCGAGAACTGAAGGTTCTCCACCTTCGAGGACGGCCACGCATGAGTTGGTCGTTCCGAGGTCAATACCAATTGTTTTACCCATTTATTGTCTCCTGTTGATGTAGCAAGTTAGTGAAAATCTAAGTGTCAGTATGTCAGATCTTCTTAGTTGAGTCAAAACAGGCCCCTGAGCAGGGCAAAAAGAAAGAAAAAACAGGCATCGCTCCTCCTTATAACTGCGCCAGGCGCAGTAAAGGAGGAGCGATGCTGACGGGGACGCTCACCGACGCCCGACGCCCGACGCCCGGCCAGTGAAGGCCACCGGCCTGGGGCCCAGAGCCATCATTGATCCTTGTTTGCTGCGTAAAGCGCCGTGAAGGAGGAGCGATGCTCGTCTGAGACGTTGCTCGCGCTGCGACTCGCGCGGCTTGGTGCGCTCCGGAGTTCGCTCTGGGAGCTGTTAGCCGCGGCCGGCGGTTGCTGCGACGAACTCGGCGACTTCTTCAGCGCCAGGTCCGGTGACGATGCCAGCGGGCATGTTGCCGGGGACCGAAGGATCGTCGGCTCCCTGCTCGATCGTGTTCAGGACCTGCTGCTTGAGACCGTCAATCTGCTCGGTCGTGGTCGCTTCGCCAGCCGGGGCGAGCTTCTGGTCCAGATCGGGTCCGAAGTTACCGTCGGTGCCAGCGGCGTAAAGCTTGTGGCAGTTCCCGCAGTTGTCGATGAACAGGGACTGGCCAGCTTCGAGATTCTCCGGCACTTCCATGCGGCCATTGTGGGGATCGCCGTCAGCCAGGTATGCCCAGGCAGGGATCGCCACGGCCAGTAGGACCAGGACGAGACCGAAGATTACGAATGGCTTCTTGTTCATGATGAAAAGGGGTGCTGCGGAATGCGTGGTGATATTACCTGCAGAAGCATCATTGACGTCCCCGGGTGCCTCCGGCCGCCCCCATCTGGCGGCCAAACGGACACATCCGACGCAACCCGCAGGCGCCGCATTTCGGCTTGGGACGGCAGAGTTCGCGCCCATGACGAATCAGATTCATATGGAACTCATATGAATCTTCGGGTGCGACCAGCGCCAGCAGTTCATCGTGAGCTTCATCAAAGGACGCGTTCGGCCGGAACAGTCCGAGGCGTCCGCCGATCCGGTAGACGTGAACGTCAACCGGGATCTCCGGACGGTTCCAGGTGAAAACCTGAACGCACGCGGCGGTCTTCCGGCCGACCCCGGGCAGGTCGGTGAGGAACCCCATCGCTGTCTCACGGTCGGCGGTTTCCAGCCAGTCAAGATCCATCTCCGGACCGATGCCATCGAGCACCGCCTGAATCCGCGGGGCTTTCTGACGGGACAGGCCGCCAGGCCGGATTGCTTCCTCGACCTCAGCCACCGGTGCGTCGCGGACCGCCTGCCAGCTGTCGAAGCGATCGGTCAGCCGGTTGAAAGCCCGGTCACGATTCAGATCGCTGGTTGCCTGGGAAAGCACCGTGCGAACCAGCTCGTCGATCGGCTGGCGGTGCGGCAGGTTGAGTGGACGGCCGTACATTTCACGAAGCCGGTCACGGATGCGGTTGACCCGGGCCCGCGACGGACGCTTCCAGTCGGCACGGCTGACCTTTGGCGGATCGGGAAGGTTCACGACTGGGCGGCCCAATGCCCGCAGGCGGCGGCCCCGGCGGCGGCCGCTGCCGGCAGAACCTCGGCCACCCGGGAGAAATCCCACTCGAGCCTCGCCAGGCCGGCGCAGAGGCTGCCCATGAAAGCGTCTCCGGCACCCAGCGGGCTGACCACCTTTGTGCCCGCCGGCTTGTGTTCAGCTTCGGCCGCGCCCGCGGTAACCACAGTTCCGGCACCGTCGGTAACCACCGCGAGGCGCGGACCGAACGAAGCGAGATGCCGGGCGGCATCGAGCGGGTCGTCCTCCCCGGTCATCAACCGGGCTTCGCTGCGGTTGCACTTGATCAAAGCGCTGGCCCCGGCAAGTTCGCGGCAATAGTCGGTCGCGAGGCTTTTGTCCTGCCAGCGATTAGGTCTGAAATTGGGATCGAACAGAACCGGGACACCGTTGTCGTGGGAGATCTCGACCGCCTGCCGCGTCACTTCGCGTTCAACCGGACCGACCATCGTGTTCGATCCGATCACAACACCACCGGCTCCAGTGACCGCCTCCTCGAGAAAAGCCTGGGCGGCGAGCATCGTCGATGCGATGTGTTCCCCGTAAATCTGGAATGACGGTTCGTTGTCGGCCCCGAAAAGAACGATTCCGACCGGGGTGTCAGCCCCCTCCACCTCAGCCATCCAGTCAGTTGACACGCCCTCGCGGTTCAATTCGGCATCGAGCCAGCGGCCCCAGTGATCGTCGCCTACCCCTCCAGCAAGAGCGGCGGGCTGGTCCTCCCGGCTGATCGCCACCGCAACATTCGCCAGGGCGCCACCGGGATGAGGGATGAAGCTCTCGGGGCTCTGCGAAGCGTTGAGGTTCTTCTCGCAAACGAGGTCAACGATCGCTTCGCCGATACATACGATCATCCGGTTTTGAAAAGAATCATTTGCCACGAAGGAGGGAGCCTAGAGAATATTCCGCCTCCCTTTACAATGCCGAATCTGTGTTTGCGATCATCTCCCGGATCGGGGCATGGCTTCCCCGAGGATGGGGCGATCTGTTGCTTCAGCTTGCCCTGTATGTCTTTGCCGATACGGCTTACGAGGTAGCTCGTGGCCTGGCCGACGGACGGGCAAACCAGGCATTCGCGAACGGCGAACGCATAATGGACATCGAGCGTTCCACCGGAACATTCTTCGAACCGGCGGTGCAGGGCTTCTTCATCGACTATTCGTGGTTCATCGACATCATGAACACGATCTACCTGAACAGCCAGTTCACGGTTGCCCTCGCATTCCTGATCTGGCTCTACCTCTTCAGGAACGACAACTACTATTTCTTCCGCAACATGCTTTTCGTTTCGATGGGACTGGCCCTGATCGGATACATCGGTTTTCCGACCGCCCCGCCGCGCATGTTCCCCGAATACGGCTTCATCGACACGATCAACGCGCAGTCGAGCGTCAATCACGATTCGGCCCTCGCCAAGCTGTTCATCAACCCGTTCGCCGCGGTTCCTTCGATGCATTGCGCGGTCGCCCTGATGATCGGTGGAACCGGATTCATGGTCTGCCGGAACAAGTTCGCCAAAGCTTTCTGGGCCAGCTGGCCGCTGATCGTCGCTTCGGTCACGGTGATCACCGCGAACCATTACTGGCTGGACGCTGCGCTGGGATGGCTGGTTGCGGGCTGTGCCTTCCTGATCGCCTCAAGGGTCGTTGCTCAGATCAGGCCCGAAACCTGGGCCTGGAGCCGCGCTGCGCAGCAGCAGCGCTCCAGCGCCTGAGGACGCCATGAACGCTGGCTTCCGCGGTTCACCCTGGGCCTTCCTGGCAGCACCCCTGCTGGTATCGGCAACCCTCGGGCTGGTCTACCTGATCGTTGCCCCGGAGAGTGCGGACCATGCCGCCCAGACCTTCCGCACGGAACTTTTCGAACTTTCCGGGCCGACTGTCTGGAACAACTTCTGGTTCGGCGGGCATTACCTGCCGTCCTACAGCCTGCTCGCCCCGCCGATCGGAGCATGGGTCGGCTTCCGGCTGATGGGCACGCTGGCGGTAATCGCAACCGTCGGCCTCTTCGCGTTGATCGTCCGGAAACAATGGGGCGAACAGGCGCAGGCGGGTGCGATCTGGTTCGCTGTGGCAGCTTCGATCAGCCTCTTCTCCGGTCGGCTCACTTTCGCCCTCGGTGTTTTCCTGGCCACCGCCGCCGTTTACGCCGCACAGCGTGGTTCCGGCAGCCGCCCGTGGCATGTCACTTCACTGGTACTTGCCGGCTCCGTTGGCCTGGCGAGTCCGGTGGCGGCCCTCTTTCTAGCGGCCCTGGGAGTCAGTCATGCGATTGCCCGCCGCCCCGATCGTCGCGGGCTGGTGATGGCCGCTGTCACCTTCACGGTGGCCGGCGCGGTCGCCCTCCTTTTCCCCGGGGGCGGGGACGAGCCGTACGTGTTCACCAGCTTCCTGCCGGCAATAACCGTGACCCTGGCCGTCCTGATCGTCACCCCGAAAGAAGAGAAGCTCCTGCGGACCGGCCTGGCCGTGTACGCCCTGGCGCTCTGCGCTTCCTTCGTGCTTTCAACCCCGATGGGCGGCAACGCGAACCGGATGGGCGTTCTGCTGATCGGACCCCTGTACCTGTGCGCGATCTGGGAACGCCGCACCCTGGCCATGGTCGCTCTCGTGCCACTGATCGCGTGGTGGCAAATCGGGCCGGTAGTCCGGGACCTCGAACTGGTTCACGACGAACCGGCCGTCGCCGCCGAGTTCTACGAAGATCTCGAAGGGGCGCTTGCCCCACGGCTTCGGGACGAACCCGCCCGGGTCGAAGTCCTGCCACTGGCCAGCCATTGGGAAGCGGCCCGGGTTGCTCCGACGTTCCCTCTGGCCCGCGGCTGGGAACGCCAGACCGACCGTCGTTACAACCCGCTTTTCTACGACAAGTCCCTGGACGCCAGCCGCTACTACAAATGGCTGAAGAAACTCGCGGTTGGATATGTCGCCGTGCCGAACGCCGAACTCGATTATGCGGGCCAGACCGAGGCGGCCCTGATCGCCCGCAACCCGGCCTACCTCAAAGAGATCCCGGCCGGACCCAACTTCCAGCTCTACAAAGTGCTTGATCCCACCCCGATGGTTGAACGCCCGGCAAGGCTGACCGATCTGGACACAGACGGATTCACGGTGGCGTCACCGAAGGCCGGCACATTCACTGTGCGGATCCGTTCGACCCCGTACTGGCAGGTCGCCGGGGGTCGCGGATGCGTCAGTTCCACCGAGTCAGGATGGACCCAGGTTTACCTCAGGAACCCGGGCTACATCGAAGTTAAAGCCGATTTCAGCCCGGGCGCTCGCTTCAGCAAAGGCCTGTCTTGCGACAAGTGACGTAAGCTGCCGGGATGGAGTCGTCTTCGTCAGGTCCCCCGGAGGGGGGCAAGAACGGCCAGCGCACCGGTCCCGCACAGGAGTTCAGGGATCAGGCACGTAACCGTCTCATCCAGTCCAGGCTTACGCCAAACGCCATCTCGATGGTGGGTCTCGTCGGCAACGTCATTGCCGCCGTGCTCATCACACAGGGGATGTTCGTCCTTGGCGGCATAGCGTTCATCCTCGGTTCGATCATGGACACGCTCGACGGCCGCTATTCGCGAATGTCGGGCAAAGGCACGCTGTTCGGTGCTTTCCTGGATTCAACCCTGGACCGGATCGAAGAGGGCATCGTGATTACCGCGATCGCCTGGTACTTCGCCGAACAGGGTGATTCACTGGCCGCAGCGGCCTGCGTATATGTAGTGCTCGGTTCGCTGATGGTTTCCTACACCCGGGCCCGGGCCGAGGCCCTGGGAGTTGAATGCAAGGTCGGTCTGGCTACCCGACCAGTTCGTGTGGTGCTACTTTCGATTGGCATCCTGTTCGCGAATGGCCTAGGTATCGGAGACTTTTCCCTGTTGGCTGCATCCATCTACGTGATGGCGGCGCTGACAACCGTGACCGTCATTCAGCGTGTCTGGCATGTACGTGGCGAGCTCAAGGCCGAGAGTTAGTCAGAGAAAGATTTGTCGATTAGGTGTAACCACAAGGCCACTTGAGTGTCTATGGCCTTCGCACCTGAACTAGGAGGATTTAAAGACTTATGAGCAGCAAGACCAACGGTAGTGGCAATGGAGCCGAACGCCGTGACGAAAAAGTACGTGTAGCGATCGTCGGAGTCGGCAACTGTGCCAACTCCTTCATCCAGGGCGTCGAGTACTACAAGAACGCCGATCCGGATGAATCAATTCCCGGCCTGATGCACGTTGACCTCGGTGGATACCACGTCAACGACATCGAGTTCGTCGCCGCTTTCGACATCGATCAGGAAAAGGTCGGCAAGGACCTTTCCGACGCCATGTGGTCCGGCCAGAACGACACGATCAAGTTCGCGGACGTCCCGAACATGGGCGTTGAAGTCCACCGCGGCATGACCCTCGACGGACTTGGCAAGTACCTCAAGCAGGTAATCACCAAGGCTCCCGGCCCGACCGCCGACATCGTCCAGATCCTCAAGGACACCAAGGCTGACGTTCTCGTCTGTTACCTGCCGGTTGGTTCCGAAGACGCAGTCAAGTGGTACGTCGAACAGGCGATCGCCGCCGGCGTTGGTTTCGTCAACTGCCTGCCCGTTTTCATCGCCAGTGAGGATTACTGGGACGGACGCTTCAAGGATGCCGGCCTCCCGATCATCGGTGACGACATCAAGTCACAGGTCGGCGCGACCATCGTCCACCGTCAGCTCGCCCGTCTCTTCCATGAGCGTGGAGTTGAACTGCAGCACACGTCACAGCTCAACGTCGGCGGCAACATGGACTTCTTCAACATGCTCGAGCGCGAACGCCTCGACTCGAAGAAGATTTCCAAGACCAACGCCGTGACCTCGGTCATGGGTCTGGATCTCGATGCCAAGGACGTTCACGTCGGACCTTCCGATTACGTGCCGTGGCTGACCGACCGCAAGTGGGCGCACATCCGCCTTGAAGGCAAGTCCTTCGGTGACGTTCCGCTGACCGTTGAGCTCAAGCTCGAAGTCTGGGACTCACCGAACTCGGCCGGTGTCGTGATCGACGCTGTGCGTCTGATCAAGCTCGCCCTGAACAACGGCATTGCCGGTCAGCTTGACGGTCCGTCGTCCTACCTGATGAAGTCGCCGCACAATCAGCGTCCCGACGACATCGCCCGTCAGGACACCGAGTCGTTCATCGAGTCGAACAAGCTTGGCGGAACTCCGATCGCCGGCACCAAGCCGGTAGCCGAAGTTTCCGAGGACACCAAATCCGAAGCCTGAACCTCAGGCTGCATTGATTGACCAGGCGCCCGCCAATTGGCGGGCGCCTTTATTTTTTGAGGACCGAATGAAGCCGCTTTCGATAATCCAGTTCACTCCGTTTCCCTGGGATGAGCAGGGGGAGATCAACAACTTCACCCGGCGGGTAAGCGATGAACTTGCCGGCCGTGGACATTCGGTTCTGATTGCAGCACCGGGCGGTGGCAAGGGCGGGGTAGCCGAAACCCGCGAAGCGATCGACCGGCTGGCCGACGAACCGGATTCCCTGTTCCGGCCGGGGGAAGCCCCAAGGGTCCTGCCGATGGGAGGCGTTTCGCTTCCCCGTGGTTCCCGAAAACGTCCGGCGCCGGTCTCGGTAGATGTAGGAAACAGGGTCGAGGCACTGCTCGGTCAGGCGAATCTGGACGTTGTCCATGTCCATGACCCGTTCCTGCCGGGCTTCTCATCGACCGCGCTCCGGCATTCGTTCTGCCTCAACGTCGGCACTTTTCACGAAACGGCGGAGCGCCCGTTCGCGACCCAGGTCGCGCGCCCGCTCCTTGAGATCTTCTTTGGCCGTCTCGATGCCCGGACCGTTTCGTCGCGAGCTTCCGCGAAGCTGCTCAACCGGTACTTCCCCGGGGCTTATGACCTGACCCCTCCCGGGGTTGATCCTGTCTCCCCGACCCAGAACGATGACGGGCCGCTGCGTATCGCCTTCTCGGACCAGGAGGAAAAAGGGGCGCTTCGCCTGTTCCTCCGGGCGCTCCGTCGGTTGCCCACCGAACTCGACTGGACCGCAACCATCTTTTCCCCCGATCCGGGCGAAGTCGTGGTCCGCATCTCGAAATCGATCCGTGACCGGATCAAGGTGATCGGCCCGGACCAGGCCAGCCTGGCCGAGCTGCTTTCCAACAGCCATGTCTTTTGCGCCGCATCGGGTGGACCGAGTCCTTGCCCGAGTGCGGTTCGTGAAGCGATGGCTGCCGGTGCGGTCCCGGTTGCTTCGACCATTGCCCGTTACACCGAACTGGTCGGCGACGGTCAGCGGGGACTGCTGTTCCCGAGTGGTGACCCGGTGACGATGGCTGGTCAGATCGCCCGTCTGGCCGACGACCGGAAGCTGCTGAAGGATCTGGGCGAAGCCGCAACCGGATGGGATTCGCTCAAGACCTGGTCGAATGTCGTCGATGATGTCGAAGCGATCTACCAGCGCCTCGCTTCCCGCCGCCATGATCAACCGCGGAATGAAGAGATCCGCGAGCGGCTGAAGGACCGGCCATTGATCGATGTCGATCTCCACATGCACACCGATCATTCGTCGGATTGCGCGACCCCGGTGAAGGTCCTGATCGAAACCGCACGCGATCGTGGTTTCGGTGCGATCGCGATCACCGACCACAACGAAGTCTCTGGTGCCCACGCAGCGGCCGAAGTAGTTGAGGACATGGATGACTTCAAGATCATCATCGCCGAAGAAGTAATGACCAGTGATGCCGGCGAAGTAATCGGGCTTTTCATCAACGAGAAGATCCCGAAGGGAACTTCGATGCGCGACACGATCACCGAGATCAAACGCCAGGGCGGACTTGTTTACGTGCCGCATCCGTTTGATCGGCTGCACTCGGTTCCCGATTACGAAAACCTGCTCGAAATCGTCGAGGACATCGACCTGATGGAAGTGTTCAACCCCAGGGTCGCGATTACTTCATTCAACGAAGAAGCCGAACGCTTCGCCCGTAAGTACAACATCACGCCGGCCGCTGGTTCAGACAACCATGTTGCCCAGGGACTGGGTTCGGTAAGGGTCCGGCTGCATGATTTCGATGGTCCGGAAGAGTTCCTGGAAGCGATGCGTGACGCCGAAATAACCCGCCGTCACAAGAATCTCGTTTACGTCCAGGCCCTCAAGTTTCTACAGACAACGGGTCGGCCGAAAGCCGCGAAGCGGTCGGTTGACGAACCGCGGGCAGTCAAGGGCGGCAAGCAGAAGCAGCGCGGTTCACGGCGCACCAGCGGCAAGAGCTGATGCAGGGAGCCTCCCATGAAGGAGGCGCGCAGGGTGCGTCAAATAAGTCACCAGCGATGCCCATCACCGACAACGAGATCAAAGAAAAGTACCTGGAAAAAGCGATCCGGGAACTGAACCAGTTGAGCCGCGAACTTCAGGACTGCGAGGTCTGTTCACGGACAAAAATCATGCCAGTGCTTGGCTCCGGCCATCCGCAGGCCGACATCATGATGCTGAAGAACGCACCGACGGTCTCCGAGATCGAAGAAGGTGTCGCTTTCTACGGCCGGGCGGGAAACGCCCTGATGAAGAGTTTCAAACGGCTAAACATCGACCCCGCTTCCGTCTACGGAACGGTTTGCGCGAAATGTCCGGTGGTCGACTCTTCCGGGCCTGACCCCGATTGTGTTTGCCGCGTAGCTGACGAGTTCAACATCGTCCAGCCGAAGATCATCGTGATCATGGGTGAAGACGCCCTCGAGGTCCTGAATGGCCTTGAGATCCCGCTTTCCCGTGCGGTCGAGCCGCGTGACGGTGAGATTCAGGCTTTCACGCCGGCATGCGATTCACTGTTCGTGCCCGAGATCGATGATGCGCTCGACGAAGAAGGCGCGAAGCGTCGTTTCTGGCGGGCCTTTCGTACGCTCGGCCGCTGGCACGACGACCTGCCTCCCTACTAGGGCTGGGGTGAGGGGTCAGTCAGGACCCGTTTCCTGATCCCCACCAGCCATCGAAGATTTCACCGGGATCGTTGTCGATGCGCTGGCCGACCGCGAGCAGGTCGAGCCCTTCCGAACCCGCCTCGAACGCACGGATCAACGCCGGGGAGATCCGGATCGTGTCGAACTTCTTCAACTCGATCAGTTCGTCGCCGACCATCGCCCGTCCCGACCCGCCGATAACGACGTAGGCCTCTTCTGCGGATACATGATCGTGACCGAAGGGCTGGCGCTTGCCAGGTTTGATCCGGTGGAGGCTCAATCCGGCCTGGGTAAGCCCAAGGTCGTCGTTGGGGAAGCGACATTCCTGGACATCGCTGCAACCGTAATCAGCGGCCTCGTCCCTGACGTCCTCAAGATTGATCACGGTAAGCCGTGGTTTCGGGGTCTTGGCTTCAAGATCGGCCTGACGGCTGCGCAGGCCGCCCAGCGGAACGAGTTCGACCATTTCCATGTCCTTGATCAAAGGTCGGGCGCGATCGATCAGTGCCCGGGTTTCGTCGCTTGAGAGCGAAGCGTCGATCGATGCCTGGTCTGCCCACATTTCGGTGACCCAGATGATGTCGGGATCCAGCGTGTACTGGTTGACCGCATACTGGACGCAACCGGCAACGCTTTTGTTCAGTTCGGCAGCTTCGACCAGAATCGCGGCGAGCTCCTCACCTTTGTCCGGATGCGCGGTCGCTTTGCCATATCGGGAAATGGTGCTGTCAGATTCGGACATCTGGTCTCCTTGCTCGGTTGCTGACCAACCGTAACTGCAATGCCCGGCAGGTCAAAAACGAAACGTTCAATCAGCCCAGAATCGTGGTCTGGTTGCTGAATGACCAGATCCATCCGCCGGCGAAGAGCAGGCCGATCACGATGACCGGAACCAGCCGCGAGCGCTGCCAGAAACGGCGGACCGGAATCCGGGTGAAGGCCATGATCAGTCCGGTAACGATTGCCGCAAGAGCAACAAAGACCCAGAAACCGTTGTAGGTCAGGAACTTCGGTTCACCGGAGGTGGCGT
>JBAWHK010000087.1:0-4415 GCA_049593795.1 Solirubrobacterales bacterium
GGACACAAACATATGTTCGCAAACGGTTCGGACGAATCCCTGTTCCACGTGAAAGTGCCTGACATCGAATCGTCGCTAGGATGATCAATTCCGGGGCTATGATGTCAACGGCTAGCATGACGGTCTCCAAAACCGTTCGTCTAGGTTCGAATCCTAGTAGCCCCGTGTTTTGAGGCCGACTGAAGGGTCGGCATTTGATTGTCTGCGACCCCCATATACTCGGGTTGCTGTTACTCACGCGGGTGAGGTGTATCGGTTGCACAGGAGCCTTCCAAGCTCCTAGGGCGGGTTCGACTCCCGTCACCCGCTCTCCACAAACCGGGCCAGGTTCCGTCCCTATAAAGTGGCAAATCACGCACGGGGCGTGGCGCAGTTTGGTAGCGCATTCGACTGGGGGTCGAAAGGTCGCTGGTTCAAATCCAGTCGCCCCGATATAGAGAAGGCCGCGTCCGACGCTGAGCGTTGGGCTCTTATGTCCAGTGACGAGGGTCGACCGAGACGCTTGATTGTGTCGAGGTGATGCCGACTGATGTGTCCCATGGGACGCCCTGAACGCATTGACGATGTCTCCGTGTCGACTGCTTGGAAGGCGGTAACAAGCAAATCTTCAGGAGACAGGAGCGGAATGTGTTCGCTAAATTATGGCTGTCCAGTCACCAAACCAGAAGGACGTTTTGAAAGACTCACAGCAAGCTGCCGCGTCGAGCCACCAGAAAATCGGAGGCATCGCAGCTCTGGTTGAAGCCGCGACCTTCATTTTCGGTTTCGTACTGCTCCTCGGCCTGCTTACCGACTATACGACCGGCAACCCTTCAGTGACCGAGTCAGTTGAGTTTGTAGTTGACAACCAGGGATCGTTGTTCGCCTGGTATCTGGCTATTTACATTTTCTTTGGCGTGGCGCTGGTTCCCCTGGTGATCGCCATGTATGAGCGGATCAGGGCCGGGTCCCTGATCCTGGCCCAGACAGCTGCTGCCTTCGGATTCATCTGGGCGGTTCTAGTGCTGGCTTCCGGCATGATCGCGATCATCGGCCTGGACACCGTTTCCGATCTGAGCAATTCGAACCCCGATCAGGCAGAAGCGGTTTGGTCGTCACTCGACGCAGTGCATAATGCCCTCGGCGGAGGTAACGAAATCGTCGGCGGTATCTGGATACTGCTCGTCAGCGTGGGAGCCATGCGGGCCGCTTCATTGCCGAATGTACTCAACTACCTGGGGATGATCGCCGGAATCGCTGGAATCGTGACTATCGTGCCGGCACTCGAGGACGTGGGTGCGATCTTCGGGCTTGGCCTCATCGTCTGGTTCATCTGGGCGGGCCTGAGGATGATTCGCGGCGAGTCAGAACCCGGGATGAACTGAGTTCTCAGACGAAGCTGCGCAGGAACCCGGTTCCGGTCGGAACCGGGTCGGCGGCCTCGACCAGGCGCTTGCGGCGAACAAACAATCGCCCTGATCAGCAATCCATCATCGGAGGTCTCATGGCCGGACACAGGATTTTCAAGGTCAGCTTCGCGGGCGTCTATCCGCACTACGTAGCCAAGGCAGAGAAAAAGGGCCGCTCGCAGGAGGAAGTCGACGAGATAATTCGCTGGCTGACCGGCTACAGCCAGGACGGACTCGAAGCGCAGATCGAGAACGCAACCGATTTCGAGACCTTCTTTGCGAGCGCTCCCGCACTCAACACTTCCCGTGAACTGATCACAGGTGTGGTCTGCGGCGTTCGGGTCGAGGAGATCGAGGATCCGCTGATGCAGGAGATCCGTTACCTCGACAAGCTGATCGACGAATTGGCGAAGGGCAAGTCGATGGAGAAGATCCTGCGTCAGCCGGATTGACCAGGCGGTGCCGGCGACTTTCGGCTGCCTCGAGAACCCCGGCGCAACTTATACTGTCGGCCAATGAGCTCAGCAACCAAAGCACCCCTCGGCCATAAAAACCTGATCCGCCTGTTCGCGGTACTCGCTGGCCTGGTGCTTGTGGCGGTAGTGATCGCCGGCTGTGGCGGTTCATCCGACAGCAGCTCCGATGACGATGCCTCTTCGACCACCACGGTAGAGAGTGAACTGCAGTCGAAACTCACCGAAGTAACCGGCACCTGTACCGACTCGGCGGAAAGCATCTCGAATTCGACCCTTCAGAGCGCGGCAAAAGCCGCTTGTGAGCAGCTCAACACCGAACTCGCGAAAGACATCACCAGCGCTTCTGACAGCGCCAAGGGGAATCTCAGCGACGCCCTCAGCACCATGGCATCGGACTGCAAAGACAAGGTCTCAGGCCTGCCGGCCGGCCAGGACATCGCGAACTCTTTCTGCAGCTCGCTCTCCGCTTCATCCGACGCGGTTTCATCCTCTGACGAGTAATTGACGGCCCCAGCCGGAGGCGGAGCGGGTCGAACCGTTCAGTCAGCCGTGGGCTGATGGTCCGCCCAGAGCTGGCGGCTCGAAGGACCCGCTTCGCTTGCGCGGATCTGCTGGAAGTTCTTGCCGCCCCTTGCGAATGAGTCCAGGACCGCCGGTGGAACTTTCTCGATCGGAATCTTTTCCGGAATCCATTCGACCGGCCGTAGGTGAACTATCCCTGCCTGTCCGGCATCGCCGGATGAGTCGTAACGCCACTGTCCGGTGAGTCGGCCCAGGCAGTAGCTGTCTTCATCGATCTGTGTCCAGATCAATGATCCGTCGGGCAGCGAGGCGAAACGACTGATCATGCGGCTGGTTTTCTGGTTGATCTGATCAAGGGCATTCAGCACAGCTTCATCGACTGATGCCGGCGCCGGGGAGATAACGCCGCCGATCCCGACGAGTCCGTTCTCGACCCCGAACCGGGCCCCGTCGAATTGCCCGGCATCCCGATCCCGCGGACGCATCGGGGCGCGATATGCCTTGTCGATCACAGTGGGAGCCATGCTGTGGAGTGTTCCCGGGTGAGCTTCAATTCAATCCCGGGGTGGGAGCGATCGACCGGCCAGGGCCAAGACGAACGGCCTGTTTTTGATCTGCCCCGAATCGCTACGCTGGCTCGGTGAACTCATTGCCGAACGTCCTCGAGATTGACGAACTTCATCCGAAACTGACACCGATCTTCGAAGTGGTCTTGCGCCGCAACCCGGCCGAGACCGAATTCCATCAGGCGGTGAAAGGGGTACTGAGCACGCTGGGGCCGGTGATTGACCGGCGACCGGAATATCTCGAGGCCAAACTGGTCGAACGGATCTGCGAACCGGAACGGCAGATCACGTTCCGGGTGCCCTGGACCGACGATCAGGGCCAGGTCCAGGTGAACCGGGGCTATCGGGTTGAGTTCAACGGAGCGTTGGGGCCATTCAAGGGCGGGCTGCGATTCCATCCTTCGGTGAGTTCGAGCATCGTCAAGTTCCTCGGTTTCGAACAGATCTTCAAGAACGCCCTGACCGGCCTGCCGCTCGGCGGAGGCAAGGGCGGCTCGGACTTCGATCCGAAGGGACGTTCGGAAGGGGAAGTGATGAGGTTCTGTCAGTCGTTCATGACTGAACTTCACCGGCACATCGGCGAGTACACCGACGTGCCTGCCGGTGATGCCGGAGTCGGACAGCGGGAGATCGGATATCTCTTCGGGCAGTACCGCCGGATCACCAACCGGTATGAGTCCGGCGTTCTCACCGGTAAAGGACTCACCTGGGGCGGTGCACAGGTGCGAAAAGAGGCGACCGGATATGGCTGCGCCTACTTCGCGAAGGAAATGCTTGACGCCCTTGGATCGAGCATTGACGGTCGCACCGTGACTGTGTCCGGATCAGGAAACGTTGCGATCTACGCGATTGAGAAAGCCCAGCAGCTGGGTGGCACGGTGATCGGCTGTTCCGACTCGAAAGGCTACCTTCACGATCCCGCCGGAATCGACGTTGAACTCGTGAAGGAACTCAAGGAGGTGGAGCGAGCTCCGCTTGAGGGATACACGGATCGACGGTCGGGATCGACCTTCGTTTCCGGGGAACGTCTCTGGGAGTTGCCGACCGAAGTTGCCTTGCCATGTGCCACTCAGAACGAACTCGACCACACCGATGCCGCCAAGCTGGTGAAAAGCGGAGTGATGATCGTGGCGGAAGGGGCGAATCTGCCCTGTACGTCCGGAGCGGTTCAGGTGTTGCGCGAGGCCAATGTCGCTTTCGGCCCGGGCAAGGCCGCGAATGCAGGCGGGGTCGCAACCAGTGCCCTCGAGATGCAGCAGAACGCTTCGCGCGACTCATGGACTTTCGAACACACCGAGGAGCGCCTGGTCCAGATCATGGGTGACATCCACCGGTCCTGCCATCGCATGGCGGAAGAGTGCGGTGTTCCGGGGGATTACGTGGTCGGGGCCAACAACGCCGCGTTCATCCGGGTCGCTGACGCGATGCTGGCGATGGGCGTGACCTGATCTGAATCGATCCGA
>JBAWHK010000088.1:0-5774 GCA_049593795.1 Solirubrobacterales bacterium
GCTTTCTCGTTCGACCGTACGGCTGTTTCGCCGGTCGCCGGTGGAGCAAACCCGAAATTCTGTTGCCAGACATCAGCGAAATCATCAGCGCTGATTTCTGTTCCTTCTTCAAGCCAGAGTTTCTTCAGGGCGACCACACAGAAAGCGGTAAGGGCGGGGCCGGGCGGGGCAGATGCAACCCATCGGGCGAGAAAAGCTGTCGCTTCCGGACGGATCGGTTCGGAACGTTTCATGGTCAGGTCGGATCGTTTAAAAAGGCGGCGCGCATCGTTGATCGCATGAATCCGTTTGTTCTCGACCGCAGGGTCATCTTTGATGCCACGTTTCACCACTGGCCGCAAAACCAGTTGAACGTTGAACTCCTCCAGGCGAACCGCCAGGTCAATCACCGCGACCGCGCTGTTCGGATCATCGAAAGCGAAATAGAGCTCAACCCTTGCCCGTCGCCCCAGATATCTCCGAAGTCGACTGGCGATCTGCGGAGCGCGATCATTGCGTGCCAGCATGATCACCAGGCTCGGGAGAACCCGGCGTTTGATGTGGTCGGTTGAGATCTTCGTGGTCACTGGACTCAGAACAGTACGACCTGGCGGACCGCTTCGCCCGAGGCAAGACGGTCGAAACCTTCATTGATCTGGTCCGGCGTGAGGGTGTGGCTGAGCAGTCGGTCTACCGGAAGGTTGCCGGCACGGTACATCTCGATGAATCGCGGAATGTCGCGGGCCGGAACGCATGAACCGAGATAGGAACCTTTGAGCGTGCGTTCTTCGGCGACCAGTGAAAGGGCGGGGATCTGAAGGATTCCGTCGGGGTGGGGCAGTCCGGCGGTGACCGTCAGTCCACCACGTTTCGTTGCGTTGTAGGCCTCGGCCAGCACTGCCTCGTGTCCGACAGTTTCGATTGCGACTTCCACGCCGCCTTCGGTTGCCTCCCTGATCCGTGCGGGCACATCACCTTCGTTCGCATCGATCACCAACGTCGCCCCGAGTTCGAGGGCGAGTTCCAGTTTGGCGGGAACCCGGTCGACCGCGACGATCTGTTTTGCTCCCTGTGACTTCGCGGCGATCATTGCGGCCAGGCCAACTCCACCGAGTCCGAATACCCCGACCGAATCGGCGGGCATCGCTTCGGCCGCGGTGTTCAGCATTGCCCCGGCACCGGTCAACACCGCGCATCCGAAAAGGGCCGCTGTTTCCCACGGCAGGTCATCCGGCACGACAACAGCGGACTTTTCGGAGACGACGATTTGATCGGAAAACGCTGAGACACCGAGATGATGGTGAATTTCGTTTCCGGCTTCGTCATGCATGTGGTGATGGCCGCCGAGAAGGGTTCCTTCGTTGTTCGCGGCAGCGCCCGCTTCGCACAGAGCCGGACGTTCCTGCTGGCAAAAGACGCATTCTCCACAGGCCGGCACGAATGCGAGGACCACATGGTCACCGGGAGAGAAGGGGGAGTCGGCGGAACCGGTTTCGATTACTTCACCGGCAGCTTCATGGCCGATCGCCATTGGCATCACCCGTGGTCGTTTGCCGGTGATCACGGAAAGATCGGAATGGCACAGGCCGGCAGCCTTGACTTTGACGAGCAGTTGACCGGGGAGCGGGGGATCAAGGTCCAGTTCGATCCTTTTGAGCGGTCTGGTTTCCGCAAAAGGAGTTTCGTGACCCATGGTTTCCAGCACCGTGGCGGTTGTTTTCAAGGGGAAATTTCCAGTCGTTCAAGCGATGCCCTGATTGCCGGAGGGATAGGGGTTGGACTGCGACTCCCTCGGTCCACGAACACATGAACGAAAAATCCTTCGGCGAGGGCCCGCCCGTCGGAATCAAAGAGCCCGATCTCATATCTCACGCTTGAATTGCCAAGCTTGCCGACACGAAGCCCGGCTTCAATGCTCTGAGGGAAGCTGGCTGAAGCCAGGAAGCGGCATCCCGATTCGGCACAGAGGCCGATCGTGTCGCCTGCCTGAATGTCAAGACCTCCCTCTTCAATCAGCCAGGCGTTGATCACCGTGTCGAAGAATGAGTAGTACTCGACATTGTTCACGTGCCCGTAGATGTCGTTGTCTTTCCATCGCGTGGCGATCGAGCGCACGTGTGGGTACTGGTTTCGAGTCGGCGGCCCGGGCTTGCTCATGATCGAAGTATCGCGACTTTGATGACACGTCGCCAAGGTCGCGGCACGGATGTCTGGTCGGTGCTTCACTGTTGAAATGTCCGCTGAGCACCAGTCACCTACCCCTGTGGCAGTTTCAATGGTGCTCGGTGCGATCGTTTCGATCCAGCTTGGGGCGGCGGTCGCAACCGAACTGTTCTCCGACATCGGTGCTGCCGGAGTCGTTTTTGCCCGCGGGGCGATCTCGGCGGTGATCCTCACACTGATCTTCCGGCCCAAATACCGGGTGCCGAAGGGTCAGCGAAAGTCGACATTTCTTTATGGCGTTGCTCTTGCGGCCATGTTCCTGTGTTTTTACGAATCGATCGACCGCATTCCGTTGGGTACTGCGGTCACCCTCGAGTTCATCGGACCGCTCGGGGTCGCGGTAATCACTTCGAGGAAACGTCGTGACCTGATCTGGGTGGCCCTCGCCGCCGCGGGAATTCTGATCCTCGGTGGCGGAGTCGGTGGAGATGACCTTGACCCGGTCGGGGTAGTCCTGGCTCTGCTGGCCGGCCTGTCATGGGGCTGGTACATCCTGCTCGGCAAAAAGGTCGGCCAGGAAAGCAAAGGCACCGGCAACCTGGCGGTCGCCCTGGCGATATCGGCTGTCATCACTGCTCCGTTCGGAATCTATTCGGGAGGCACCGAGCTTTTCGATCCGAGGGTTCTGGCGATCTGCCTCCTGGTCGCCATCCTCAGCTCAGCGATACCTCTCTCCCTGGAACTCGAAGCGATGCGTCGTCTGCCCTCGAACGTCTTCGGCGTGATGTTGAGCATTGAACCAGCGGTCGCCGCCACGATCGGCTTCGTGGTTCTCAGCCAGGCGATCGTTCCCGCACAGATGCTGGCCATCCTCCTGGTGATAAGCGCTTCGGCAGGTGCCTTGTGGTCGAGCAAAGCGCCCCCACCAATCGAACCCTGAAGCACTACTCCACGGCTGCCCCAAGCAGATCGAATCGGTGACCCTGGCGGTCAGGGGTCATTTCCTGAAGCCGCCGCACGGCGTCGCTGGTTGCCGACCGATAGATTTATGCCTTCGCGGTGGGCGTAGCTCAGTTAGGTAGAGCTCCTGGTTGTGGTCCAGGCGGTCGCGGGTTCGATCCCCGTCGCTCACCCCTCTTGAAAGCCTTGTATGGGGTGGTCCGGGGTGATTTACTTTCCGGGTGGGGAAACCTCGCTGGACGACTGAACGACTTCGGGGAGATCTTGATCTTCTCGGTTCCCGGGGGCTTTCCACCCAGGACTACTTTGCCGAGCTTTCGCCGCGGCTGCGGCGGGTCGTGGATAACGATGCGTCCTGCTGGCACACGATGGATCCGCACGCCCTGCTGCTGACCAGCGACGCTCCGACCGAACTCGTGGGCAACGGGATCTTCACCGAGGAGAACGTGAACGCCGCGGGGGAGCTGATGATCAGGAGCGAGTACCTGATCGAGGATTCGAACACCTTTGCTGCGCTGGCCACTGGCCCCCGGCAGGTCGCGACGCTCGACACGGCGACCGGGGGAAACCCGGAGTCCAGCGCCCGCTACCGGGATCTGACCGTGCCGGCCGGGATTCCGCATGAGCTCCGGGCTGCGTTCCTGATCCGCGGGCGGGCCTGGGGTGCCGTTCACATCGCGCGCCGCGAGGAGAGTGGGGCGTTCGAAGCGAAGGACGAGGCCGCGCTGGCCGCCGTGGCCGGGACCATCGCCCGCGGGATCAGGAGTTCGCTTCGCTTCGAGGCGGCTCGTCGGGCAACCGGGCCGGAATCGCCGGGTCTGGTGATGCTCGGTCCCGACAACGAGGTGGAGTTCATTTCTGCGCCGGCCCGGGGGTTGCTCGCTGACCTGCGTGGTAACCAGCCCGGACGCGGGAACGACCTGCCGATGCCGATCTATTCGCTGGCGAACTTCATCCGGGTCGCCGATCCCCGGGAGGCGATCCCGCAAAGCTCGGTCACGGTGCCGGGAACCTCGGGCTGGTTCGTGCTCCACGCGTCACGTGAGGACGAGGACCGGACCGTGACGGTCGTGATTGAACCCGCATCCGGGCCGCGTTCGGCAACCCTGCGTCTCGAGACCCACGGCGTGACCCCCAGGGAGCGCGAGATCGCGACTCTGATCGCCCGTGGCTACGGGAACAACGAGATCGCCGAGGAACTCGTCCTTTCTCCCCATACCGTTCAGGACTACGTGAAGAACATCTTCGAAAAGCTGGGCGTCAACTCACGACGAGAACTGGTCGCCTCGGTTTTCATGGACGAGTACCTGCCTGAAGTAATGGTCAAAACGCCGCTGACCACCCACGGACGATTCGACGTCGAAGCCGGAAAGTGAGACCGGGCGCGACCGAATAACTCGGCCGCGCCCGCAATCCCTACCGCTTGATCCTGACCATCCTGCGGGCTGACGCCAGGGTTTTCCCGGCCTGCCTCGCCTTGACTTTCACGACGAGCTTTCTGGCGCGTTTCGCTTTCGGCTTTACCTTGATCGTGATGGTGCGTCGAACCGTCGCGCCGGGCGCGATCTCCTTGATGGTGGCTCGTTTCGGTGCTCTTGCCAGCTTCTTTGGTACTCGGGCTTTCAACCCCAGCCCCCTGATTGCCTGATTGCCGGTGTTCCTCACGGTCACTTTGATCCTGGCCCTGCCACCCGTCCTGACCTTGCTGACTGACTTCAGTTTCAGGTTCACCCTGGTCACGGGGTCCAGGTCGGAGTCCGGATCCGGCTCTGGTTCCGGGTCGGGGTCAGGGCCCGGGTCCGGATCGGGGTCCTTTGCGGTGCCGGTCAGGCTGGTCGCCGCATCGGGACCGTCCCGGTGAGTCAGCAACTGGGCGGCATGGTTACCGCTTGTCGTCGGTGAAAAGGTGACCATGATCGTGCAAGTGGCCCCGGGGACTATCTCCACTTCCCTGCAGTTTCCGTGGTCGGAAATGCTGAAGGCACCGGTAGCGTCTTCGGTTATCTCCTGATCAACGAGCCAGTTCGAGAAGACCCCGGGGTTGCTGATGTTGAGGGGCAGCGTCTTCGCCGAACCGGGGGCCACTTCGCCGAAATCGAGGATGGGATCGACTTTGAACTCATCCGCCGGCAGGAGGATGCCGACTGTGCCGGTCTGTGAGTCCGGGTCAGTACCGCCGAAGGCCATTCCGGCGACGCCGTTGGCGGTAAACGAACCGGTCGAGAGCGACCCGTACTCCTTGTCGTCCGGCGAAATCGCGAACGGACCGTTGGTCTCGGCGCTGAATGCGCCGCCGCCCGTCTGGACCGCGACACCGGCCGAGGTTCCGCTCTCGATCCAGGTCAGATCGCTGAGCAGATCACGGTTGAGGCGAACGGACGCGAGGGCTGACGGTACCCCGGTCGTCTGGAGGGTGGAGTTGGCGCTCGGGTTGGGGAGGAGCGTGACGATGGTGCTGCCCACATAGGTGCGGATCTCGCCGCCGGTTCCCGAGGAGGTTGCGACGGCCAGTCCCGGTGGTGTGAACTCGACATCGACCTGAATCGAGGCAACGTCGGTGATGACTTGGCCGGAGGGCACCGGATGCGGGTTGCCGGTGGCTCCGATGAAGTCAATCGGTGAGCCATCACCATCGGCGACGAACACGGCATTGCTGGCTGGATACGGGGTCG
>JBAWHK010000089.1:0-7367 GCA_049593795.1 Solirubrobacterales bacterium
CGGCGCCACAACTACCTGCCAGTTGACGGGTTTATGTAATCGACCCAGCTGATGTAAGACACTTCAAATGGGTGCTGTGTCGGCCGGAGACTCGGACTGGGGGTCTCCGGCCTTTCTCTTTGCATGAGGCGGCAGCATCGGGTGTGGCAGGACCGCTGACGGTTCGTGTAATTGGTCGTACACTTCTGCAATGGCCACTGAGACTGTAGAAACGCCCACCAAGTCCTCTTCAACTCTCGACTCGCTGAACCCGGCAACGGGTGAAGTCGTAGGCACCGTGCCGACCATTACCCCGGAACAGGTCCAGGGGATCGTCGATGACGTCGCGACCATTCAGCCTGCCTGGGCGGAGCTGACTCCCGGTGAACGTGGCGTCTATCTGAAAAGGGCCGCATCAGTCCTGCTTGACCGCCTGGATGAAGTGGCCGAGCTGCTTTCAGCCGAGCAGGGCAAACCGATTTCCGAGTGTTACACGATGGAACTGATCCCATCGATCGACGCTCTGCGCTGGTGCGCCAAGGAAGGCCCGAAGATCCTCAAGGACGAAAAGGTCTCCTACCCGCAGCCGTTCTTCAAGACCAAGCGCTCGAAGTTCCGGTACCAGCCGATCGGCGTGGTCGGCGTGATCGCCCCCTGGAACTACCCCTTCACGATCCCACTTCAGGAAATCGCGATCGCCCTGATGTGCGGTAACGGAGTTGTGCTCAAACCGGCCAGCCTCACCCCACTTCTCGGTGAGATGATTCAGAGCATCTTTGAGGATGCGGGGCTGCCACAGGGCCTGATCCGAACCGTTCACGGCGGTGGCCGCATCGGTGACGCGCTCACCAAATCGAGCGCCGGCAAGATCTTCTTCACCGGTTCCGTTCCGGTTGGCTACAAGGTCGGTGAAGAGTGCGCCAAGCTGATGAAGGGATGCGTGCTCGAACTCGGTGGCAAGGACCCGATGATCGTGCTGGGCGACGCCAACCTCGACTTCGCCATTTCCGGTGCGGTCTGGGGTGGGTTCGCGAACGCCGGCCAGACCTGCGCCGGGATCGAACGTGCATACGTGATGCGGGACGTCAGCGAAGAATTCATCGAAGGTGTGATCGCGAAGGCTTCGTCGCTCAAGGTCGGTGACCCCTCGGTGGTTGACACCGAAATCGGCCCGATGGTGTCCGAGGACCAGTTCCAGCTGGTCAACGAACTGGTTGATGATGCGATCGCCAACGGGGCCGAACGACGTTGCGGCGGTCCGGTGGAAATCGAAGGTTTCCCCGGCAATTTCATCGCCCCGACCGTGCTGACCGGAGTCACCCATGACATGCGCATCATGAAAGAAGAGATCTTCGGCCCGGTACTGCCGATCATGGTCGTTGATTCCGAACAGGAAGCACTGGACCTGGCCAACGATTCCGAGTTCGGCCTTGGCGCATCGGTCTGGACCAAGGACCGGCAGCGCGGCGAACGCATCGCCGGCCGTATCGATTCCGGGATGGTCTGGATCAACGACCACATGTTCACCCACGGGGCCTGCCAGTGCAACTGGGGCGGGGTCAAGGATTCCGGCCTCGGCAATTCGCATTCGAAGTTCGGTTTCTACGAGTGTGTCGAGATCAAACTGGTCACCTATGAACCTGGCCTGACCCGCAACTTCTGGTGGCATCCGTACGACGAAACTCTGAGCGATGCGATGAAAGCTTCGGCCAAACTGCTTTACGGCAAGGGCGGCGATCGGGTCGACGCGCTGAAGAAGGGCGCGGGGCCGCTGCTCAAGGTCGGAAAGCGCGTCACCAAACGCGGTAACTGACCGGCTCTGAACGATAGGATCGGATCACTTGGCTGCCACCGTCGACTGGATCTCCTTTTCGCCTGTAAAAGGCATGCGATTGCAGGAACTCGACGAGGTCGAGGTCGACACCGACGGCCTGCCGGGCGACCGCCAGTTTTTTCTCGTCAACGAAAAAAACGTGCTGTTGAGTGTCAGCCGGGTCGGCCCTCTTCTCGAAATACTTCCCGAGTATCTGTCCGGCCCGGATAGCGGCACACTTTCGTTCCTGTTTCCTGACGGATCCACGGTCTCGGGGACGGTTGAGCTGGGCCACGCCGAAGAAGTGAACTTCTATGGCGAGACGCTGCTCACCCAACCGGTTCTCGGAGATGCTTCCGCAGCGATTTCGGACCACTGTGGAATGGATCTTCGCCTGATGGCCCGGCCGGACGATCGGCCCGGCGTTGATCGTGGCAACGAAGGGCCGGTAACGCTTCTCGGGGTTGCAGCGATCGACCGCCTCGAAGCTGCGGCGGCTGAGGCTGGCCAGCCCGGAACGATCGATCGCCGTCGGTTCCGGATGAATTTCGGGATCAAGGGAATCGATTCCCATGAGGAAGACCTGTGGATGGGCAAGGAGGTCGACATCGGCGCGGTCAAGGTCGAAGTCCAGGAGCGGGTCGGTCGTTGCGCGGCAACTACCCGTGATCCGGATCGCGGCAACGTTGACCTGAAGACCCTTCATCACATTCGTGCTTACCGCGCTGACAGCGACTCACCAGAACCGCTGCCCTTCGGCGTCTACGCCACTGTCAAGCAGCCCGGCCGGATCCGGGTGGGTGACCCGGTGATCCCGTCCTGAAAACCTTGAATCAAAAATCCGCCCGTTGAACGAAACGGGTTGAAGGTCATGTCGGGTCGGGCTTTGGCAGGACTGTCTTTTGTCCTCGTGGTTGTGGTGGCGGGCGGACTGGCTCTGGTTCTCGCGGACCGGGGCGACGATGGTGGCGATCAGGGGAATCCGTCGGCGAAAGCGAAGACCGCCACGAAAACGGGAGGGCAGAATGATTCGGGCGCGGCGGCGGATCCAGCCGAACCGGATAGTTCCAGCGGGTTGGTCCCGGAAAACGAAACCCTGCCTGAATCTTCCTGTCCTGCCGAACTCGACAACTGTGTGGTTGCTTCAGGTCGGGTGATTTACGTAGAGAAAGTAGATCCGGATGGTGATGGTGACGCCCATTTCGTGACCGCGAGCACCGACAGCGTCACCGGTCCCGGCATAACGATCTTCGATGTTCGCACCGACCTGCGCCCCGATCCGTTGCCCGGCATCGGTGACCTGATCGGCGGGGCCGGACCGGTCTATCGCGGGCATGCCGGACAGAAACAGATCGAAGTGATCGAATTCGCGGTAGCCAGATAAGCCTCGCTCCAATATCCAGCCCGGCGCGCTTTCAACCGCTTTGGTGGCAGACTGCCTGACATGACAGAGGTGTCCGAAACCGCGATCACCCTGCGCGGACTGAACCGGGATTACGGTGACCGGGCGGCGCTGACCGGCATCGACCTCGATCTGAACGCTGGCCATTCGCTCGCTGTGCTTGGCCCCAACGGTTCCGGCAAAAGCACTTTGCTGCGGATCCTCGCCACGTTGCTCCGCCCCACCAGCGGCGAAGTTCGTGTGTTCGGCATCGAACTTCCGAAAGATGGCTGGAAGCTGCGCGGAATGATCGGCTACCTCGGACACGAGCCCTTGCTCTACCAGGACCTGACCGGGCGGGAAAACCTCGAACTCCAGGCAAAACTTCATGGCCTGAAACCCGACGAAGCGAAAGCAAGGATCGACCACGATCTCGACCTGATGGAGATGGGTCGCCGGGCCAGCGGAAGGGTCAACGAATACTCGGCCGGTATGCGCCAGCGAATCGCGATCTGCCGCGCGATCCTCCATCGCCCGAAACTGCTGCTGCTCGACGAACCCGACTCCAACCTCGATCCGGAAGGTCGCGAACTGGCTCGTGAACTGATCGGCCCGGCCGCCGGACGCACCCGGGTGCTGGTGTCCCACGAACCGGAACGGGCGATCGCCGAGGCCGACACGGTCCTGCGCCTGGCCCACGGGGGAATCATGGAGGCGGGACAGTGACCCCGTCCCGGACAGCTTTCACGGCGATTCTCGGCAAGGACCTGCGCACCGAACTGAGAACCATGCGTTCGCTGCCGGCGATGGTCCTGTTCGCGATCACCACCTTCATCATTTTCCGCTTCGGACTCGACCGCATCGCCCTCTCCGGCAGCCTTGCCAGCGGCGTGCTCTGGACCACCCTTCTTTTCGCGGCAATCCTCGGCATCAACCGGGTTTTTGTCTCCGAACGCGAAGAAGGCGGCTTCGATGCTTTCCGCCTCGCGCCGGTTGACCGCACCGTCCTTTTCCTGGCCAAAGCCGCCGCGCTTTTCATCTACCTGTCGGTACTTGAACTGATCGTCGTTCCGACTTTCGCTGTCTTCTTCCTGAACGAGTGGGGCGGTTTGCTGCCGCTGATAATCGTCCTGGCAGGTGCCAACCTGGGAATCGCCGCGATCGGCACCTTGATCTCTTCAATGGCAGTCAATTCGCGGGCCCGCGATCTGCTGGTTCCGCTGCTGTTGCTGCCGTTGGTGATTCCGTTGATGATCGCCGCAACCGGTGCTTCGGCCCCGCTTTTCGATGCCGCCGGACCAAGCTACGACGACTTCGGTCAATGGCTGCTGGTCATGGGTCTATACGATGGGGTCTTCTGCCTCGTGGGTTACGCAGTGTTCGACTTCCTCCTGGAAGACTGAAATCAGCAACCGGGGTAACCATTGATGTCCAGCAACAGATTCAAAATTCTCGCGGTAGCGACCGTGGCGACCCTCATCGTCGGCTTCGGCATGGCTTTGTTCTGGACCCCGATGGATGCCGATCAGGGGTTCAAGCAGAAGATCTTCTACCTGCATGTGCCGCTGGCGATAGTCGCGCTTCTCGGCTTCATGGCCGGTGGAGTTGAAGGTTTCCGGCACCTGCGTACCGGTGACCGTCGCCATGACGCGAACTCCTATGTGTTCATCCACCTTTCTGTCGTTTTCGGTGTGGCGGTCCTCGCCACCGGCGCGCTCTGGGCCAAGGCATCATGGGGGCACTGGTGGGTCTGGGAAGAACCAACCCTGGTCAGCTTCCTGATCGTTTTCCTCATGTACTGCACCTACTACCCGTTCCGTTACGCGATTGAGGATCGTGACCAGCAGGCGCGTTACGCCTCGGTTTTCGCGATAACAGCAGGCGTTTTCGTGCCTCTCAACTTCCTTGCGGTCCGGATGGCCGACAGCATCATCCATCCCCGGGTGTTCGCCACTTCCGAAGGCGGCCTGCCGGACTCGATGCTTTACACGTTCCTGATCTGCCTGGTTGGCATGGGACTGCTCTGGCTGACCCTGGTCACCGTGGAACTGTCCGGAAAAAAAGCTTCCGGACAGGTATCGCGCCTGCGCCGGGCACTCAACACAGATGCGGGCAGTGGATCCGTCAGCGGACGGATCGCCCCCAACATGGAGGCTCGTTAGATGTTCGTTATCGCCGATGTATTCAAGGAAACCGCCGTCACCAACGACGACACCGGATATGTGCTGGCCGCATACCTGCTTTTCCTGCTGATGGTTCTGGTCTACATCGGGATTCTCGGGGCCAAATTCCAGCGCATGAATCGTGATGTCGGCGAACTGGCCGACGAGATCGAAGCGAAAAACGCCGCTCCGGAAAAGACCGCGCCGGACGACCCGGTGAAGGAGTCAAGCGGTGTCTGAACTCCTGGCGCTGGGCCTGTCTCACAAGACGGCTCCGCTGGAGTTGCGAGAACGTCTGGCCCTGACTGAAGGTCGCGCCGCCGGAGTGATGGCTGAGCTGACCGACAGCGGGCAGGTCACCGAGGCCGTGATCGTCTCGACCTGCAACCGGACCGAGCTTTATCTGGTCGTGAATGACGCGGTTGAGGCAGAATCGAACGCGCTCAGCCTGCTTTCACGACAGGCCGACATCAGGCCCACGGAACTGATTGCCCACCTTTATTCATTGGGCTCATCCGACGCTGCCCGTCACCTCTTCCAGGTGACCGCCGGACTCGACTCGATGATCGTCGGTGAAGCTGAAATCCAGGGCCAGGTCAAACGTGCCTACGAACTCTCCCTGGTGGAAGGTGCCACCGGCCCGATTCTCAACCGGCTGTTCCGCGGTGCCCTCTCGGCCGGAGGGCGGGTTCGTAGCGAAACCAAAGTTGGGGAGAAGGGTGTTTCCGTGCCGTCGGTCGCGATCGAGCTGGCCCGCCGCACTCTTCAGGACCTCTCGGCGGCCCGTGCCCTGGTGATCGGAGCGGGTGAAACCGCCGAGCTGGTCGCGCGGGCCCTGGTCAACCGTGGCTCCGAAACTGTTTTCATTGCCAACCGCCATTACGACCGGGCGATCGGACTTGCCGACCGTTTCGGCGGTGAAGCGGTCCGAATCGATGACCTTCCGGCCCAGCTGGGTGAAGCTGACATCGTGATCTCGGCGACCAACTCACCCCATCACCTGGTTGAACGTGAAGAACTGGCCGACGTGATGGTGTCCCGCAGCGGACGGCCGATCTTCCTCGTTGACCTTGCCGTGCCGCGCGATATCGACCCGGCCTGCCGGGAGATTCCCGGGGTGACTGTCAGCAACGTCGATGACATCCAGGCGATAGTCGAACGCAACACCAGCGGTCGTGAAACCGAGGCGCTCGGGGCCCGGGAGATCATCGAAGTGGAACTCGAAAGGTTTGATCGCTGGCTGGCCTCACTCGAAGTGTTGCCGACGGTGATCGCCCTGCGCCGTCACGCCGACCAGATCGTTGAGCGCGTACTTGCCGAAAACGAGCACCGGTGGGAGGCACTTACCAACGCCGACCGGCAGCGTATGGAGATGATGGCCTACGCCGTTGCCGGACGCATGCTGCATGAGCCGACCCTGAAGCTGAAGGAATCTGCCGGGGCCGAAGAGTCATATGAAAACGTGAATGCTCTGCGTTCCCTTTTCGGGCTGGGTGTCGATGAAATCGAAACCGGGGCCGAAGCGGAGACTGAAGCCGAGGCTGATGCTGAACCGCAGGCGACGGTCACGCCGATACGCCGCAAGTCCGCGGGCGGATGAGTTTGCGGGTCGCGACGCGATCCAGCGCCCTTGCGATGGCCCAGTCGGGCACCATTGCCGAGGCTCTCGGCGGGCTGGAGTTGACCAAGGTCGAGACCGATCCGACCCCGGGGGACAAGGAACGATTTGTCCGGGGGGTGGAACTGGCCATCCTCGAAGGCCAGGCCGATATCGGCGTACATTCGGCGAAAGACCTCCCCGGTGTGATGTCCAGCGGACTTTCGATTGCCGCGGTCCCGCCACGGGAGGATCCGCGGGACGCATGGATCGGCACCGGAACATCACTGGCCGACATTCCCGAAGGCGCGCGGGTGGGCACAGTCAGCCTGCGTCGCCGGGCGCAACTGCTCGCGGTCCGGCCCGACCTGGTTCCGGTCGAGTTGCGTGGCAACGTCGATACCCGCCTGCGCAAGCTGCGTGAAGGAGAAGCCG
>JBAWHK010000090.1:0-11395 GCA_049593795.1 Solirubrobacterales bacterium
CGAAGCGTTTCCGCTTCGTCAAAGCGGTCACGGTCGCCCATCGGGATTACTTCGGCCAGGCGAGGCTGGCCAAGGGTCAAGGTGCCGGTCTTGTCGAGCGCGACCGTCCGGACCCGCGCCAGGTCCTCGAGTGCCTGCCCTCCCTTGATCAGAACGCCACGCCGGGCAGCGCCACCGATCGCCGAAACCACCGAAACCGTGATCGAAATTACCAGCGAGCACGGGCAGGCCACGATCAGAAGGGCGAGGGAACGGTAGATCCAGGTGTCAGCCGACGCGCCAAGCGCGATCGGCACGACCGCCACCAGCAGGGCCGAAAGGAAGACGATCGGGGTGTAGATCCGGGCGAAACGATCGACGAAACGTTCGGACGGGGCCTGGCTTCCCTGCGCTTCATCAACCAGCTGCGCGATTCTGGCCAAGGTGGAATTCTCGGCCGATGAGGTCGATTCCACCGTCAAGCCGCCTTGCCCGTTCAGTGATCCGGCGAAGACTTCTTCACCGGCACTCCGGTCGCGTGGCATCGACTCGCCGGTGATCGGGGCTTCGTCAAGGCTCGAGTTCCCGGCGATTATGTTTCCGTCGAGGGCCACCCGTTCCCCCGGGCGCACCCTGAACACGGTTCCCGCGGGCACTTCTTCGACGTCAACTGTGCGCTCAGCTCCGCCGTCGATCACCGTGATCTGATTCGGAGTGAGGTCCAGCAGGTTCTCGACCGAGCGACGGCTGCGATCAAGCGCATATCCCTCGAGCGTCGTGCCGACCGCGAAAAGGACCAGCACCCAGGCCCCTTCGGCGTAGGCACCAATCCCGACCGCGCCAACCGCCGCCATGGCCATCAGAACGTTCATGTCCAGGGCCCGGCTGCGCAAAGCGAAGATCGCGGCCCTGACAACGAACCAGCCCCCGGCGACCATCGATGCCATGTAAAGCACGGTCTCGAGTGCTTCCGGCGCGCCCGACACGGTCGCCCCCACGGCGGCAGCCAGTATGAGCACGGCCACGCTGGCCGAGCGGGCTTCACGGTTCACCCGCCAGAACGGCGCCCGGGGTTCCATAGCCCGACTCGGCCGGGCTGACCGCATCCGGTACCCGGCAGCGGTCACCGCTCCTTCGATCCGGTCTTCGGGAACGGGTCCCTCGACCACGAGTAGCGCGTTCCCGAACGAAACCCTTGCCGACTCTGCCCCGTCGAGATCAGCGACCGCGTTCTCGACCGTACGGGCACATCCGGCGCAGTCCATACCTTCGATCCGGAAGCGACGCGCGTGCGCATCAACTTCGGCGCTGGGCGGGACTTCGCCGTGATCCGCCATCGGCAGTGCTCTGGGGCTGGTCATTGCGGGGTCACCTGAGATTCCGCGGCCAGCGTTTCCAGCAGGCGCGATCCCTGTTCGGTGAGGCTGTAGAGGACCATCTTGCCGTCGCGACGGGACTTCGCGAGGCCTGCCTGGCGCAGCATCCTCACGTGGTGGGAAACGAGGTTCTCGGCCCGCCCGAGGATCCAGGCGAGATCGCAGACGCAGAGTTCTTCACCGGCCTGGAGTGCCATTGCCGATGCGACCCGGGTCGGGTCGGATAGCGCCTTGGCTTCCTGGGCCGCCGTCGCGGCAGCGTCGAGGTCAAGCCCTTCGCGGATCTGCTCGGCGAGGGAAAGGTTCAGGCAAAGGAGGTCACAGGCATCTTCGGTCATACCAACATTCTAACGAACGTAAGAATGATAGGGGGACGAAGATTCCCGTACAACGAATTCGACCCGAAGCCAGTCGGCTCCGGGTCGAGGTACTACTCCGCTTTGTGAATGATGAAGTCCGACTTGCTCGAATCTTCGAACTTCACCCAGCAATGGTCGGGTGAAACTCCGGCCACATCGATCAGGGCCTCCGAGATGCGCTTCGCTATCTCGGCCTTCTGCTCATCGCTGCGACCTTCGAACCAGCTGATCTCGACGAATGGCACGTTGAGCCGCGCTAGCCCTGCAGGGCTGGTTCGAGATCAGCCAGCAGGCGACGTTTCGGCATTGCGCCGACAATCTTCTTGACCATCGCGCCGTCCTTGAACAGGATCATCGTCGGGATCGAGAGGACCTCGTACTGTGCGGCGGTCTGCGGGTTCTCGTCGATGTTGAGGCTGATGATCTTGACGTCATCGCGCTCTTCATTGATCTCTTCGAGGACCGGATGGACCACGCGGCACGGACCGCACCAGGGAGCCCAGAAGTCAACCAGCACGTTGCCCTGTGCCTCAAGGGCATCGGCCTTGAATGAGGCGTCGGTTACTGGGGGGAGCTTGTCTGCCATCTCGGTCTCCTGAGTCGTGATTGGAACTGGTCAGCGATGGGCGTCGGAACCCGTTCGCTCTTCTACTATACAAAATGAAGTGCCCCGGCTGACGGGGCTGTCGCCAGACCGTAACGCACCGGGCCTTGACCGGCCATCAATGCGGCTTGTTACGTCCGAATCGCATTGCCGGGACCTTCCAGGCGGCTTCGGCAACTATCGATGTGCTCATCTTCGAATCGCCGGCCTGCCGTTCCCGGAACGTGATCGGTACTTCCATCACGCTGAAGCCCGCCTTGATCACGCGGTAGGTCATCTCGACCTGGAACGAATAGCCCGATGCGGCGACTTCGTTGAAAGGAATGGTTTCCAGGACTTTGCGCCGGAAGCATTTGAAGCCGCCGGTCATGTCGCGAATATCGGTGCCGAGCACGGCCCGGGAGTAGATGCTGCCTCCGCGGCTGATCAAACGGCGGACCTGTCCCCATTCGGTGATCCCGCCACCGGGTACGTACCGCGATCCGATTACCAGGTCGGCAAGTTCGGAGCCGGCGATCAGTCGCGGCAGGTAGGCCGGGTCGTGGGAGAAGTCCGCGTCCATCTGGACGATCAGGTCGGCGCCGCCATCGAGTGCGACCCTGAATCCGGCCAGGTAAGCGGGGCCGATTCCTTCCTTGACCTGCCGGTGGAGGACCACGACCATCTCGTCTTCAGCGGCGAGTTCATCGGCGATCCGGCCGGTGCCGTCGGGCGAGCTGTCGTCGACGATCAGGATGTGATCGCCGGCCGCGAGCTTCGGCTTCAGCGCCTCGACCATCGGCCGGATGTTCTCGGCTTCCTCGTAGGTGGGGAGGATGACCCAGGCGGGCCCACGCGTATATGAGATTTCGTCCTTCCCTGACACTGAAGGATCGTATCCTGAGTAAGCAAAGAACCCCGCCAGCCCACCCGAACCCGCCAAAACCCACTGGCAATGAATTGACGTCATATAGACGTCAATTCATTGCCAGTCTTTTCGTTCGTTGGCTGTTGTGACTTATCTTTAGGCCATGACCAACTCCGAGATTGCTGCCGCCCTCGAAGAACTGGCTGTGCTCTACCAGCTGGATGGAGCCGACCGATACCGGGTCCTCGCCTATGTGAACTCCGCCCGGACCATCAAGAACGAAGGCAGTTCGGTCGAGAAAATGGCGAAAGAAGGCACCGTCACTGACCTTCCCGGGGTCGGCAAAACACTTGAAGAAAAGATCATTGCCCTGGTCGAAACCGGGGAGATCCCGGCCGCGGTCAAACTCAAGGAAAAGCTGCCCGCGGGCCTGATCGAAATTAACCGCATCCCGGGACTCGGACCAAAAACCGTGCGCCGCCTCCACGACGAACTCGATGTGAACACCCCCGAGGATCTGCGCGCAGCCGCTGAAGCTGGCGAAGTCCGAAAACTCAAAGGGCTCGGCGCAAAAGTTGAAGAAAACATCCTCGAAGGCCTCGACCGGCTCGAAGCGCAGCCGGAAGGTCCCGAACGGGTTCGGCTCGACGAGATCCTGCCGGTTGCCGGTGAACTGCTCGCCGCCCTGCGGGAACACCCGAACTGCGACCGAGCTGAAATCGCCGGCTCGGCCCGCCGCATGGCAGATACCTGCCACGACATCGACCTGATCGCCACCTCGGATGACCCGACCGGACTCGCTACCGCGATCGCCGACCATCACCTGGTTGCCAAAGCCGGTTCACCCGGGGAGAACGGAGTCAAGCTGGAAACCAACTCCGGCATCGGAGTTGACGTGCGCATCGTCAAACCGGACGCCTTCGGAAACCTGCTCCAGCACTTCACCGGCTCGGCCGCCCACAACGAGAAGCTGCGGACGCTCGCCGTTCAGGAAGGACTTCACGTATCCGAAAACGGAATCCTCGACGACAAAACCGGGGAGACCGAACGTTTCACCACCGAAGAAGAGGTTTACGCCCGGCTCGGATACGACTACATCGTTCCCGAACTCCGGGAAAACCGGGGTGAACTCGAAGCGGCCCGGGACGGCAAGCTGCCGGATCTTGTCGGAATCGACGAAATCAAAGGCGACCTGCACTCCCACACAACGCTCTCCGACGGTCGCGGAACCCTCGAAGAAATGGCCGAAGCCGCCGAAGCCCTCGGTTACGAATACCTGGCGATAACCGACCATTCGGCCAGCCACGGTTTCGGCAACCATGTCACCCCGGACCGCCTCTGGGAACGCATCGAAGAAATCAAAGCCTTCAACAGAAAACGGGCAAAGAAGAAGGGAACCTTCCGGCTGCTGGCCGGGTCCGAAGTGAACATCGGTACCCGAGGCGAACTTGACTACGACGAGGATCTGTTGCGGGCGCTTGACTGGGTGATCGCTTCGATCCACACCTCATTCAGCAACGACGAAACGAAAATGACCGGCCGCATGATCATCGCGATCGAGAATCCGCTGGTCGACTGCATCGGCCACCCCACAGGCCGCCTGATCAACAAACGTGAGGGCTACCCGCTGGACATCGAGAAGGTGATCCTCGCGGCCGCCGAGAACGACACCATGTTCGAGATCAACGGCAGCCCGCAACGCCGCGACCTCAATGACATCCATGCCCGCATGGCGATGGAAGCCGGGGTGAAGATCGTGCTGAACACCGACTCGCACGGACCGGAAACCCTGCCGAACATGAGCTACGCGGTTGCCACCGCACGTCGCGCCTGGCTAACCGCAAGCGACGTCAAGAACACCAGTAGCTGGTGGAAATAGCGAAGGTCGCCGGGCCGGACAGCTGTCTCAGAAGGCGCGGAAGCCCGGGGTCCTGACCAGCTTCACCGCACGGAACGGTGAACCCGGTTCGACCAGGAACCTCACACCATCCCGGCCTTCGACCGCCAGCACCGCCGCCTCCCGGTTACGCCAGGCCAGGGCCACCAGCAATGCGTAACCACACCCGATCGCCGCAACCGCCGGGAACGCAATGCCGATACCGCCGGCCGTGGCGACCGCGGCCAGGATCGGCCAGAGGCGCCCCCAGGCGATCCGGCCGGGTTCCTGCAGCGACGGTGTCACCCCGTCCTTGTGAACTGACTTGGAGGCAGCGAGAACGTCACGCATCGATTCGGCGGTGCGATCCGCGGCGCCCATCGAAAGCCCGATCCAGGCGGCAACCACCCACCAGACAGCGCTGATGATCAACAGGGTCGGATCGAAATTCCGTTCGGCCCCGATAACCGTGATCGCCGCCAGGGCGGTCGAACCTCCCGCGGTCAGAAAAACCGTCGATCGCAGAAGCTCGGCGAACGGCACGCGAATCAGCCTGCTTGCTGAGCCAGCCCCGCGACCATGTCGACCCAGTAGTCCGGGCCGCCAACCACGACATCGGCAACTTCCAGCAGCATCGCCGGAATCTCATCGGAATCAACCGCGACGATTATCACCTTTTTCAGGTCGCCATCTTCAGCCATGTCGCGCAGTTTCAGCACCGCTTCGAGATCGGTCAGGTCATCGCCCGCATACACGACAGTGTCGATTCCGGTGTCCTTGACCAGCCCTTCAACCGCCCCCGCCTTGCCGGCGATTCCGGGCGGCCTCAGTTCCAGGACCTTCCGGCCCCAATGGGTGACCAGTCCGGCACCACGGGCGTTGTCCCCGATGCGATGGACCTTCGATTCGGTCCGGGGACCAGCTCCGCGCCAGTGCAGTGCCTGGATCGCGCCTTTGTCCTCAACCCGGATCTGGGCTTCAACCCAGGCCGGCTTGTCGTTCAGCCGGATGAATTCCTTGGCCATCGTCAGCTGCTCGCCATCGAGCATCTGTTTCGGTTCTTCCCCGCCCGGTTCCAGCAGCTCAAGTCCGTGATTGCCGAAATAGGTGACGCCGTCGGCGTTGACCATTTCTTTGACGGTCAGGGCCGGACGGCCCGTCACGCAGGCAACCAGAGCGAGTTTTCCGCTCAGGGTCTGGAGGCTGTCTCTGGCCTTGGCTGGCACCTTGGCGAGGTCCGGCCGGGAAACAATCCGGCTCAGGGTCCCGTCAATGTCGGTCAGCAGTGCAGAGTGCCCGGGATCTTCAAGCAGTACGGAGAGAGGGGAGTCAGATGCGCTCATGGTCTTAGTATCGCCTTCGATGGATAAACGACGGATATGGAGCTTAGCTGCCGTTGGCACTGTTGCGGGTGCATTCAGTGGCCTTTTCGGTGTTGGTGGCGGCACGGTGATCGTGCCGATGCTGATCGCTTTCTTCGCATACGGCGAACGGCTCGCGACCGGAACCAGTCTCGCAGCGATAATCGTGATCGCCCTCCTGGCCGCCGGAATGCAAGGTGGCATCTACGGAAACGTCGATGTTGAAACCGGCCTGATCCTCGTCGGCCCGGCCATCGTCGGGGTTGTTTTCGGCACCGCTCTTCAACAGCGGATTCCGGAAAAAGCCGTCTCTCTGCTTTTCGCAATTCTTCTGATCGGGGTCGCGATCTACATGGTGATCCCCTGATGGATCTCGCAATCGCAGCCCTTCTCTGCATGGTCGGTGGCATCGTCGCCGGCCTGATCGGTGTCGGCGGCGGCATTATTTTCGTGCCCGCCATGACCATCTTTCTGTCAAAAGGACAGGTCGAAGCGGAGTCGACCTCCCTGCTGATGATCGCGCTCGTGTCCGTCGTCGGAACATGGCGCCAGAAGAATTACGGCAACGTCAACATCAGGGACGCCGCGATCATCGGGTTGCTTTCACCCGTAGGGGTGCTGGTCGGAGTGGTCGTCGCCAACTCTGTGCCCGAACGCGCGCTCAAGCTCGGATTTGCCGCCCTTGCCCTCTACATGGCCTGGCGCTTGCTGAAAAGGGTTTTCAGGAGCAGCCCGCCCCCGACCGCACCCGCGGACGGTCCGCCCGCAGTTGACCTGCCTGGATCGTGAAACCGGGAATCAGGCCAAAGAACGGTCCTTTCATCCCGGTCAGCGAAATCCTGATCCGGGCATCACGTTCATCCGGACCGGGCGGCCAGCACGCCAACGTCACCGCATCAAGGATCGAGGCCGTATTCGAAGTGGAATCTTCGATGGTGCTGACCCCCTCCCAGAAATCAAGAATCGTCCGGAAGGCCGGGCCGGTTATCACCGCGATCAGCCAGGACGCAAGGTCCCAGGCAAGGAACCGTGACCTCGCGCTCGACCGGCTCGAATCGAAACTCGCCGAAGCGCTGGCTGTGCCGAAGCGCAGGCGCCCGACCCGACCGACCCGATCATCGAAGCAACGGCGCCTTACCGGCAAGAAGATCCGGTCAGAAACCAAGAAGAACCGCCGACCTCCAAGTCACGATGACTGATTCGATGACCACGCCAGCACCGAAACCAGGCAAAGACAGCATTCGGATCCTCCACACCGCCGACTGGCACCTCGGCCGCGAGTTCCACGGGCGTGACCTCAGTCCGCTCCATCAGACTTTCTTCAACTGGCTTACGAATGAAATCGAGGAACGCCAGGTCGATCTCCTGATCATGGCCGGCGACATCTTCGACCGGGCCCTGCCCCCACTGGGGGCCATCGAGATGCTGAACCGGGAGCTGGCGCGACTGGCCGACCTCTGCGAGATCGTGCTGATCACCGGCAACCACGATTCAACTATCCGCATGAGCCACGGCCCGCTGATGCGTCCGGGCATCCACCTGCGCTCCGGCACCACCGGCCTCGGGACCCCGATCCTTCCCGCAGCCGCCGACTTTCCGCTGGCGATCTACCCGATCCCTTACCTCGATCCGGGATCCGCAGCCGACGCGCTCGGGGTTGACGAGGCCCGCCAGGAAACGGTGATCAGAGCCGCGATCGACCGCTGCCTCAACGATCTTTCCGATCGTCCCGGGTCGCGCTCGGTAGCGGTCGGGCATGCCTTCATTCTGGGTGGCGAAGAGAGCGATTCGGAAAGGCCGATAAGCATGGGCGGCTCCGACCGGGTTCCGGCCGCAGCATTCGAAGGTTTCGATTACACCGCACTCGGCCACCTGCACCGGTCCCAGGAAAGCGGCAAGGCGATCCGTTATTCCGGCTCACCGATCCCTCTGTCGTTCTCCGAGGTTGGCGCCGGGCTCGACAAGTCCGTCAACATCGTTGACATTCCGGCCGAAGGTCCGATCGAGGTCGAAGTCGTACCCATCCCGCAACTGGTCGAGATGGCCCGGATCAGCGGCACCCTCGATGAGCTGCTGAACTCCGATGATTTCTCAAGCCTGGCCGATGCCTGGCTGGAGATCACACTGACCGACAAGCGCCGTCCGGACCAGCCGATGGAACGACTCCGCAGCCGCTTCGAAAACGTGATCAGCCTGAGGTTCGAATCGGAAATCTCGGACGGCACCGATGACGATCCCCGACACCTGACCGAGATCGCCCGGGTCGATCCGATCAAGCTGATCGAAAGCTTCATCGAGCACGTCCGCGGGTCCGGTCCGGATCCGGAAGAAGAGAAGGTGCTGCAGCAGGCCCTGGAATCAAGGGCTGCCGAGGAATCACGATGAAACTTCATCACCTCAGCATCACCGGTATCGGCCCGTATTCCGGGACAGAAACCATTGATTTCGAGCCATTGAACGAAGCGGGGGTGCATCTGCTGACCGGACCGACCGGGTCCGGCAAAACAACTGTCCTCGACGCGATCTCCTACGGTCTTTTCGGCCAGATTCCACGATCGGCAAAAGGTGCCGAGGTGGTCAGCGACCATCGGAAAATCGAGACCCGTCCACAGGTAGTGGTTGATCTGACAGTTGGCGGCTCGCGGCTGAGAGTGACCCGTTCCCCGGAACACGAGCGTCCGAAAGCCCGTGGTGAAGGTACTGCCAACGAAGGGCAGTCGGTGAAGCTCGAACTTCACCGCGATAACGAATGGCACCCGCTGAGTGACCGTTGGCGCGAAGCGAACATCGAGCTTGAAGAGCGGGTCGGGATGAACGCCGACCAGTTCAGCCAGGTGGTGATGCTGCCCCAGGGCGAGTTCGCCAAGTTCCTGCGCTCCGACGCGCGTTCCCGCCAGGAACTTCTCGAAAAACTCTTTCCCGGCAACGACCTGACCTTCGTCGAGAACTGGCTGAAAAGCCGGGCCGCTGAAGATGGTGAAAAGCGTGCCGCGACGAATCGTGAGATCGCCAACTCGATCGAAAGGGTGCGGCCGATAATCGACTCGGCAATCGAGAACGAAGTCGATGGCATAACCGAAATCCCTGAACTCTCTGAAGCCCCGCCAGTGATCAGCTGGATCGAATCAACCGGCCGGCGACTCGCTGCGCTCGCCGACGCCGCCGAAAAAGCCCGAATCGTCGCCGCCGACGCAAGCGGGCTCAGCGAACGGAAGCTCACCGAGATGACCCGGCGGGCAGATCTGGTCAAAGCAAGGGCGGCAGCCGAACAGGAACTTGCGGAGCTGGGTGCCCGCAGCCAGTGGCGCGAAACGCTCAAGGAAGAGATCGACTCTGCCGAGCGCGCGGCGGCAGTCCTGCCGCTGCTCAACCAGGCAAACAGCCTCGCCGCCACCGCAAAGGCGGCCGCCACCCGACGGGACTCACTCGCGGTGAATCTCGAATCCGAGAACGGCCCTGGAACGAGCGACGCCACGGAACTCCCGTCAATCCTGAAGACGAAACAGTCCGAAATCACGACCATCACCAACTTCGAGAACGAAGGCCAGCCAAGACGGCGGCAACTCACCACACGGCAGACAAAGCTCGCCGCAGAACTGGATTCACTGGCCGACGAGCACCCCGACAGCCCGGAGGTCAAGGCGCGGCAGACCCTGGAAGCGGCCACTTCGAAACTCAATGAGGCGAAGCGGCAATTCATCCACGTGCGCGACGTCCGGACCCGTGGTATTGCCGCCGAACTCGCTGCCGGCCTGGTCGAAGGCGAGCCCTGCGCGGTCTGCGGATCGGTTGAACACCCTTCACCTGCCCACCCCGAAGGCGAAGAATTCACCAAGGACGATGAAACCCGGGCCGAGCAGGCAGCCGACGCTGCCGATGCGGCCGAGCGGACCGCAACGGAGGCCTACCAGCAGGCCCGCATCCAGAGCGAGTCGCGTCGGGCCGAACTCAACTCCGAGCTTTCCAGCATGGAGAAGGAACTGGCAAGCCTGTCCGAACGAGAAACGAAACTCGTCGGCAACTCGGCAACCATCGGTGAGCAGCGCGAAAAGCTGGAGAAGATCTGCGAGACGATCGACGAGTTCCTTGCCGCGACAGTAGCCGCGACCAGCGATCAGGAAGCAGCGGCAAAAGCGGAAGCTGACGCCAGGTCTGAAGCGTCAGCGCGTGGATTCGAAAACGTCGACCAGGCAGTCGCGGCAGGCCGTGAGCCCGCAGCCCTCAACCAGCTCAAGGAGCAGGCCCGCCAGCACGACGACAAACTGAGTCGCCTCAACGGTCGCATCGAAGGTGACCTCGCGGGAGTTGACCCCAAAGAAGAAATCGATCTTTCCACGCTGAAGATCCAGGCGGGTGTTCACCGGGAGGAACGCGACCGACTGACCGGCCTCGCCGCGACCGCGATCGAGCGTCAGCAGACCTTCGAGACGGAAACCGGGCCGATTCCAGCGATGTTCGAGCAGCTTGCTCCCTTGCGTGAAGCGGCTGCCCGCTCTGCCGAGTTGAGCCGTCTGGCCAATGGTGACAACGAAAGGCGGATGCGACTTTCGATCTATGTGCTCGCCGCCCGCCTGAAACAGGTGATCCACGAAGCGAACCGCCACCTCGAGAAAATGTCCGATCGACGTTACGAACTGGTTTACAGCGGTGACCTCGCTGGCCATGGTGCCGCTTCCGGACTTGGCATCGAAGTGTTCGACGCTTACACCTCCGAAACCAGGCCCACCACCACCCTTTCCGGCGGCGAGAGTTTCTACGCCTCACTTTCACTCGCACTTGGCCTTGCCGAAGTGGTCCAGCAGGAATCAGGTGGTCGCCGCCTCGAAACGCTTTTCATCGACGAGGGCTTCGGCACTCTGGACAGCGAGACCCTGGACCAGGTAATGAACGTGATCGATTCGTTGCGCGAAGGTGGCCGTGCGGTCGGGCTGGTCAGCCATGTCGAAGAGCTGCGCAACCGGATCCCGGCGCAGATTCAGGTGAGCAAGTCCCG
>JBAWHK010000091.1:0-19006 GCA_049593795.1 Solirubrobacterales bacterium
AGGGCCTGGAAGAACTCGCTGCGGGTAACCACCGCGTGGACCCGTCCTTCGGTGGCGATTGGCACCACCATCACGCGATGGTGGAGGAAAGTCTCGGCCAGTTGGGTGTCGGCGTAGTCGTCCTCGACCAGCACCGGGTCGGTGGTGAGGTAACCACGAACCGGTTCTTCCTGACTGTCGATACGGCGCTCGATCGTTTCGTCAAGGGAACGGCGGATCATTCGGGCTGACATCAAAGTGCCGACATAGCCGGGGAATACCGCGGTCATGAACTCACGTTCGCCGAAAAGCCCGGCGTAACGGCCCTTCTCATCGACCACCGGCAGGGCGGGCAGGCCGGACTCGATCACCCGGCGGGCGGCATAACCGACTGGATCGGAACTGACGAGAGGCTTGACCTCACGAATAATCGATCGGACTATGTGGTCAGCCAACGTCTCACCTTGAAGCACCTGGAGTGTCTTGAACGGATGTACATCAGGTTGAATACCTCAAGAGAATGTACGCAGTTGCGAGCATCGTTGATATCAGCGTCACCGGCAGCCCGATCTTCATGAAGCCGAAAAAGCTGATCGGCTGACCGGCCCTTTCGGCAAGACCCGCGGCGGCGACGTTGCAGGCAGCCGACACCAAGGTCAGGTTGCCGCCGAAACAGGCGCCCAGCGAGAGCGCCCACCAGTAAGCATTGTCGCCGGAATCGCCCTTTATCTGTTCGACCACCGGGATCATCGCTGTGGTCAGGGGAATGTTGTCGACGATTCCACCGACTATCGATGAAACCCAGATGATGCTGACCAGTTCGGCGTTGCGATTGCCGTCGGTCACCGATTCGATCGCGTCGGCCACATGGCCTATCCCGCCGGTGGCTTCGAGCGCGCCGACCATCACGAAAAGGCCGATGAAGAAGAACAGGGTGGTCCACTCGATGTTCTCCAGCGCCTTTTCGATCGGCATGCGAGTGACCATCATGCAGACCGCAGCACCGCTCAGGGCGATGGTTGCCGGTTCGATATGGATGTACTGGTGGAGAAAGAAAAGGGCGATAGTGCCGCCGAGGACAGGCATGGTGCGCTTCAGTTCCGCGACGTCAGTGATCGACGCTTTCGCATCGAGTTCCATTATGAACTTGCGGTTGCCTTCATCCACCTGAAGCTTTTTGCGGAAGACGAAATACAGACCGACGGTGATCACCGAAAGGATGGCGATCACTCCCGGTGCGTTGTTGACCAGGAAATCGTTGAAGGTGAGGTCGGCCGCGTCACCGATCAGGATGTTCGGGGGGTCACCGATCAGGGTTGCGGCACCACCGATGTTGGCGGCCATGATTTCGACCATGATCAGGGGCATCGGGCTGATGTCGAGCGTGTCGGCCAGCAGGAAGGTGATCGGCACGATCAGCAGGATGGTTGTGAGGTTGTCGAGGAATCCCGACAGGATCGTGACCGTGGCTGCCAACGTCACGACCAGAACGAATGGCTTTCCGCCGGAGACCTGAGCCGCTTTCACGGCGACGAAGTCGTAGACACCGGTCTGCTGGGTGATGTAAACCAGAATCATCATTCCGGCGAGCAGGCCAAGGGTCGCGAACTCGACCGATTCGATCGCCATTTCCTGGGTGTACTCACCGACGAAAAGCACAACCACGGCTGCACCCAGCAAAGCCACCTTGGTCTGGTGGACCCGCTCACTCGCGATGAAAGCGAGGGCGACAAGGAATGTTGCGATTGCGATAGTCAGAAGGTGATCTTATTTGCACCCCGCGAAACTCGCGTCAGATCTACGATTCCGGTAGATTTGATCGGTCGGTCATGCACCGTCGGCGACCCCTGAGGTTGCTGGATCTACGGTTGTTCGGGGCGAAGGGCCCGGCCGAGCTGTTCCACGGTCACGACTCCGGCCAGACGTCCCAGCTTGTCAGTCACCATCAGCGCGCCGAATTTCCGCAGGTCAGGATTGCCAAGCAGGCTTTCGAGTGGTGCTTCCTGGCTGATGTAGAAGTTTCCGCTGCTCTCTTCGAGATAGTCACCCACAATGGCGACCTGCCGCTCGGTTTCCTCGATCTGGTCGAGCCGGTCGCGGAGCGCGATTCCGCTGAACTGCTCGCTGCCATCAACCACCGGAAACCATGACCAGTTGTACCGGAGGAAATACTCGTCAAGGGCCCGGTCGATGGTGGTCGAACTTGGCAAGGACACCGGATGTTCATCCATCACGTCAGCGACGGTCACCCCTTCGAGGCGACTGCTCACCGCTGTCTGCCGGGACGCTGACCTGGCTGAACTGTTGATCAGCACGCCGATCAGGGCCATCCAGATCCCACTGAAGAAATCGCCGGTGTAAATCCAGAAAAGTCCGAGACCGATGAACAGGTAGCCGAAGATCCGGCCGAGGCCGGCCGCGAACTTGGTTGCGGCACTTTGTTTCCCGGTCACCTTCCAGGCGATCGCCCTGACGATCCGTCCGCCGTCCATGGGAAATGCGGGCAGCAGGTTGAAGCCGAGCAGCAGCACGTTGATCGCTGCCAGCCAGGCGACGGCCGCGATTATGCCGGAAGCGTCAGTGGAGCTGCCGAGGGTCAGGGCTTCACGAAAAGTGGGCCAGCCGACAGTGAGCGTCCCGACAACGATCAGAACTGCTGCGATTGCCGCCGTGACCGCGGGACCCCCGGCTGCCACCTTGAACTCAGTGCCGGGGCTGTCGGACTCACGGTCCATCTGGGCGACGCCACCGAAGATCCAGAGCGAGATCCGGGTGATGCCAATGCCGTTACGAAGTGCGACCCAGGCATGCCCCAGTTCGTGAAGCAGGATCGAGCCAAAAAACCCGATCGCGCTGACGATCGCCAGCAGGAACGGCTCGGTGGCTGAACTCGGCTGGTTCAGGACGTTCCCGTATGACTCTGACAACCAGAAGATCACCAGGAACAGCACGATGAACCAGGACCAGTCGACCGAAATCCGGATTCCCCAGATGCGGAAGAGAGTGAAAGATTTGCCGCCACCGAACATTGCTTCCCATGGTATGTGACTGGATGGATCTTCTCCCGACGCCAGCTGTCGGTGTGACCACGGCACACGGCCGGAAGGTCGCAGCCAATAACTTTCGTGGGGTGAACCAACCCGGCGATCCACTCCAGAACTGGCTGCGAACAAAGCTCGAAGCGCTCGAGAAGATCGATCGGCCTTCAGCTTCCGCCGGTGAGCTGCGGGCGGCCGAGTGGATCGTCGATCAGCTCAGAGAGGTTGGTGCCGAAGCCCGGGTCGAAGCCGAGAACGCCCACGGCACCTACTGGTGGCCGATCGGAATCGGAACTTTTGCCGGGATGCTCGGTGCGGTCCTTTCACTTCGTGGCCGGCGGATCATCGGTTCCCTGCTCGGAGCTTTCGGGGTGGCGACGATCGCCACGGACTTCCCGCCGGCTTCACGGCCGATGCGCCGGTTTCTGCCGAAACGAAAGACCTCGAACGTGATCTGCGAAATGGGGGATCCGGAAGCAGAGAAAACGGTGGTTTTCGTCAGCCATCACGATGCCGCCCACGCCGGATTCGTATTCCATCCCGGGATCCCGGAACTGGTCGCGAAAACCGGGATGTTCAAGGCAATGGACACCAGCCCGATGCTGATGGCCCCGGTGATCGGTGGCCCCGCCCTGACCGCGCTGGCCGGATTGACAGGAAGCAGCCGGCTGGCCCGGCTCGGATTCGCGTTCTCGGCCGGTTCGACGGCAGCAATGGTCGATATCGGGGCACGCAAGGTGGTGCCCGGAGCAAACGACAATGGCACTGCGGTTGTCGCCCTGCTGGAACTCGCACAACGGTTCAAGGCCGATCCCCCGCCCGGCTTGCGAATCATCCTGCTTTCGACCGGGGCCGAAGAATCTTTCAGTGAAGGGATGAAAGCTTTCGGCGAGCGGCACTTCCCGCAACTGGCGAAAGAGTCCACATTTTTCATCAACCTGGACACGGTCGGTTCCCCTCACCTCACGGTGCTCAGAGGCGAAGGTTTTCTCAAGATGTACGAATACACCGAGGAAGCACTGGCCCTGGCCGACCGCACCGCGGAAGAGATCGGGGTTGAACTGGTGCCCAACCTGCGGATCCACAACGGCACCGACGGGCTCGAGGCGCTCGCGGCCGGCTATGCGACCGTTTCGATCTGTTCATGCACGCAGCACAAGCAGCCAGCCAACTACCACTGGCCGAGTGACGTTTCGGACAACGTCGATTTCGGCACAGTCGTTGATGCGATCAACCTGAGTGAAGCGATGGCCCGTCGCCTGGCGCCGTAACCGGCTAGAACCGGGGGGTGCTGCGGGCGACGATCGTGTCGTACTCGAGGCCGGCGGGCAAGGTGCCGAAAGCTTCTCCCCAATCGCCGCCCAGACGGGAAGCGCAGAAAGCATCGGCTACCGCCGGGTCGCCATGCCGAACCAGCAGCGATCCCTGAAACGCGAGGGCAAGTCCTTCAACTACCCGACGGGCCCTCACTTCGAGGGTTTCGGGTGCTGTCTCCATCGATGTCTTGAGCCGGTCGACGTAAAGATCGAGTCGGGTGTCGGCGCCGCCCGCTTCACCGATCTCGTCGAACAGTGCCTGCAGGCTCGCCGGACTTTTCACCATTGCCCGCAACGCATCGAGGCACTGGACGTTGCCAGACCCTTCCCAGATCGAGGTCAGCGGACTTTCGCGGAAGAGACGCGGCATCCCCGACTCCTCGACATAGCCGTTGCCGCCAAGGCACTCAAGAGACTCAACCGCATGCCACGGGGCGCGTTTGCAGATGAAGTACTTGAGGACCGGGGTGGCAATGCGCTTCAGCAACTGCGCCGTTTCGTCACCGGCGGCGGCTTCGTCGTAGGCGCGTGACAGACGCATCATCGATGCGGTCGCCGCTTCGGATTCAACGCAGAGGTCGGCCAGGACATTCGTCATCAGTGGCTGGTCGACCAGCTTCTTGCCGAAAGCCGAACGGTTACTGGCATAGAAAGTCGCCTGGGCCACCCCGGTGCGCATCCCGGCGCTGGCCCCGATCGCACAGTCAAGCCGCGTATGGCCAACCATCTCGATGATCGTGCGAACGCCGTGTCCCTCTTCACCGACCAACTGGGCCCATGCGCCACGGAACTCGACTTCGGATGAAGCGTTCGACCGGTTTCCCAGCTTGTCCTTGAGGCGCTGGATATGGAACCGGTTGCGTTCGCCGTCCGGAGTGAAGCGGGGAAGCAGAAAGCAGGAAACGCCGGAGTCGGTCTGGGCGAGCACCAGGAAGGCGTCACACATCGGCGCCGAACAGAACCATTTGTGGCCGGTGATTTCATAGGTGCCACCGGGGCCACCACCGTTCACGGGCACGGCCCGGGTGGTGTTGGCCCGCACGTCGGAGCCACCCTGTTTTTCGGTCATCGCCATCCCGGCCAGAGCCCCGTGTTTCTCGGTGGCCGGTCGCAACTCGCCGTCGTATTCGCGGGAAAGGAAACGGGGTTCCCACTCGGCGGCCAGTTCCGGCTGTGTCCGCAGCGCCGGAATCACCGAGAAAGTCATCGAGATCGGGCAGCCGACCCCGGCTTCGGCCTGGGTCAGCTGGGTGAAAAGCGCGGCCCGGGCGACGTTCGCCCCGGTTCCCGGCTCCGACCATGGCAGGGAATGAACTTCATGTTCGATGCCGATCTTCATCAGTTCATGCCAGGCCGGATGGAACTCGACTTCGTCGATGCGATGGCCGAAACGATCATGGGTCTTCAATTTCGGCGGGTTGGCATTGGCTTCGTTTCCGAAACGAAGGACATCGGCCGATCCGCAGATTTCACCAAGCTCAGCTACCCGCTCGGCAGCCCAGCCGCCACCCTCACGTGTCAGGGCTTCCTGAAGGGGCTGGTCGATGGTGAAAAGGTTCACATCTTCAAGCGCCCGCGACTGATTGAAAACCTCATGTGTGGTTGACATCGAAAGTCATGTTCTCACACGCCCGGCGGGGCAGGCCCGACTCAGCGGTGATGCCGATAGCATCGGATAACCCCAAAAGTTTCAGATGGTTCCAATAGGAAGGGAAGTACCCGACGTGCCGAAGATCAAAGTCGTAAATCCGATTGTCGAGCTTGATGGAGACGAGATGACTCGAATCATCTGGTCGTTCATCAAGGATCAGCTGATCCTGCCTTACCTCGATGTCGACCTGAAGTACTACGACCTCGGCATCGAGAGCCGTGATGCGACCAACGACCAGATCACCGTGGATTCCGCGAACGCGATCAAGGAGTTCGGAGTTGGCGTCAAGTGCGCGACGATCACCCCGGACGAAGATCGTATGGAGGAATTCGACCTCAAGGAGATGTACCGCTCCCCGAACGGAACGATCCGCAACATCCTCGGCGGCGTCATCTTCCGTGAACCGATCGTCATTTCGAACGTGCCGCGTCTGGTTCCGACCTGGACCAAGCCGATCGTCATCGGCCGTCACGCTTTCGGCGACCAGTACCGCGCCACCGACCTGCTGGTTCCCGGCGAAGGCACCCTGACCACGACTTTCACCCCCAAGGATGGCTCCGAACCGGTCGAACTGGTGGTCCACGAGTTCCCCAGCCCCGGTGTTGCGATGACCATGTACAACCATGACGACTCGATCCGCGATTTCGCCCGCGCATCGCTCCGTTACGGACTTGAGCGTGGCTACCCGGTCTACATGTCGACCAAGAACACGATCATGAAGAAGTACGACGGTCGCTTCAAGGACCTGTTCGAAGAGATCTACCAGGCTGAATTCAAGGCTGACTTCGATGCCGCCGGCATCACCTATGAACATCGCCTGATTGACGACATGGTTGCTTCCGCCATGAAATGGGAAGGTGGCTATGTCTGGGCCTGCAAGAACTACGACGGCGATGTCCAGTCCGACACCGTCGCCCAGGGCTTCGGGTCGCTCGGTCTCATGACTTCGGTCCTGATGAGCCCCGATGGCAAGACCGTTGAAGCCGAAGCCGCCCACGGCACAGTGACCCGTCACTTCCGTGAGCACCAGAAGGGCAACAAGACCTCAACCAACCCGATCGCTTCGATCTTCGCCTGGACCCGGGGCATCGCTGCCCGTGGCCGGATGGATGGCACCCCTGAAGTGACCGAATTCGCTGAAACCCTCGAACGTGTCTGCATCGAAACTGTCGAGAGCGGCAAGATGACCAAAGATCTGGCCCGGCTGATCGACGCTGACCACCCGTGGCAGACCACCCAGGAATTCCTGGCCTCGATCGACGAAAACCTTCAGACGGCAATGGCCTAGGCCAGAGCCTCAAGAAACCAAGGAGAAAATGTGAGCACCCCTGTAAAGGTCACTGTTACCGGCGCCGCCGGCCAGATCGGCTATGCCCTGCTTTTCCGGATCGCCAGCGGACACCTGCTCGGCCCCGACACCCCGGTTCACCTGAGCCTGCTCGAGATTCCGGCTGCGGTCAAGGCCGCTGAAGGCACCGCCATGGAACTCGACGACTGCGCTTTCCCTCTGCTCGAGAAAATCAGCATCACCGACGATCCGAAGGACGCTTTCGACGGCGTGAACATCGGCCTGCTGGTCGGTGCCCGTCCGCGTGGACCAGGCATGGAACGTGCCGACCTGCTGGAAGCCAACGGCGGAATCTTCAAGCCGCAGGGCGAAGCGATCAACGCTGGTGCTGCTGATGATGTGAAGATCCTCGTGGTCGGCAACCCGGCTAACACCAACGCCCTGATTGCCGCTTCGGCAGCTCCGGACGTACCGCGTGAACGCTTCACCGCGATGATGCGTCTCGATCACAACCGGGCGATCGCCCAGGTTGCGAACAAGCTCGGGCAGCCGATCTCTTCAGTCAAGAAGATGACCGTCTGGGGTAACCATTCGACCACCCAGTACCCCGACCTGACCCATGCCGAAATCAACGGCGAGAACGCCTGGACCACAGTTGATGACGAAGCGTGGATCAAGGACGAATACATCCCGCGTGTCGCCAAGCGTGGCGCGGCGATCATCGAAGCCCGTGGAGCTTCGAGTGCCGCTTCCGCTGCCAACGCGGCGATCGACCACGTTTACGACTGGGTCAACGGAACGCCGGAAGGCGACTGGGTCTCGATGGGCATTCCGTCAGATGGTTCCTACGGTGTTCCCGATGACATCATTGCCGGCTTCCCCGTGACCTGCTCGAACGGTGAGTACAAGATCGTCCAGGGTCTCGAGATCGACGAGTTCTCACAGGGCAAAATCGATGCCAGCGCCGCCGAGCTTTCGGAAGAGCGCCAGGCAGTGGCTGACCTCGGTCTGCTCTAAGCCTGAAGCACTTGACGACGAAAGCCCGGGACTCCCGGGCTTTCGTCGTTAAGCGGGGTTGAGGCGGTCTATTCGCTTTCAGGCGGGAAGTAACCGGTGCCTTTTTTGGCGACCCGGCCTTCCTTGACCAGGTCGGCCATTACCCGGTAGACGTAGTTCGGCTTGATCTTCAGCTGCTCGGCGATGTCCGATGCGGTGATTCCCGGGTTCGCCGCGACCGCCTGCTCGGCGTGCTCGGAACGGGTGCCACCTTTGCGGCGTCGGCGGCCCGGGCGACGTGGGGCCGGAGGGTCATCCGCGCTGACCCTGCTGACGGGGCTCCCGGGTTGAGCCGGAGGCCGGCCGGGGGAACGGGCGCCATCGAGGGCGGCAAGTGCTTTCAGCAATTGATTGCGTTCCTGATCAAGCTCGGCCAGCCGTTCCTCAATCAGTTTCTTTATATCTTCAGACTTGGCAGCCACTTCTTCTCCTGTATATGTGGGCAATGCGTGCTCAGGCAGAACTGTTCAAGTCTATTCGCACCACACACTTTCACCATAAAATCGGGGTTTCTGTTCAGTGAATGACACCAAACGTGTAGCTATCGCCCGGCTCCTGCTTCCCGCGGGCCGGGAACTGCTTGATGCGGAGTTCGACGTTGTCGACGGCGGCCTGGACTCGACCCGGGAAGAGGTTCTGGCCCTGGTCGAAGGAGCACATGCGATAGTTGCCGATCCTTCGGTGCCGGTTGATGCCGAACTGCTTGAGGCGGCCGGTGAACAACTGGAAATAGTTGCCAACTTCGCGGTCGGTTTCGACAACATCGACCTTGACGCCTGCCGCGCCAGGGAAGTGGTCCTGACCAACACGCCGGATGTGCTGACCAACGCAACGGCCGAACTGGCGGTCGGCTTGACCATTGCCGCGGCCCGCAACACCAGTGATGCCGAAAGGCGGATGCGGGCGGGGGAGTGGACCGGCTGGGATCCCTCCGACTTCCTTGGCTTCGACCTGAGCGGGACCGTGGTCGGTGTGGTTGGCATGGGCCGGATCGGTCAGCGCTACGCCGAACTGATGCAGGGATTCGCGGGCGAGTTCCTTTACACGTCACGGGAACCGAAAGAAATGGTCGAAGTGAAACTGGGCGCCCGCAAAGTCGAGCTTGACCAGTTGCTGGAACGGTCAGACATAGTCAGTCTTCATCTGCCGGCAACGCCGGAGAACCATCACATCATCAACGCGGATTCGCTGAAAGCGATGAAATCAACAGCGATCCTGGTCAATACGGGCCGGGGTGGCCTTGTCGATTCCGAAGCCCTGGCGATAGCCCTGGAAACAGGGGAGATCGGTGCTGCCGGCCTCGATGTCTACGAAGGTGAACCGGCCGTCCCCGAACGGCTGCTGAACGCCCCACGCACCGCGCTTCTACCCCATATCGGCTCGGCGACCTACCAGTCGCGGGAGGACATGTCCCGGCTGGTCGCACATAACGTGATTACCGTCCTGAACGGCGACGAGCCACCAACTCCAATTCCGGGCTGAGGTCAGTCCGAGAACTGCAGGTACCGGAGAACCGCCAGCACCCGGCGATGATCGGCACCGCCCGCCGGCAGATCCAGCTTGCTGAAGATGCTGGAGATGTGTTTTTCAACCGCCCCCGGGGTCACCACCAGGGACTCGGCGATTCCGGCATTCGTTTTGCCTTCAGCCATCAGGGTCAGCACCTCCGATTCCCTGGGAGTGAGTTCATCCAGCGAACTGTCCTGGCGGCGCCCCTGGACAAGTTCGGCCACGACTTCGCGGTCCAGTGCGGTGCCGCCTTCAGCCACGCGGTTGATCGCGTCGAGAAAAGCCGGAATGTCAGCCACCCGTTCTTTCAGCAGGTAGCCGACGCCACCTCCGCCGCTGGCCAGGAGTTCCGATGTGTAAACCGGTTCGACGTACTGGGAAAGGATCAGGATGCCGAGGCCGGGATGCTGCTCCCTGGCTTCGATCGCCGCCTTGATTCCTTCATCGGTAAAAGTCGGTGGCAGTCTCACGTCGACGATTGCCAGATCCGGCTTATGGCCGTTCAGGAGGCGCAGCAGTCCCGGGGCGTCATCGGCCTGCCCGACCACATCCACGTCGTTGTCCCGCAGTAACGCAACGATGCCTTCGCGCAATAGCGCCTGGTCCTCGACGATTACTACTCGCATGGCAGATCCACTCTGATTGTCGTTCCTTCGCCGTCAGGGCTGTTGATCCCGATCCGGCCGTCCAGCGCTTCGATCCGGTTCTTCAATCCGGTGAGCCCGCTGCCGCCCGGATCGGCGCCGCCTGGCCCTTCATCCCTGATCACGAGGTTGATCTGCCCGTCGCTGTCACGCAGACTCACGGTGACCGGTGCGCCCGGGGCATGTTTGTTCGCATTGGTTAGCGATTCGGCGATCACGAAATAAGCACCCGTTTCGACGATCGGCGGTGGCCTCCTGGTCAGGGTTGATTCAACTGTCACCCCGCCGGAATTACGGGTCCCCAGAGATCTCGCCGCTTCGGCCAGGCCACGGTCGGCCAGTACCGGTGGCGCGATACCGCGGGCAAGGTCCCGCAGCTCGACGATCGCTTCGCCGGCTTCGGCTTTCGCTTCCGTCACCAGTTTTCGTGCCTCGGGCTGCTCGTCGAGCATTGATTCCGCCCGGGCCAGCTGCATGCTCAGCGCCACCAGCCTTGACTGGGCACCGTCGTGAAGGTCCCGTTCGACCTGGCGCAGCTGGGCGGCCTGGGCCTCCAGGGTTCCCTGGCGGCTGCGGGTCAATTCGTCGACCCTTTCGGTCAGGACTTTCTCCTGGCCGGTGCGTAGCCGCTCCCAGTTTTCGCTGAGGAACAGGTGAACGGTGACCAGTCCGAGCAGGCAGACGATCGGGATGCCAGGCCAGAAACTGCCGCCGCCGCTCATTGCCCAGATCAGGCAAAGCGCGACCGACGTGACGGCGGTGAGCGCCAGGTGAAAAGCCAGCCAGCGGCGTCGACTCTCGAACTGGAGGGAGTACCACCAGCTGAAGTTGATCGCGAGAGGTATCGACAGTGCGAACCACACCCAGGCCGGCCAGAAGGTCCCGGCCCCGGTCAAGCCCCAGATCAGCGTGACCAGAAAACCGGTTCCGGCCGCGATGGCACCATGGGCGGCCAGCACCGAATCCGTGTCAAGCCGCCATTTGCGGGTGGTGTCAGCGAGCGTCATCGCTCACCGTTACCAGCCGGGGTGCTTGTTTTTCCTTGTCCGATGTGGATCGCGGACGACCACCGGAACGGTCCGGGGCCTTGACGCCTCGTTCGCCGAGCAGGGTGACCATTGCCGGCAATGCTATGCCCCGGACTATGGTCGCGTCGATCAGGATTCCGACCGCAAGGCCGACACCGAGCATCTTCATCTCGAGCATCGGCAGGGTCGGGAAGATCGCGAAGACGGCAACCATCACGGCGGCCGCACTCGTCACCGCACCAGCCGTGGCAGCAACTCCTTCGCGGGCAGCCGTTCGCGGATCCCTTCCGGCCCGTCGCGATTCGCGGATCCGTTCGAGCACAAGGATCGTGTAATCCATCGACAGACCGAACAGGATCACGAACACGTTCAGCGGCACCCAGGCGGCAATCGCGCCGTTCGAAGTGAAATCGAGCAGGCCCTCGGCCCAGGTGTTCTGGAACACGGCGACGATCACGCCGTAGGTAGCTGCCATCGAAAGCAGGTTCAGTCCGACAACGCCGAAGGCCAGCGGCACCGAACGGAAGGTGACGAACAGCAGGACCAGTGCCAGCAGGAGAATTGCTGCGACGACAATCGGTGCCGCCCGGTCAAGACGGTCGCCGAAGTCGGTGGTTTCAGCGGTCTCACCAGTCACCTTCAGCCCCGATCCCGGCAGGGACAGGGCAGCGGCAGCCGGAAGTTCGTTCCGCAAGTCATGGACGATCTGCTGATTTTTGTCGGGACCCTGCTCCGGAGCGGGAACCCGGATCAGGGCGGTGCCGCCGTCGCTTGAGACCGTTACCTCCGGCCTGCCTGCGCCGCCGGTGACAGCGAGGGCCTGACCGCCGAGGTCGTTCAGCGCGGACCTTGATTCGGCAGAACCGAGAGAGCTGCCGGTTACAACCAGTTCGGTCGTGGCGGGAGCACCCGGAAAGCTGGATTCGACCTGCTGGAGGTCAATCATGATCTTCGAGTCTTTCGGCAGTCCGTACTCTGATTCCCCGCTGTTCAGGCCAATTGCCGGAACCGCAATCGCTCCGAGAACACAGGCAGCGCCGACCAGGGCCAGCAGGGGCCGGCGGGTAACAACCCGGGCGAGGCGTGCCCAGAAACCCATTTTTGTATCGGGAACCAGTGACAGCCCGGCCCGGCGTGCCCGGCGCCGCTTGATCCGGCCGATGAACGGAAGACGGCCTTTGTTGATGCGGTCACCGAGCAACGCCAGCGTGGCTGGCAGGACAGTGAGGGAACCGATTACCGCGATCAGCACAACCAGCATCGTGGCCAGGGCCATCGAAATGAACATCGGCAGGCCGGTTGCCGCGAGGCCGGCCAGGGCAATGATCACCGTGACGCCGGAAATTACGATCGCACGGCCAACCGTTGCCGAGGTGGCAGCGAGCGCAGAATCCGGGCCGCGGCCGTTTTCGCGCTCTTCACGTTCGCGCCGAATGTAAAACAGCGAGTAGTCGACTCCGACCGCGAGACCGAGTAGCACCACCAGGGAGGTACTGGCTTCACTGGCGGGGAAAACCTGCGAAATCAATCCGAGCCCGCCAATTGCGGCGATCACCGAAGTGACTCCGAGCATCAATGGAACGGACGCGGCAACCAAGGCACCGAATGCGATGAAAAGAATTATCAAGGTGATTGGCAGCGAGATCATTTCCGCTGTTTTCAGGTCCTGCTCGACGATCTTTTCGAATTCCCGGTCGAGGGTGCCGAGGCCGATCGAGTTGACAGTGATGCCCGGGTTTTCCGCTTCGGTGGCTTCAACTGCCGCGACCACGCCATCGATGTGGTCGAACGCTTCGTCAGGGTCACCACGCAGGCTGGCCTGAACGAGTGCTTTACGGCCACCGTCAGCCAGCTGGCCTCCCGCTCCATAAGGATCGACAACGGCCCCGACTTCCGGGTCAGTCTCAAGCCGGGTAACCAGGGAGTCGCTCGCGGCACGTGTTTCGGCGGCGCTGCCGGTCGTGATCATCATGTTTTCGACAGCCGGGTCGGTCAGCCCGGCATCAGCCAGCAACGCGTTCGCAGCTTTCGATTCACCGATGTTCTGATCGTTGCCGGTGAGCATCTGCATGCCAGCCATCGAACCGGCCATGAACAGCCCGATCACAAAAACGAGCCATAGCGCGATTACCGTTTTGGGGCGGCGGGCGGAAGCCGATGCGCACCGTCTGGTCGTGCGGGAGAGCTTTCCTCCGTCACCGAAATTTCGGCCGGAGCGGACTGGATTGGTGCGTGAGTCGGACATGAGGCGATCCAATCACTGGGACCGCCTCATGTCTCTGGAGCTAAACCCCGGATTCCCGTCAGGAACCCGAGGTTCGAAGGTGGGGTTAACCCCCGTGCTTGATCTTCAGGTTCCTGGTTTTCTTTCCGCTGGCGGAAATGACGGTGACCTTTACCCGTTTGAGCTTGCCGGCCCGGATTGCCTTCGTGGCTTTCTTGCCGAGCTTCACCTTGATTGATTTCGTGTCTGAGGAGCTGCCGGTTCCCAGCACCTTGCCGCGGTTGAACTTGCGGTTTCCGATACGGAAACCACGGTTTGAACGGACCTTCGCTTTGCCGCCGCTCGCAGCGTCCAGCCCGACGGTCAGGCTGCGTCCACGGTAGACCGCTGTGAGCGGGCTGGTGGCCGATCGGGTAGTTCCGGACTTGACCGGAGCTGACGGCGGCGGGGCCAGCGGGGTCGAGGCCGATTCCACGGCTACCGAAGCATCATCCGAGAGCTGGGCTCCGGGTGCCTGGACCGAGGTGCTGGTGACCGTAGCCGTGTTGACGTACTCGCTGTTGCCGCCCGGGCTGCCGGTACGGCCTTCGAGGCAAAGCAGGTAGAGGGTCGCGTTCAACGGATGGTTGGTTGGGTTCCAGATCTTGAAGACCCTGGTTTTCGGCTGCGGATCGTTGCCGAGCGGGATCAGTTCGTCATCGTATTCCCAGCCGGCAACGATGCCTTTGGCATCTTCACCGCAGACCAGCTGCTCCTGGACGATCTGTCCGGGGTTGATCGTGACACCCTTGGTTATCGGGGTGAACTGCAGTTCAGTGGTTCCACCGTTCACTTCGCCGGTCCGGTTCGACAGGCAGCGGATGCTGAGCTTCGCGGTCGTGTCGTCCTGATCGATCTTCAGCGTGAACTTGCGTCCGGTAGCGCCGTCGGGAGCGCTGGCGATAACCCAGGCGCGTCCGCCGGTGACTTCGATGCCCGGGCTGATCGGCGTGTAGCCGGTGCCACAGACCAGGTTCACTGTGTGAACGCCCTCGTCAAGCACGACCGTCTGGTCGACCGGGGGGCTGACCAGCAGCTCGTGGCCACCGGTCGTCTTCTTCGGGAGGCAGACGCCGAACAGTTTCACCTGCGCCTGGCCGGTGGAGTGGTTGGTGATCACGGCTTCGTAGGTGCTTTCCGAAGTGGACGCAACCTTGTGTACCTCGACGCTGTCAAGGTCGCCGGTGTTCTGGTCAACCGAATCGACCCTCACGGCACCGTCGGACATGATTCCGTTGGCATCACAGGTGATCTGTGCGGTCTGTGTCTGTCCGGCCTGGATCGAAATGTGCCTTTCGACCTTGTTGATGCTGAGCTGGTCATTGGCGGTGTCGGCCGTGAGGATTTTGGCCGTGGTGTGTACCTGGAAAGTCCTGGTTTCGCCGGGGGCGAGGCTTCCGATCACACATTCGACCTGCTGGCCGGCCACTGTGCACGGCGCATCGGCGGAGTCGACGGTGAGGCCGACCGGCACGAGGTCAGAAATGCTGGTGTTGGCCGAAGCGGCGTCACCTTCGTTCTTGACTGACAGCGTGAAGATGACCTGTCCGCCATCGGTGACGACGGGGTTGTCGGCGATCTTGGTGATCTTCAGTTTCGGTGAAGTGGTCGGACCGGTCGGGCCGGTGGGTGAGGTCGGACCGGTGGGGCCGGTCGGACCCGTATGTCCGGTCGGCCCGGTCGGTGATGTCGGTCCTGTCGGCCCGGTCGGCGAAGTTGGTCCGGTTGGCCCGGTGGGACCCACCGGTACGGTCGGCGGCAGGCAACCATCAAACGGGGCATGGTGGGTCTCACGGTTGGAGGTGAAGCTCTTGGCAATCACCTGGCCGATGTTGTGACCAACGTTGAAAGCATCAACATTCGCATTTGGCGCGAGAATCGTTCCGGCAAACGCTGAACCGGTGTTCAGGCCCACACTGGTCGCAGCCGGGAAGTTCCAGAGAGTCTTCCTGTTGAAAGCAGCGGTGGCGTTGTCCTGGGCCTGGGTCCAGGATCCACCAACCCGGAAGTACATGTTCCCGTCAACCTGGACGTTCGTGCCAGAGACATTGATCAGAGCCGTGGATCCAGCCGGAACTTCGATCAGGATCGCGACGTTGCCGGTCAACTGGCCCGGGGCAACCGAAAAGACGTTGCGAGCTGAATCGGTGCCCTTCAGGTAAAGAGCGTTGCCGCCAAGCGAGATGCCGGCAGGATTGGAGCCATTGGTGTTGATCACCTGGGCGCTGCCGTTCGCTGTCGTGCCATCCCAGGCGGTGGACTTCGCGGTCAGGTCACTGAATGCCGAACCGAAATCGATCGGGGCGGTGGTCAGGTAACTGCCACCGCCATTGAAGTTGACGTTGCCAGTGCGGCCCGGCACATAAGCACTGCCGCGCTGCAGATTGAACGAGTTCGAGGTGCCATTGACCACAAGGGTGGGGTAGGAAATCCCGTACGGCGGGTCGGTCAAGTGTGTGCCGACCGTCATGCCACTTGCGTTCAGGTTGCCGCCATAAGCGATCGCACCCTCGGATTCAGCGCCACGCGAGCCATTCGTCTTGATGAACTCGGTGTAGCCGCTGGCAGCGCCAAGCGGATTGGCGAGACATTCAGTGGCCGGAGCAGTAGCCGACGCCGGACTGGAAAAAGCAAAAACAGCAAACAGTCCGATGATCACACTGATGGTTGCGACTGCTGCCTTGCGTAAACGGGAATTCATTGCGCTGATTTTGTCCTCGAGATATCGGTTTTCAGGCACGCGAGTTACGCGAACCCCTTCTTGGGCGAACTGCCCGGATCGATTGCCGGATTCGAAACCCGGCTGTATCTCGACAACGCAACAAAACGAAAGCTCTGCTGACACGCACCCTGAACAACGGAAAAAACGCGGCCAGTCTGCGAGGCACGAAGCCTGGCGCAGACCGGAGTTATCGACTACCTGTGAAGCATTTTCCTACACACCCATAAAACCTCTGTAAAGGCATAGTTGCGCTCTCTCATTGGAAACGGTGTCCAGACGAAAGATGCTTCAGCAAGCAGGGCGAACCCGGCCGGGAACCGGATCAGTCAGAGGCGGAATCCGTGCCTGAACGTTCGCTCTTTCGTGAGCGAGGCACGGTGCGGAAAATGTAATCCCAGAAAGGGCTGGAAACCCCATACCCGTAACGGTGGTCCTGGAAGTGATGGCGCATGTGATGCTCACGCACGCTCTTGCCGATTTTCGTTTTCGGCACAAAATGATGGACGTAATAGTGCGTGTAGTCGTAAATCAGGTAGCCGATCAGAAAACCGGCAAAACCGATGAAACCATTGGGCGTACCGAAAACCAGGACAAAAAGCCCAAGGAAAAGCGCTGCCAGAGGCAAACCGAGGGCCGGTGGCATCACCAGGCGCATCCTGTCATTCGGGTGATCGTGATGCACCCCGTGGATGATGAAATTGAGCTGATCGCCACCCTTGAACTTCGGGTGCCAGTGGAAAAGCAGACGATGGAGCCAATACTCGGAAAGCGTCCAGATAACCAGGCCGCCCACGGTCAGCCCAATCACAGCCAGGGCACTAGCTCCGGCATCGATCGCGAGGTAATACATCACCCCGATGATTGGAATGAAGATCACCGCGGGTATAGCTGGATGTACCCGCGAAAAGAAGTTCAGGAAAGAACTCTCGAAAAGATCGGGTGATGCCGAGAGCTGAGATGTACGTTCGGTTGAACCCATGGGTCAGCCCGAATGGTAGCGTGATTGCCCCCCCGAACTTAGGAGAACCAGAGCCGAGTATGAGTAACAACGCCACGATCACCGAAAATGACTTCAAGGTTGCAGATCTCAGCCTGGCTGAATACGGCCGCAACGAAATCCGTCTCGCCGAGCACGAAATGCCCGGCCTGATGTCGACAAGGCGTGAGTTCGCCGACTCCAAACCCCTCGCCGGAGCCCGGATCACCGGTTCTCTCCACATGACCGTGCAGACCGCGGTCCTGATCGAAACGCTCACCGCTCTCGGCGCCGACGTGCGCTGGGCGAGCTGCAACATCTTCTCCACCCAGGATCACGCCGCCGCCGCGATCGCCGTGGGCCCGAACGGAACCCCGGAAGACCCCCAGGGCGTTCCCGTATTCGCCTGGAAAGGTGAATCGCTCGAGGAATACTGGTGGTGTACTGACCAGGCCCTCACCTGGCCCAGCGTCGGCGCCGACGGATCTGTTGGCCCGAACATGTTGCTCGACGATGGCGGCGACGCCACCCTCCTGATCCACAAAGGCGTCGAATACGAAAAGTCCGGCACCGTGCCCGACCCGTCGACCGCCGACGCCGAAGAGTTCCGCGTCGTGCTCGAGATGCTGACCAAATCGGTCGCCAACGAGCCGACCAAGTGGACCGAACTCGCCAAAGGCGTCATGGGCGTCACCGAAGAAACCACCACCGGTGTGATGCGTCTCTACGAGATGAAGGAAAAGGGCGACCTGCTTTTCGCCGCGATCAACGTCAACGACTCGGTCACCAAGTCGAAGTTCGACAACCTCTACGGCTGCCGCCACTCACTGATCGACGGCATCAACCGGGCAACCGACGTCATGATCTCCGGCAAAACAGCCGTGGTCTGCGGGTTCGGCGATGTCGGCAAGGGCAGCGCCGAATCGCTGCGCGCCCAGGGAGCACGCGTGATCATCACCGAGATCGATCCGATCTGTGCCCTCCAGGCATCAATGCAGGGCTATCAGGTGGCAACCCTCGAAGACGTCCTCGAAACCGCTGACATCTTCATCACCACCACCGGCAACAAGGACATCATCGTTGCCGACCAGATGAGCCGCATGAAACACCAGGCGATCGTCGGCAACATCGGCCACTTCGACAACGAGATCGACATTGCCGGGCTCGAGAAGATCGAAGGAATCAACCGCATCGAGATCAAGCCACAGGTTCACGAATGGCAATTCGCGGACGGTCACTCGATCATCGTGCTCTCCGAAGGACGCCTGCTGAACCTCGGCAACGCAACCGGACACCCGAGCTTCGTGATGTCGAACTCCTTCACCAACCAGGTCCTGGCCCAGATCGAACTGTTCGCCAAGGCCGACCAGTACGACATCGGTGTATTCGTGCTGCCGAAACACCTCGATGAGAAAGTCGCCAGGCTCCACCTCGATGCCCTCGGCGTCCGGCTCACCGAACTGTCGAAGGAACAGGCCGACTACATCGGCGTTCCGGTTGAGGGGCCGTACAAGTCGGACCACTACCGGTACTAGG
>JBAWHK010000092.1:0-4643 GCA_049593795.1 Solirubrobacterales bacterium
CTGGAACCCCGGCCGAAGTCCTGGCCGAACCGAAAGCGCCCGAAACCCAGAAGTTCCTGAGACGCCTGCTCGCCGCCGGCCGGATCTAGAAAAACCGGTTCCGGGTCGGCTTTGCCGCGGCATCCGGGGCAAAGTCGACCCGGACCTCAGCTTGCTCCGCAGTTTCCGCAGTGCGGGGTGCCAACCCGGCGGGTTTCGTGGCAGGTTGCGCACTCGCCGGTGACCCGGCGGCCGCAGCAGCGGTCAGGCTTTGGTCGCTTCTGGATGCCGCTTCGTCAGGCGCTGCGACCGTTGGTCAAAGCAGCGATGGTGGGGACGGAGGTGGGTGCGAAATTCCGAGTCTGTCTGAGCGAAGGCAATTTGGTATCCACCTCCGTCCCCATGAACTAACGCTTCAGTTCGGTTACTTCTTGTTGTTCTTCTTGCCGACCGAGAGACCGCCAGCCTTCTTGGCTTTGCGGATGCAGGTGCTCTTCTGCTTCTTGGCTCGCTTGATCTTCTTCTTGTTGCCCTTGGCCTTCTTCATGCTGGCCTTGAACTTCTTCTTACAGACCTTCTTCTTTTTCTTGATCAACTTGTAGTTGACCTTGAACGGCTTGACCTTGGTGTTGGCCAGCTGCGACCAGTTGCCGGCCGAGTCCTGGGCGCGGATCGCGAAGAAGAACTTCTTCTTGGTTTTCGCTGACAGCTTGATCTTCTGCGTCTTGTTCGGAGCGACGATCTTCGGTGCCTTGAGCCTGGACGCCTTGCCCAGCGAGTCAAGACTGATCTGGCTGGTCGAGCGGTACAGCTGGTACCTGGTGACCTTGCCGTTGTTGACACCATTGTTGCCGGGCGCGGCCCAGGTCAGCTTGGCCTGTTTCTTGAATCGCTTGACCTTTACCTTCATGCCGGCCGGGGGACGGGTGTCGTTTCCGTAACGGCCAGAGTTGTGCTCGTCATGACGGTAATGGGACCACTCGTTACTGAGTTCCGGATTTCCGCCGACCTTCCACAGGAAGATCTGACCTTCACGGGTTCCGTAGGACAGATACTGCTGGCCGTCAAACTTCGGCTCGCCGATGACTCCACCAAACGAAGTCCACTGGCCGGTCCATTTCGGGAATCCCGGGGCTTCTTTGCCGTCCGGTCCACGAGCATGAATCCAGTAGGAATCGTTTGACGCGATCATCGAACGGTTTCCGTCAGGAGTCAGGTTGGCAACTATCGGCGAAACGAAGAACGGGAATCCGTCCTGGCTCACCGGGAAGTTGTCCATCACGCTGCCGTCGTTCGGATCCCACGCCATGTCGAACACGGCGGGCAGCGCTGCCTGCCCGGCGTCGTCGAGAGCGGACGAAAGGGTTACTCCACCAGCCATCGGCTGCATGTAGTTCGGCGTGCCGTTGCCGTCGAGGTCGCCAATGGCGCCCTGTCCGGTGACGCCTACGGTAATTGCGTCAGCCCCGAAGTAGGGCGCGATTCCCTGACAGATCAGCGCCGGGCAGCTTCCCGCCAGGTTCTTGTAGACCGAACCGTCTGCGTTGATGATCTGCGGGAAACCGGTAACCGGCGTCATCTGGATCCGGTTGATCCCGGAGCCGTCGAAGTCGGCGATGGAAGCGGCGTTGCCGCCTTCCTGGACGAAGTCGATCGACTCCGAATAGCAGCCGGCAAGGCTCTTCATCCTGACCGGCCATCCCGGCAGGTACTTGCCTCCGGGTGCCCGGTTGCCTTCCGACTGGATGCCGTAGCCGAATACTTCGCCCTTGTTGTCATCGCAGTCGAACCCGGGCAGGAACACCTGATCGGTGCCGGTGCCGAGTACGTCACCGACGGCGGGGGTGGTCATCAGTTTCGGATCGCGGAAGAAGTCTTCCGGCGGAATCGTGTTCTTGATCGAATCCGGCAGCGAAACCTCAACTGGCCATCCCGGAACCGACTTGCCGTTCGGCTGCCACGCATACACGTGACCGTCGAAGGAGGACATCAGGATCTGGAGCTCTCCGTTGCCCATCAGGTTGCCCAGCGAAGGCGCTGACCAGTTGCCCCTGGTCGGTGAACGGTGTCTGTTTCCAGCCATCGGGGTTGGCACCGGTTTGGTGTCATAAATGGCCTTCGGACGAACCGGGAAGCCGGGACGGAGTTTGCCCCTGTTGCTCCAGGCGTACACCCAGCCACTGGTCGTGGCGGCGACGATCGACTGCGAGCCATTGCCGGTCAGATCACCGACGGCGATACCGCTGATCGGGTCACGGGCTTCCCTCAGAGCCGGCACCGAGCGGTATGAAGCCGCATCGAAGTTCTGCGGGTTGTTCGGGTCGATCTCACGGAGTTCCTTGGTGTAAACCGGGAAGCCGGGAGCCTGGTTGCCGTCGGGCATCAATGCGCTGACGACACCATCCATCGTTCCGAACACGAGTTCCTGCTGGCGCTTGCCGTTCAGGTCGACGAACGTCGGCGCGGCGCTGATCTCGGTATCGATCGACTTGGGGAAGCCTTCAACCAGGTCGGTGTCGGTGCGGGCCCCGAACGAACGGCGGTCTTCACCCTTGAGGCCGTTGCCGTCAACGGCGCGCAGCCTGATCGAAACCGTGTACTGCTCCGGTCCGAAAGGCGTGATCGGGTTGGCCGGATCCTTCGCGGCGTAAGCGGCCGGAATCTGGCTGACGTCGAGGGTGCCGAGCACACCTTCTTTGCCTTCAGCACCGGTGGAGATCGTCTGGAAGTCGGAATCCTTCGGATCGGCGCCAAGGGCCCATTCGAGAGTCCATCCGATGCCCTGGGATCCCCAGGCGGAAGGTTTGACATGGCCCTTGATTTCGATGTCGGCGTCCCTCGCCGGATCGACGTACTTGTACCAGGAGGGTGATGTGATCAGGGCCTCCGGCGGAACCTTGCCGTCGTAAATCAGTTTGGTTGCTTTGCCGATGTTCACCCGTCCATATCCGTACTGGGTCGACCAGTTCGAGTGGGTTGAATCGGTGATGGAATCAGGGTTGCCTGGCCACTGCTTCGGAACGGTCGGATGATCGACCTGGGGTACCACCGGGCTGGCCGTGTTCATCAGTACCTGCCGGACCTCGTTCGGGGTCAGGGTGCGCGGATAGTCACCGGCGTCCACTGCGTCCATCGCGGCAGACTGGACCATGCCCAGGAATGAAGCCTGGAACGGAGTCGCGCCCGAAGTTGTGGTTTCACCGCCGGAGAACACCGAGTGGGTTCCGTAACTGGTCACGTTGGAGCGGGCACGGAAGGTTTTCGTGTCGTTCCCGCCACGGTCCTGGATTACCGAGTTGCCGGGGAAAACCTGGTCGTACAGATGTCCGTCGGTGTGATCCATCGAGTCGAAGTCGTTCGAGTCGAAAGAAAGCAGGACGTTCTTGGAAATCGCGTACGCGACTGCCTCACGGGCAGCGCTTGAGTAGGTGTATGAAACAACCACTGAAGCAACGGACTTGGCGCCCGCATCTACGGCGTAGGTGAGTCCTGGCGCCCAGTTGTCGGCTTTGCCAACGGATTCGGCACCGGTCTTGACCGGAAGGACCCGGCACTCGCGACAAACGCCGACATCGCCGAAGTTGTTGTTTGCTTCCGCGCCAATCAGGCTCATCAGGCCGGAGGCATGTCCGTAACCGGCGTCTTCGGTCTGGGGATCGTTCGTATTGTTGTAAGCGTTCCAGCCGCTGACGTCGTTCGGGTAACCGTTGCCGTCGTTGTCCACCTTGATTCCGCTGCCACATTCGGCAATGCGGTTGTCAGTGATCCGGCACTTGCCGAACACTGCGATCAGGTCATGTGGTGAAAGGTAGGCGGTTTTCGTGCCGCTGATCTTCACCGAATCGGTGTACTGGTGCTGACCGTTGTTGGCGCAGCCGCGGGTGGTGCCTTCCATCTCCACCACTGTGCCGCCGGCCGGGATCGCCACCGGGCATTCCGGGTTCACACGCGGATCTTTTGCGTAATCGCGGATGTCGAGGCGTCCGTTGCCGTCAAAGTCGTATCGGCCGAGATCCTGACCATCCCAGCCCTGCGGGTAAGGAAGCTCGCCCTTGTTCAGGTAGACCGCGTTCAGGCCGTCCTTGATCTTGTCCGAGCTGTAGTTGACGCCGCCCTCCATGTACGCCACCAGCATCTCGTCGCGGCCCATGTTTCCCTGAGCCCAGGCGCCGGTCATGTTGATGCCGGATGCGCCTTCCGGGTCGGATGCGTTCCTGGCCCAGCAGGGCAGTCCGCCACCACTGGGCTGAGTGCTGTTGCGCGGCTGGTCGAATGCGACTCCGCCCGGAGCCTTGCAGAGGCCGTCCATCGGGCCGTAAATGTTCCACTGCTCGGAGTCCTTGCAGCCCGAGACCGGGTCCTGAAGTTCGCATCGGGCAAAGCCCGGGTCGTTCGGCCATTCGGCCTGGGGGAGGATCGGTCCGGGTGGCAGCACTGGTGCCGGGGCGGCGCTGGCAGTTGATGTCCCGATGGCCAAGCCAAACAGGCAGCACGCGAGCAGCGCACAGATGCGATTGCGATTCAAGATGATTCCTCCCAATTCGATTTCCCCCCACGCCTCCCGTGACGGACTCCACGAGTAAGGGTACCGCAGGCCTTCAGAAAGCGGTGACTTGGTGAGGCTCTTCGATTACCCCGAGGTCATGGGGAGCATCGGCCTTGGT
>JBAWHK010000093.1:0-10743 GCA_049593795.1 Solirubrobacterales bacterium
CGGGCTTCTTCGACCATCGCTTTCGGACTGAGGGTTTGCCGGACCTCGTTCAGGGTCGCCCCGGGATGGCGGGCGATCAGTCGCCACGTGCCCGGCCAGGTGAACGTCGAAAGCAGATCCTTCGGCCGGACCCGGCTGAGGCGATAGGCATCACGGGCGCCGACCAGCATCGCGGTCGGTCCGATCAGCAGCGAACCATCGAAGCCGCGGGTGAAATGGGCCCCGAGGAACGGAAGGTCCGGATCGGGAACGGGGTAGACGTTGCCCCGGACCAGATTCTCTCGACCGGCCCGGACCCGAAGGTAGCCGCCACGGACCGGCACGATCCTCGGGGAAGCCTCACCGCCGGCCAGCCTTCCCAGCCGGTCGGACTGGAGCCCCCCACAGAAGACGGCGCGGGTGGCAAAGGTGCTGCCGCGAGAGGTTTCGATTGCCAGGCGATCCGGCCCGTTGCCATGGCCCGAACGGACCGCGGTCACTTCGGCTCGAAGATGCACGGAGCCACCGGCCAGCTCGGTGTCGACAGCCAGGGACTCGGCAACCCGTGCGAAATCAACGACACCGGTATTCGGGGAGTGGAGGGCGGCGAGGCCCTGGGCGTTCGGCTCGATGTCGGCGATCCGGTCGGATTCCACCATGGTCAGTCCCTGCACGCCGTTGGCCCGGCCGCGTTCTTCGAGGCGGTTCAGGCCTTCGATCTCTGATTCCGACGTGGCGACGATCAACTTGCCTTTGCGTTGCCAGGGAACCCCGCGCTCATCGCAGTAGGCGATCAGTTCGGCAGCACCCTCAACACACAGCTTCGCTCGCAACGATCCGGGTTCGTAATAGACCCCGGCATGGATCACCCCGCTCGAATGCGAGGTCTGGTGGGCCGCCAGCCGCTTCTCGGCCTCAAATACCGCGAGTGTTGCCCCGTGGTTGCGGACGAGGACCTCGCGGGCGACAGCGAGGCCGAGAATGCCACCGCCCACCACCGCGAAATCGACCTGCGGTGGTGGGGGCTGGCTGCGGTCCATAACCGCAGTATGCCGTCAGACGGCTGCTTCTTCTGCCATTTCCTGGTTGACCTGACCGACCAGCTCTTCGAGTTCGGCCAGGAGGCCGCTCACCTGGTCACGGGCGTCGGCGTCAGTGACCGTACCGTCGGCACCTAGCTTCTCGTCGATCTTGCCGATGGCAACTTCACGTTCGACGGTCGGGGAACCGGTGATCGTGAACGCCTTGCGGATCTGCTGGTTCGCCCAGAGTCCACCGAACGGCATCGGACTGGACGAGATGATCGCGGCCGGCAGGCCGGCCAGTGCGGAAGCCCCGTGCGGCCGTGAACCCCAGTCGATCGCGTTCTTCAGGGCACCCGGCGCCGAAGCGTTGTATTCGGGGGTGACGATCAGCAGCGCGTCGCTTTCATTCAGCTTCTGGTTCAGATCCTCGACACCGGCCGGAAGCCGGTCGGGCTCCAGATCCTGATTGAACCCGGGGATCGAATCCAGCCCGTCGAACAGCTCGACCTCGACCCCTTCCGGGGCGAGATCGGCTGCGGCGGCTGCCAGGCGTGAGGAGAATGAATCCTTACGCAGGGATCCGTGGATGGCTAGGACTTTCATGACTGCTCCCCTGCCTTGACCGCTTCGACGGTCAGGACGATGCGAACCTTTTCGGCTACGACGGCGGCGCCGCTTTCCAGAGCTGCGCCCCAGGAGATGCCGTAGTCGTTGCGGTTTACGAGTCCGTCGGCCTTGAGGCTGAGGACAGAGCTGCCATCCATGCCGACGCCCGCGCCTTCGACTTCAACGTCTAGGACGACTTCATTGGTGGTGCCACGAAGGGTGAGGTCGCCGGTGACCCGGTAGTTCTCGTCGTCGACCTTTTCAACGCCGGTCGAGTTGAACATGCCCTGCGGGTACTGTTCGGCGTCGAAGAAGTCGGCGCTCAGGAGGTGGCCGGTGAGCTGCTCTTCGGGGACCTTGACGCTGGCGATCTCGATCGTGCCATCCACCTTCTCGATTCCGTCCTGACCGACGGTGATCGTGCCGGCGAAACCGCCGAAGCTGCCGCGGAAAGTGGAGATGCCCAGGTGCTTCACTTCGAATCCGACCTGTGTGTGAACCGGGTCGACTCCGTAGGAGCCTGCTTCGATGCGTACTGCCTGTTCAATGGTGCTCATTTTGTGGTCCCTTCAATTACGAAAACATTGGATGTTGATTCAGAAACTGTTGACTAAGCAACTGTCGTTGAATCAACCATAACAGATTTAGTTGCGACGTCAACTACATCCGCTACAATGTTGCCCATGGCACAAGCGACACCCATCCCGACCGAGGACGTAACGGCCGAAAGCCCGGCTTACGTTTCCGCGTGGCAAGCCGTTCGCAACGCCCACCGGACGGTCGTCGAACGAATCGAAATCGACCTTTCCGACGCTGGCCTGCCGGGCCTCGCGTTCTACGACGTACTGGCCAAACTTGAACTTTCGGCAGCGCCACTGCGCCCGAAAGACCTGCTCTGCCAGGTCGACGTCACCAAATCAGGCTTAACCCGCCTGCTCGACCGGATCGAAAAGGCAGGACTGGTCGAACGCAGTTACTGCCCGTCCGACCGGCGTGGAACCTTCCTCTCGATCACCAGGGAAGGCCGGAAGACACTTGCCCGGATGAAACCAATTCGGGACGCGGTTTTCGAAGAGCACTTCACGGCGAACCTCACAACCGAAGAGGCAGCTCAACTCAGTGAGATGCTGGGCCGCGTCGCCAGCAGCGCTGTCGGTGAACTCGAAGCCAGCGGCGACTGCGAAGTCTGAAAGCAGCTATTTCTCGAGCGGGGGAACCGCTTCGGGATCCGGAGCTTCCCAGCTCTGAATTATCGGCAGGCGCCACATCAAAGCCGCCGCGACCAGGCCGAGGGCCGCGGCCAGCATCGCGATGAACCACTGGTCGGCGCTCATCATCTCCATCTCGAAGAACTCCCTGACCGGAGTCACCGCAAGGATGCCCGCGAACAGGGCGCCCAGACCGGCGATCATCGCCAGCATGTAGCTCTGGATCGCGATGTGTTCACGTCCCGGGCCACGCTCCAGAAGCAGGATGAAACAGAGACCAAGGATGATCAGGGTAGTTGTCGCTGCGGTCCGGCCGTCCTCCAGGGTTCCGCCGAATATGCCGTTGACCATCAGGAAGGACAGGATCGAAGCCAACGCTGTCGCGAGACCGGCCGGGACCGCGAAAGCCCCGAGCGAACGCAGCAGGCGCCCCCGGTAAAGCGGGCCGTCCGACGGCGCCAGCGCCAGCACGAAGGAGGGGATACCAATGGTCAGGAAAGCGGCCAGGGTCAGGTGCCTCGGCAGGAACGGAAACGCAAAGCCCGGAACCGAAACCAGCAGGATCAGGGCAGCGGCATAGACGGACTTCGTCAGGTACAGGCGTCCGAGACGGTGGATGTTCCGGGCGATGCGGCGACCTTCGGCGATCGCTTCCGGCAGGCGCTTGAACTCATCTTCCAGCAGCACCACATCGGCGACGCTCTTGGTGACCTGGCTGCCTGATCCCATCGCCACAGCCATGCGGGCGCTCTTCAGGGCCGGCACATCATTTACCCCGTCCCCGATCATCGCGGTGTAAGCACCGGACTCGGAGAGCGCCGTGACCAGAGCCTTCTTCTGCTCCGGTCGAATCCGGCAGAAAATAGTGTTGTCACGCGCCTGCGCTGTCAGCACCTCGGGGTCGTCGGAGAGTTCGGTGCCCTCAAGGACTCCCGCATCCTCGGGAATCCCGACCGCCTGGGCGACCGAAGTCACCGTCGCGCGTGCGTCGCCCGAGATCAGCTTCAGGGCGACATCTTCGCTGCGCATCAACTCCAGGGTTTCGGTCACGCCCGGCCGCAGGTTCTCCTCGAGCACAACCAGGGCGATCGGTTCGAGGCCTTCCGGGTGGCCACCCGAAGCATCCTCCGGGAGCGGCAGCCTGGTCTGGCTCAAGGCGACCACCCGACGACCGGCGGCAGTCTCGGTCTCGAGGCGGGCGGACATCGTTTCGTTGAGTGACAGGGCGCCCGACTCGATCATCAGGTCCGGTGCCCCGAGAACCAGGCTCACCGGCCCGGAATCATCGTCGAAGGTCAGGCCGCTCCACTTCCACTCCGAGGAGAAAGTGATTTCGTCGGTCACCCGGTCGGCTTCGCCCGGGAAGCCCTGGGCGATTGCCTCGAGCGTCTGGTTGCGCTCACCGGCGCTCGCCGCGAAACGGCCCAGTTCGCGCTCCGCCAGCCGGGTGTCGGTCACATATGCCGGTTCGATGCCGACCAGGGAAAGATTGCCGTCAGTCAGGGTGCCGGTCTTGTCGACACAGATCGTGTCGACCGAAGCGAGCGATTCGGTGGCGCTCATCTGCTGGATCAAGGTTTGTCGTTTGGCCAGTTTCACCGCGGCGACAGCGAAAGTCACGCTCATCAGCAGGACGAGGCCTTCGGGGATCAGCGTGATCAGGCCGGCGGTGGCGGTCTGGGCGGCCTCGACGATCGGCACTTTGCGCAGGTATAGGGAACCGATCAGCAGGATCGCCAGCGGGATCAGCACCTGGGTGCAAACGACGATTACCCGGTTGACTTCCTTTTCCAGCGGGGACGGCGGGTGGCGGAACGCTTTCGCTTCGCCGGCGATGCGTCCCGCGTAGCTCTCTTCGCGGACCGCCGTAACTTCGAAATATCCGGAGCCCGAGAGCACGAAGGAACTCGACAGGACTTCGTCACCGGGATCCTTGCCGATGCCGTCAGATTCGCCGGTCAGGCTCGATTCGTCAACGGTGAGGCCCCGGGAAGAAAGAATGCGTCCGTCCGCCACCAGTTGGTCACCCGGCACGATCCGCACCGTGTCACCCGGCACGATTTCGTCAGCCAGAAGTTCTATTTCCTGGCCATCACGGATCACGCCGGCTCTCGGGGCAACCAGGATGGCGAGCCGGTCCAGGGTTTCTTTCGCCTTCATTTCCTGACGAATGCCGATCCAGGAATTGACGATCGCGATCAGACCGAAGATAGCGTCGGCAAAGAGCCCGAGCGACAGGATCAGGATGAAAAAGATGCCGATGATCAGGTTGAAGAGCGTGAATACGTTGCCAGCAACGATGCTCGAGGTCGACCGTGACGAATGCGGCGGCGCGGGCCCCAGTTCATGGAGCCGGTGGGCGGCTTCTTCCGAACTCAGCCCATGCCCGATTTCCGGGAGCACTCGTGTTTCGGTGTCGGCCACGGCTGGATTGTTACTTGTTTGACCCGGCCCCGTCACTGCGCGAGTATCGGTCGGGACAGCCAGGTCGCATTCACGAAGAGGAAGGACTGGTAATGGATTTCTCCGGCGATGGTGGCGCAGCGATGGAAGACCTGCGCCAGTGCGAAGCGGATCTGAAGGCATATGGCGATGCGCGTGGCCTTGTACTCAGGCTCGACCCCGCATATCCGGGCGCCCCTGAACCCGAGAACCAACCCGGTCCGATCAAGCACTGCGTCTGGTCGCTGATCGGCGAGATGCCCGGCGGGGTGATCGGGAAACTGAGGTATCAGTCCGCTTTCGGCACCATGATCGGGGTGGATGTGCAGGGGGGCCACGCGGTGTTTGTCGCGCGACAGCCCGAAACGGTCGCCTACGTGCCGCTACTGAGCTGTCGGCCGGATGAGATCACAGGCGACCTTTTCGCCTGGGCGGGCGACAGCCGCAAGCGTCAGGAACAGTCCTTCGAGTCGTTGGAACTGGAACGTCGTTTTGTAATCGAAATTGCCAAAGGGCAGGAGCAGGTCTGGCTCTGGAGGCTGTTCACTCCGAAACTGATCGACTGGCTGGCGCACGAAACCCCGCCGGATTTCGGTTTCAGGCTCTCGTCGGGTTCTTTCAGCAGCGAATGCCCCCAGTGGCGCGGGCAGCAGGCTCCGTCGCCACGGGTCGACCCTGAACACCTCGATCTGGTGGCGGCTTGTGGTGGCCGGGTCGCTGGCCGGATCCGGGATGAAGTCCTGGAACAGGTCGGTCTTGGCGGGGTACCTGACCCTCGCAGCTCGGAGGCCAACCGGAACTGGACCAACGGCAGTCGCGACGGCAAACTTTTCAGGGGCCTGATGAAACTGGTCGGGGCGGGAGGGCGTGACAACTCAGCCGAAATCTTTGCCAAAGGAAACGGCTTCCCCGATGTGGTTGAGCCGGCGGCTTTCCATGCGGCACACATCATGCTGCCCCTGCCGGGAGCTTCCACCGATGTTTTTGCCGGAGCGTTGCCGGGAGGTCGCCCGGGCCATCTGCTCTGGATGGAGTACGAAAGCGAGTTCTACGGCCTGCGTTATTACGTCGGTGTCACGGCCCCCACCGCACTTCAGGGACCGGACATCTGGCTGGACGAAGACGAAATCGTCGCCGCAGCGGATGCCGATAATTCCGGCCTGGCTGCCGAGACGGTTTCACTCGCCCGGGCCCTGGGATGCGGGATCTCCACTGGTGACGGTCGGGCGGCGATTTACATCTCATCCACCGGTTGGGAGGGCCGGCCCTCCGGTGACCGGATCCGCTCGATGATCGACCGGGCCGAATCACTGTTCATGTCGCTCGAGACAGGCGCGGCTGTGTGAAACAACAGGCAGCCAGAAGTGGCACAAAACAGAGATATGTTCAACCCCGGTAGGATTTCCCCATGTCACTAAAGCTCGGGTTGTATCTCGGTTATTGGGGGATTGGTCCACAGGGTGATGACGCTCTGGAGGCGGTGAAGTTCGCCGAAGACGTCGGTTACGAATCAGTCTGGGTGGCCGAGTCCTACGGCTCCGACTGCGTGAGCGTCCTCGCCTGGCTCGCTGGCCAGACCACCAAGATCAACCTTGGCGCCGCAATCATGCAGGTGCCCGCCCGTCCGCCGGCAGCAGCCGCAATGGCCGGTGCCACGATCGACAAGCTTTCGCACGGACGCTTCATGTTCGGCTTCGGCCCATCGGGCCCGCAGGTCTCCGAAGGCTGGTACGGCGTTCCGTACTCCAAGCCGTGGGGCCGCACCAAGGAATACGTCGAAGTCGTACGCAAGATCGTTGCCCGTGAAGAGAAGGTCAACTTTCAGGGTGAGCATTACCAGCTGCCCCTGCCGGATACCCAGGGCAAGCCATTGAAGCTCAACTTTCACCCCGAACGCACCGAAATCCCGATATTCCTGGGGGCAATCGGCCGCAAGTCGGTGGAGATCGCCGCCGAGGTCGCCGACGGCTGGATTCCGATCTTCTTCGACGTCGACAAATTCGAAGACGCGTGGGGCGAACACATTGAAACGGGCCTGAAAAAGGGCAACCGCCAGCGCTCCGACCTTGAGATCTCACCTTCGGTCCAGGTTGCCATCGACGGTGACGTCGAAGCAGCCCGGAACATGGTCCGCATGGGCCTCGTCCTTTACTTCGGAGGCATGGGTTCGCGCAAGACCAACTTCTACGTCGACCTGGCCCATCGTTTCGGATACGGCGAAATCGCCGACGAGGTCCAGGCCAAATTCGGGTCCGGTGACAAAGAAGGTGCCTTCGACGCATGCAGCGACGAGGTCGTCAACGCCGTTTCGCTGATCGGAACCGAGGCCGAAGTCGCCGAGCGACTGGACCGCTTCCGGGCCAACGGAATCGACCGTCTGATCGCAACCCCGGTCCATCCGGAAGTCGATCAGATGAAGCACACGGTCGAACGGCTCGCCGCTTTGACCAACGACGAACCATCCTGAGCCCCGTTTGTCATAGGCTGGCGGCGTCTTGTCGATGAAAATCGGAGTCCCAAAAGAAACCGCCTCGGGGGAACGTCGGGTAGCCCTGGTTCCCGACACCGTCCGCACGCTCGCGAAACGCGAGGGGGTGGACGTCGTGATCGAATCCGGAGCCGGCGTGGAAGCCGGACATCCCGACGACCAGTACACCGAGGCAGGAGCTTCGGTTGGTTCGCTGGCCGACGTGCTCACAGCCGACGTCGTGCTGCGGGTTGCGGCACCTTCGACTGAAGAGATCTCCGCCCTCAAATCGGGCCAGACCCTGATCAGCCACCTTTCACCCTGGACCGCGGCCGATTCGAACAATGCTCTGGCCTCCGCCGGAGTGACCGCTTTCGCGATGGAAGCGATCCCGCGCACGACCCGTGCCCAGGCGATGGACGCACTTTCTTCTCAGGCCACCGCCGCCGGTTACTCGGCGACGATGATCGCCTCCAATGAGTCAGGCCGTTTCTGGGGAATGCTCACGACCGCCGCCGGCACGATTCGCCCGGCCAAGGTGCTCGTACTCGGGGCCGGAGTTGCCGGCCTTCAGGCAATCGCCACCGCGAAGCGCCTCGGCGCGATCGTCACCGGTTTCGATATCCGTCGCGCCGCATGGGAACAGATCGGATCACTGGGCGGACGCCCGCTGGAGCTCGATTTCATCCCGGACGCCGAGGACGAAGGCGGATACGCCCGGCCACTGACTGATGAAGAGAACGAGCAGGTTCGTGTTGCCCTGGGCGAGAACGCCGCCAAGCAGGACGTGATCATCACCACCGCCGCCATCCCCGGCCGCGCCGCGCCGATCCTGATCACCGCTGACGCCGTGGCCAACATGGCGCCGGGCTCGGTAATCGTCGATCTCGCCGCCGAAACCGGCGGCAACTGCGAAGTGACCAAGGCCGGCGAGACGGTAATCACCGAAAACGGTGTCAAGGTGGTCGGACCGACCAATCTGCCTTCAGACCTTCCGGGTCATTCCTCCCAGCTTTACGGGAAGAACCTCGAGAACCTGCTCGGCCTGATGATCACCGACGAGGGTGGCTTCAACCTGAACTTCGAGGACGACATCATCGACGCCGCCTGCATCACCCATGACGGCCAGGTGCGGGGCGAGAGGACTGCGAAGTAATGGATCTCGTAACTGAAATCACGATTCTCGTGCTGGCGGCTTTCGTCGGATTCGAGGTCATCTCCAAGGTTCCGGCCACCCTTCACACACCGCTGATGTCGCAGACCAACGCGATCCACGGCATCGTCGTGCTCGGCGGCCTGATCGTTGTCGGCTACTCGACCAGCACCTTCAGCGACGTGATCGGTTTCATCGCGATCGTCTTCGGAACTGTCAACGTCGTCGGCGGATTCATGGTCACTGACCGCATGCTCGAGATGTTCGGCGGCAAGAAAAAGAAGAAACCCGCGTCTGAAGAAGGGTCGAAGTAATGACTCTCGCTGCACTTGAACCTGGCGGCTCGGTCGTCGGCGTGCTCTACATCCTTGCTTTCTCGCTGTTCATCTACGGCATCAAGCTCGGCACCCATCCGACCACCGCCCGGCGCGGAAACGGTATTGCCGCGATCGGCATGGCCGTCGCGGTCGCCGCGACCCTTGCCCAGAAGGGCATTGGCAACTGGGGGCTGATCATCGGCGGAATCGTGCTCGGTTCCCTGATCGGTGCTTTCGCTTCGAAGCGGGTCAAGATGACCGAGATGCCGCAGATGGTCGCGCTCTACAACGGCCTCGGCGGCGGCGCGATCGCCCTCATCGCCTGGTCTGAATACCGCCACTGGGTTCACCAGGGAGAGATCGCCGACAAGCTTCAGAACGTTTCCGATGCTGTCGGAGGCCCGAGTTTCTCCGCTTCGATTCCGCTCGAAGTAATGATCCCGACCTTGCTGGCGATGATCATCGGCTCGATTTCCTTCTGGGGATCGAATGTCGCTTTCGCCAAGCTCCAGGAACTGATCCCGAGCCAGCCGATGGGGCTGCCCGGCCAGAAAATCATCAACGGGGTCCTGCTCGCGGTGCTTGTCGCCGGGGCCGTGTACCTCGGTTTCAACAACGATCTCGCTGACCTCAACCAGCCGATATTCATCGGCATGCTGGTTCTGGCGGCTGTGCTCGGAACGATGGTGGTGATGCCGATCGGCGGCGCCGACATGCCGGTGGTCATCTCACTGCTGAACGCCTTTACCGGACTATCGGCCGCTGCTGCCGGCATCGCGCTCGACAACACGGCCCTGATCGTGGCCGGAACCCTGGTTGGTTCTTCCGGAACAATCCTCACGCTCGAGATGGCGACCGCGATGAACCGGTCGGTTGCCAACATCCTTTTTGCCGGCTTTGGTTCGCCCGCAGCCGGTGGTGGATCCGGGGAACAGCGTCCGCACCAGTCAATGGGTGCTCAGGATGCCGCGATCCAGCTCGCTTACGCCGACTCCGTCGTGATCGTGCCCGGTTATGGCCTTGCTGTCGCCCAGGCGCAGCACGCAGTCCGGGAGATGGCCGACGAACTCGAGAAGCGTGGTGTCCGGGTTGAGTACGCGATCCATCCGGTCGCGGGACGCATGCCCGGTCACATGAACGTGCTGCTCGCTGAAGCTGACGTGCCGTACGAAAAGCTGCGCGAAATGGATGACATCAACCCCGAGCTGCCGCAGACCGATGTCTGCGTGGTCATCGGCGCCAATGACGTCACCAATCCGGCCGCGAAAACTGATGAATCCAGCCCGATCTTCGGCATGCCGATCATCGAGGTGGGAGAGGCCCAGCAGTGCCTGGTGCTGAAGCGTTCGATGAGCCCCGGGTTCGCCGGCATCGACAATGATCTCTTCTACGATCCGAAGACCCACATGGTGTTCGGTGACGCGAAGGCGATCGTCGCGGACATAGTGTCCGAACTCGGCACCCTGTAGAGCCCGAGTAGACCCGCCCAGCGAGCGGTACCGCGGGTCGGGGGCCTGCCCCCGACGGCGTTCTGGTTCTCTTTTTT
>JBAWHK010000094.1:0-19973 GCA_049593795.1 Solirubrobacterales bacterium
TCGCCGAACTGGAACGAAAGATCGCCGACAAACGGGCTGCCGGAATTGACGTGATCAGCCTCGGCATCGGGGATCCCGACATGCCGACCTACCCGCATGTGGTTGAAGCGATGCAGGCGGCCGTGGCTGACCCGGCCAACCAGAATTACCCCAGCAACCGTGGCACCGAGATCTTCCGCCAGGCATTTGCTGATTTCTACCTGGATCGTTTCGGTGTGACGATTGACCCGGAATCGGAAGTGATTCCGGCAATCGGCGCCAAAGAATGCATTTACAACCTCTGTTTCGCGTTTCTGGACCCGGGAGATGTTGCCCTGGCTTCCGATCCGGGATATCCCGTTTACACGGGCGGCCCGATCCTGGCCGGTGCCGAAGCGGTTCTGTTGCCGCTGGTTCCGGAACTGGGCTTCGCACCTGACCTTGATGCGATCGACCAGCACACGGCTGAACGTGCCCGTCTGCTTTTCCTGAACTACCCGAACAACCCGAGTGGTGCGATCGTGCCGGAAGGTTTCTTCGAGAAGGTAGTTGAGTTCGCGAAGAAGAACGACATCCTTGTCGTTCATGACAACGCCTATTCCGAAACCACTTACGACGGTTATGTCGCGCCAAGCTTCCTGGCCACACCGGGCGCGAAGGACGTCGGCGTTGAAGTGTTCTCGCTGTCAAAGGGCTACAACATGACCGGCTGGCGGGTTGGTGCGATCCTGGGCAACCCAGACGCCATCGCCACCTACTGGCGCCTGAAGACCAACGTCGATTCCGGCCTTTTCGAGGCAGTCCAGGTTGCGGCTGCGGTTGCTCTCAGCGGGCCGACCGCTCCGCTGGAAGAAATGAACGCGATCTATGCCCGGCGCCGTGACCTGGTGGTGGACACCCTGCGGACCATCGGGGTTGACGTGGCGAGCCCCAAAGGAACAATCTATGTGTGGGCGCCGGTACCCGAAGGGCACACATCAACCTCGTTCTGCGAAATGGTGCTCGAAGAAGCAGCCGTGGTGATCTCACCCGGCTCGATGTATGGCCGCAGCGGCGAAGGGTTCTTCCGGATCAGCCTGACCACGCCGGACGAGCGCCTCACCGAGGCTCTCGGGCGCATGAAAGAACACCTCAGCTAAGCGACTGTTTCGATCAGGCCTTCTGCTTCGAGCGTGTCGCGAAGGCCTGATTCGAGGTCCCTCGGCCGGAAACCGAGGGTATCCCTGGCTTTCGATCCGTCAGCCCAGAACGTGACGCCATCGGCCGAGCTGATCAGCTCACGCAGGTTGGGTGGCTGTCCAAGCGCTTTGCCGACCAGCGGACCGGCTGGCTGAAGCAGCTTGAGAACGCCGGTGGGCAATGCCCGGGACGGGGCTTTCCGACCGGCAATCGTGCCGGCGGTTTCCAGGAGCTGGCTCATGGTCACGTTGCTGGCATTCAGGATGTAGCACTCACCGACCTTGCCTTTGTCGAGAATCAGGTTGAGGCCCGACGCAATGTCATCGACATGCGTGAGACCGGTGCCGAAGTCGGCGAACGGAACCAGCGGCAGTTTGCCGTCCAGGAACTGCTTCAGGGTGTTGGCAATGGCCGAATGGTCGCCAGGCCCGTAAACGCCGGCCGGCTGGGCGATCACGCAGGGAAGTGACCGGTTCCGGATCAGGTCGAGCGCGATCTGGTGCGCCTGGTACTTGGTTTCTTCGTAGTAGGAGGTGAAGTTCAGGTCAGGACGCGCGAACGATTCATCGGCAATTTCACGGTTGGTGTTCCCGAACACCGCGCAGGTGGACACATAGAGGACCCGGGGGATGCGGGCGGCAAGGCAGGCGTTCAACACGTGCCGGGTGCCTCTTACGTTTGCCTGGTAGAGCGCTTCGTGGCGGGTTTCGGGGATACCGACTTCGTACAGCGCCGCGTTGTGGAGGACAGCGTCGTGGCCGTCCATCTGTTCAGTGAGACGGTCCTGGTCGGACAGGTCGCCATCGGTGAGTGCGCAACCGAGTTCGGTCAGCTCGGTTGCTTTCTTCCGGTCCCGGACGAGGCAGGTGAGTTTGTGCCCCTGCGCGGTCAGATGTTTGGCGGTGGAAGTGCCGATGAATCCCGTTGCGCCAGTCATGAAGATCTTCATGGATCGCAGGCTATCGAGTGACCCGACTCCCCGATCCCCAAGAGTGCCTAGGATTGGTGAAGTGACCGATAGCACCACCTCCACGAGCAACGGGGCACCCAAAGGTGCCCGGATCGACGACGCACTTGCCCGTCGTGCCCGCCAGCGGGCGTTGATGATTGCCGTTGACACCACCGGCGACGCTTCCCTTGACGAGCTGGGCGAGCTGCTGAGGACCGCCGGGGTGGTAGTTACGGGTGAAGTGATGCAGCGTCGAACCGAGCCCGATCCCGATCGTTATTTCGGGCAGGGCAAACTCGAAGAGGTGAAAGCCGAGATCGAACGTACCGGGGCCAATCTGGTTGCCTGCGACGATGAACTCGCGCCGCGCCAGGAACGCAACCTCGAGGCGGCTCTCGGGGTTCCCGTGATCGACCGTACGGCTGTGATCCTCGACATTTTCGCTGACCACGCCCACTCAGCCGAAGGCAAGCTGCAGGTCGAACTGGCTCAGCTGGAATACAACCTGGCTCGCATGCGCGGACTCTGGACGCACCTTGAACGGCTCGGGGCCGGCATCGGAACCAGAGGGCCGGGAGAGTCCCAGATCGAAACCGACCGTCGTCTCGCCCGCGACCGCATCTCGGCGCTGCGACGTCGCCTGCGCGGAGTCGAGCAGAACCGTGGCGTGATGCGCAGCCGCCGTCAGGAATCCGCTCTTCCGCAGGTGGCCCTGGCGGGATACACCAATGCCGGCAAGTCAACCTTGCTGAACGCGCTTACCGGGGCCGACGTCAGCATCGGGGATCGCCTTTTCCACACCCTTGATCCGACCACCCGGGCATACGAGTTCGAAAGTCGCCGGTATCTGGTCACCGACACGGTCGGATTCATCGACAAGCTGCCGCATCAACTGGTCGAGGCGTTCAAGGCGACCCTTGAAGAAACAGTGCTGTCCGACCTGATCCTCCACGTGATCGACGCGTCATCCCCCGAGGAGCAGTTGCTGATGGAGATGCGCGCGGCCGACGCCGTGCTGGGGGAGATCGACGTGGACGACAAGCCGCGTCTGCTGGTTCTCAACAAGATCGATCTGCTGACCTCCGAGGAACGCGCCGAAGTGCGAATCGCCCACCCGGATGCCATTGCCGTTTCTGCGACTACCGGTGAAGGCCTCGAGGAACTCAAACTGGGGATCGAACACGCTTTCGAGCAGACCATGCTTCCGGTTGAGCTACTCATTCCTTATGCCGAAGGAGCCCGTCTCCATGATCTGCACGAGGTCGCGGGCAAAGTCGAACGTGAGGATGGCCCTGACGGTGTGCTCGTGAAGACCAGGTTGCCGATGGGTGAGATGCACCGCTTCACCGACCTGTCAGTGATCTAGAGTCCCGCACATGCAGCTCAACTTTCAGATTCTGAGTGAAGAAGCAACCTTGCCGACGCGGGCCCATGCGGACGACGCGGGACTTGACCTGTACGCGTCGGAGTCGGCACACATCGGTCCCGGTGAGCGCTGGCAGGTAGGCACCGGGGTGGCAGTCGAGATCCCGGCCGGCCATGCCGGGCTGGTGCTTCCCCGTTCCGGTCTGGCAAAACGAAGCGGCATCTCGCTGGTGAACGCTCCCGGGCTGATCGACGCGGGGTACCGCGGGGAGCTCAGAGTGCTGCTGCTGAACAATGACCCGGCCGAAATCTTCCGGGTCAAACCCGGGGACCGGATCGCCCAGCTGGTGATCACCCCGGTTGTCGTCGGAGAACCGGTCGCTGTCCAGTCACTCTCGGCCAGCGAACGGGGCGAAGCGGGATTCGGTTCTACCGGCCGCTGAAAGCCGCTTGCCGGGCTGATTCGTGTGCGGCCGATTCGAAGGTGTCGTCCAGACCTTCGAGTTCCACCGGGCTTCCGTGGTGATGTTCAAGTCCCAGCCCGATCAGATGATCGGCCAGCCATGAGTTCTTTGGCAGCAGGGGACCGTGAAGGTAGGTGCCAAAAAGGTTGTTTTCGGTAACGCCCTCGAAACCGTCGCTGCCATTGTTTCCATGGCCGGAAAGAACCCGGCCGAGGGGTTTTGCCGAAGCTCCGAGATAGGTTCTTCCTCCGTGGTTCTCGAAACCTGCAACTGTGCGCTTCGTGCCATCCAGTTCGACTTCGATGGCGACGGCACCGATCAGCCGGGGGCCGGCCTCACGCACTGTCCGGAGGTCAACCAGACCAAGCCCTTCGATTTCTTCGTCGGCTAGCTGGTAGGAGCTGCCAAGCAGCTGATACCCGCCGCAAACGGCGAGGATCGCCACGCCCCGGTTCTTGGCCGCCAGCAGGCTTTCCCGCTTGGTGTCTACAAGGTCAGATGCCACAACTTTCTGGTCGCGATCCTGGCCACCACCCATGTAGATCAGGTCAAAATCAGCCGGATCGAACGTCTCGCCGAGACCGCAGCGGGTTACCTCGACTTCGATTCCACGCCAACGGCAGCGCTGCTGCAGAAAGATGATGTTTCCACGGTCGGCATAGATATTCATCTGGTCCGGGTAGAGGCTGAGCAAACGGAGCTTCATCGGAAGAACCTTAGGGGTCATGCCTTCCCGGCAGCGTGACGTGAGACCAGAATTACCGAAGCGATGTGACGGTCAGTCTCCGGCAGTTCGATAGTCCCGGTGACCATCAGCCCGGCGGCGGCCAGTTCGGTGGTGAGCGAATGACGATCGATCAGATCAAGGGTGATCCGGTCATGGGCTTCTTCGAGAGCTCCAGCCGGATCCACTGTCTGCCGCAGACGGACGACCGTAAGTGCATCGGGGTCGGATTCAACCGCCACCGGACGGCTGGCATAGACCCAGTCATCGATTTCGCGAACGTCGGGCAGGAGATCAACCTCCTGGCTTTCCGGCGCGATGATCTCCGAGATCGCGAAAGCAGCAATTCCACCGGGCACCAGGTGGCCTTTGACGCCTTCAAGGACCCGCTTTCGCATTTGTTTGCCGCCGACTATGTGAAGGAGTTGCTGCGGGGCGATGATCGCATCAAATTCGGAACGTCCCAGGCCAACCGAAGCAAGTTCCGTGACGTCCCCGGTCACCGCGGAAACCCCGGGCTCCGAGGCCAGTCGGTTCAGGTCATCGACCATGTCGGGATCGCGGTCCACGCCCACGATCGGCCGGCCATCTTCAGCGAGATGGCGGGCTACCCGTCCGATTCCGCAGCCGAGATCGAGCACGGAGTGCCGGCCGGACGTGATCTCTGTCCAGGCTGGAAGGTCCGCGTTATACGCACAGGATTCGACCAGTTGCCAGATCGAGGCCTCGCAGGAAGCTCGATCAGCGAGGATCAAGCTTCCCAGTATTCCCCGGCTTCGCCCTGCTTGGCGAGCAGCCGCTTGAGTTCCAGCAGGGCGGTGTACGTCGGCATCGCAAAAACCTTTTCGGGGCGGTCCGCCAGGGCTTTCCGCAGGGCCTCGTCCAATTCTTCGACAACTTCGATGCGGTCAGTGTTCCAGCCCGCATATTTCAGTCTCAGTGCCATTTCCGCGGCTCTGGTTCCAGTGCATACGATGCTGTCGATCTTCCCGGCGAGGACCTCGAAATCGGCGTCCCATATCCAGGAGACATCACGACCGTCCGCGATGTTGTCATTGAGGGCGATCCACAGGTTCAGCTGTCCGGGTTCGAGTTCCAGGGTCCTCAGCACCTCATTCGCACCTGCCGGATTTTTGATCAGCAGGATCGAAAGCTCGGTGGTCTCGATCTGGACCCGCTCGACCCTGCCGAAGACGGCTTTCATCGAAGCGAGGCTTTCGGCCGACCGCTGCGCAGATATGCCGAGCTTTCTGGCGGTGGCGATTGCCCCGAGAGCGTTGTAAAGGTTGTACAGACCGGGGAGGGGCAGGCTGAGCATCGCATCGCCTTCCGGCGTGACGATCCGGGCTTCGATGCCACTCATCCCTTTCAGCTTTATGTCCCGGGCGGACACTTCCGGGTCCGGCCGCTTCATGCCACAGCCGGGACATGAGTAGTGACCGAGATGCCCGACGAATGCGCGCTGGTACTCGAGTTCATGGCCACAGATCCGACACTGTTTGGCGTCGTGGGCGTGCTGCAGTTCTGCCAGGGCCTGCTGGTCGTCATCGATGCCGAAATAGGTGGTTCCTTCACCGGCATGGCGTCCGATGTCGGCAACCAGGGGATCGTCGGCGTTCAGGACGAACCCTGTGTCATCGCCCAGATCTGCGGCCAGCTTCACCCAGGCGTCAGCCAGAGCTTCGGTTTCGCCATATCGATCAAGCTGGTCGCGGAAAAGGTTTCCCAGCAGGATTGTGTCCGGATGGAGCCGCGTGGCGGTCTCCGGCAGCCACGCTTCGTCGACTTCGAACAGGCCTTCATCACCATCCTGCTCAAGCAGGGCCGTGGCGACGCCCCAGGTCATGTTCGAACCTGACCGGTTGTGCACCGGATGGCGGCCTTCGGCGACAAGAATCGAAGCGAGCATCGATGCGGTGGTGGTCTTGCCGTTCGTGGCACTGATCAGGGTAGATCCGTGGCTGAGTTTCGCGCCAAGCCGGTCGATCGCGTTCGGCTCGAGTTTCAGCAGCAGCCGTCCGGGCAGGGTGGTGCCTCCGCCTTTGCCGGTGGCCCGGCTGAGACGACCGACCGTCCTGGCGAGTTCCGCGCGCACGCCTTTCACGATGCGGGGCCGGGCACGATCATTTCGAGCGCCGATGGCAGCACCCGGATGGTGGCCGGCAACTCCGTCAGTGGATCGCCGTCGGCGTAGACGGTGAAGGGGCGGCTGGCCTTGATCTCGATCGAATGTGTGGTCCAGGTCTCAACCTCATCGAGTTTGATGTGGCTGCCCCGGAACACCTTCGGCAGGTTGGCCAGAAACTTGAGCTTGCCGACTTCGGTGATTACGACCACGTTCAGCTCACCATCGGCGAGATCGGCGTCAGGGGCGATGTTCATACCGCCGCCGTAAAAGTTGTTGTTGGCGACAACAACGGTGTAACCGGTGTAGCGAGTCTGTATGCCCTTCTCTTTGAGGGCGAAGCGTGCGGGCTTCCACCGGGCCAGGGCTCGCAGTGCGGCATATGCGTAGACCATGGTGCCTTTGAACAGTTTCGCGTCGTTGGCGATGCGATTCGCATCCGAGTCAAGGCCCAGCGAAGCGATTCCGAGGAAAGGGTTGCCGTTGGCCTCACCGACATCAATTGAACGCAGGTGGCCTTCGTCGAGGCAACGAACGGCTTCATCCGGGCCGGTCGGGATTCCCAGTGAGCGGGCAAGGTCGTTGCCACGCCCGGCCGGAATGAGTCCCAGCGGGGATCTGGATCCGGCCAGGGCGCCACCGACCGCACCAAGCAGGCCGTCGCCGCTCATCACGACCGGAATTTCTCCGGCGTCACAGGCGTCGAGGGCGATGTCGACTCCGTGAGTGGTGGATCTGGTCTTTTCGACCCGGAAGATCATGCGGCGGGAATCAAGTGCCCGTTCGACCGCTGGCAGGAGTTTGAGTGCCCGTCCGCCGCCCGCGCTCGGATTGACGATCAGGGCATAGTTTTTCTCCAGGGACAGCGTCATTCAGGGTGCTCTCGTTTTCTGCCGACGAAGTAGGTTCCGTTACCGGCCGCTCCAGTTTCGACCTCGGAAATACCGAGTCTGGCGAATTTTCTGACAACTGTCCTGTCCGGGGTGGAGAAGGGTGTTTTCTGCCCGCTGCTCGAGGTGATGATTACCGTGCCGCCTGGTCTCAGTACACGATCGATTTCACGAAAGAAGATCGGCATGTTTGTCTGGCTGACCAGATCAAAGTTGGTATCCGGGTAAGGCAGTTTGCTGGCATCGCCTACCCGAAAGGCGACCCTTGCCTCCGGGTCAAGACCGATCTTCCCGTTTGCTTCCTTGATCATCGCGGGGGACAGATCAACTCCGCGGACCCGGGCCTGTGGGAACTCCCGGGCGAGGAAGAGAGTCGCGGTGCCGGTCCCGCAACCTATGTCCAATAGGCGTTCCGGGCGAACCGGGACCTTCAGGGTTGCTGCGGCGAGTGCGGCCAGATGATCCGGCGAGCCGGAACCGGTCCGGCCATCCCAGTTTTTTGCTGAAGCATCGAAGAAGCGCATTACCTGCGTGCTCAGGACTGGCCAGAGCCAGGGGGTATGGGCCACGATCCGGCAGATCATCCGGCCGATGAAAACTGTCTTTCCGGGGGGTTCTGAAGGTTGAGTCGCCACCCGAGGATCATGCCAACTCGGGTGACCAGAGGACCAGCAGACAAAAGTCGTTGATCAACTAATCTGGCCCCATGAAGAATCGGGAGAAGGTAATCGGCCTGTTGGTAGCGCTCGTCATCCTGGTGGTGGCTGTCGGGGGCATCCTCATTGCGCGGGGTGGCAGTGATGACGAAGCACAAACGGCCAAAGTGGTTACGAAAGAAGGGAACCTGACGATGCCGGAAGACGGGCAGGTTGTCGCCGAGGGTGAATCGGCCAGCGTGACCATGGAAACTTCCGAAGGGTCTTTCAGGATCGACCTGAACACCGAAGAGGACCCGGTAACGGCGAATAACTTCGCTTACCTCACCGAAGAAGGGTTCTACGACGGTCTTGGTTTCCACCGGATCGTGCCTGATTTCGTGATTCAGGGAGGGGATCCGACCGGAACCGGCAACGGTGGCCCCGGGTACAAAGTCGTTGAAGCCCCGCCCAAGGACACCACCTATGACGTAGGCGTCGTTGCGATGGCCAAGACACCAACCGAAGCCGCCGGCACTTCAGGAAGTCAGTTCTTCGTGGTGACCGGATCGCAGGGACAGACTCTGACCCCTGACTACGCAGTCGTTGGCCAGGTGAGCGAAGGCATGGATGTGGTGCAGGCCATCGGTGAGCTCGGCGGAGCCGACCAGCAACCGACCAAGGAAGTCGTGATCGAAAAGGCAACGCTCGAGAAGGGCTGATCCTTGATGCCCGAACTCGAGCCGGTTCAATTCGAGACGGAAGCAGACGGTCAGCTCATCGCCGGCGAAACCGCTGGTGACGGGCCGGATGTCTTTCTCTGCCACGGCTTGAGTGCCACCAGGCGATACGTGGTCCACGGCTCCAGGGTCCTGCCACGGCGCGGCTACAGACTTCATACGTTCGACGCCCGCGGACACGGTGAATCCGGGCCTGCGTCCGAGTACAGCTACGAATTGCTGGCTGACGACCTCGAACGGGTAGTCGCCGACCGGAAGGCCGAAACTCCCTTTGTCCTCGGAGGCCACTCAATGGGCTGCCATACGGCCCTGACCTACGCGCTTCGCCATCCAAAAAAGGTTGCTGCCCTGATTCTGATCGGTCCGGTCTTCACCGGCACCGAAGATGACCTTGAGCTTGATCGCTGGGACGAAAGGGCCGACGCTCTGGAGAACGACGGCCCGGCCGGATTCGCGCGCGTCATCGGCGAAAGAGTTAACGGCCCGGACGAAGTGAAAGAAACGATCATGCGACTGGCCCAGGGCAGGGCCGAACTACATCGACACCCGGCGGCCGTAGCCGAGGCGCTGCGCCAGATCCCGCGCACCAGACCCTTCGAAGCCGTCGATGACCTGACCGCACTCGAAATGCCGGCCCTGGTTGTCGGCAGCCACGACGAGATCGACGACGGCCACCCGTATGCGGCGGCCGTGAAATACGCGGAGGTTTTGCCACAGGCAAAAATGATCAGCGAAGACGTTGGTGAATCGCCGCTTTCCTGGCAGGGCGGGCGGCTCTCCAGGGAGATCGATGCTTTCCTCGAATCGAAAGGGCTGGGTCCGGCGTCCCGGTAACATTTGTCGGAGTGAATGTTGATGCACCCACAGAAACGGCGCCCTTTCCGGGAATGAAATGGATCCCCGGCGGAACCTTCGCCATGGGCAGCGAGCGGCACTATCCGGAAGAGAAACCCGCCGGCCCGGTATCGGTCGATGGCTTCTGGATGGATGAAACCGCAGTGACCAACCGGCAGTTCAGCGAATTCGTCGAAGCGACCGGTTATATGACGATCGCCGAGAAGGCACCTGATCCGGCCATGTATCCCGGCGCCGATCCCGCTTTGCTGGTGCCCGGGTCGATTACTTTCGACCAACCTCGCCGTCCGGTCGACATGAATAACCCGATGGGCTGGTGGGCCTGGACTCCGGGAGCAAACTGGCGCCATCCGTGGGGCCCGCAGTCCGACCTGGAAGGCAAGGAGGACCACCCGGTCACCCAGGTCACTTTCCAGGACGCTGACGCTTACGCCCGCTGGGCCGGAAAGTCCCTGCCGACCGAAGTTCAATGGGAACGGGCCGGACGCGGTGGACTCGAAGATGAAGATTTCGCCTGGGGTGACCAGATCGCCCCCGGTGGCATCGAGCGCATGAACCGCTGGATCGGTGAGTTCCCCTGGAAGTTCCGTCCCCGGCCTGATGGTCCCCGCAAGCCTGGCACGGTGGCAGTGAAGAGCTACGAACCGAACCCGTTCGGCCTTTACGAAGTAACCGGCAACACCTGGGAGTGGACCAGCACCTGGTTTGTCGACAAACACGACGAACCTGCGTCACGTTGCTGCGCGCCGAACAACCCGCGGGGGCCGGGTGTTGACGACAGCCGTGACCCGGCCAGCGGTATACCCCGCAAGGTGATCAAGGGCGGCTCCTTCCTTTGTGCCGAGAACTACTGCAGCCGCTACCGGCCGTCAGCCCGGATTCCGGAGTCGATCGAGAGTTCGACCGTACATGTCTCGTTTCGCTGTATCGCTGAACCGGTCCGGTAGACCCGTGGACGGTAAGGTTGGAACCGGCATTTTGCCTGGTTTCTGTCCGTGAACGTGAATTAAAAGGGGAATTACATGGAGTCCAGCGGTTCAAAAGTTCCAGGCGGCTCCGCTGCCTGGGCATCGTGGGTAGCTTTCGCCGGCATCATCATGATGCTGACCGGTGTGTTTGGCGTGATCGCCGGACTTTCCGCAGCCTTCGAGGACAACTATTTTGTTCGGGGTACTTCGGGCGGTGACGTTTATCTGCTGAGCGTCCAGGCCGTCGGGGTCATCTGGATGGTTCTGGGAGTAATCAAGGTCTGGGCTGGCTATGCCCTGATTCAGGGCCGTGAATGGGCCCGTTTCCTTACCATCGCCATCTGCTTCGTGCACGCGATTGTCGACATGACCACCCTGACCACGCAGCCGTTCCTGTCGCTGATCTTCATTGCGTTCAACGTGACGATCATTTACGCGGTCACCGTCCGCTGGGAAGTAGCCAAGACCGGCATGGGGGACTGAGTCGAGAGATTTGCGTGACAGATTCGTCGCGTTACTGAAACGAATCTGGTCTGTCATCTGGACCGCCGCCCTGTCTTTCGACAGGGCGGCGGGCACCAGGCAGGCGGCCCAGCTCAGTTTCTTCATGCTGATGACCTTTCCGGCTCTGCTGCTGCTGGCAGTCTGGATACTCAGCAACATTTTTGATTCTCCGGATGTCCGGGCCGACCTGATCCAGGCGGTGGTCGACAACCTGCCTTTCGATGAAGTCGAAGGTCGCCAGGAAGTTGCCGAGTTCCTTGATGGCCTGACCGCTGGGGCAGGCAGTCTCGGCATAGTGACCGCCGTGGTCCTTCTCTATTCATCGAGCTCGGCGATCGGTGCGTTGCGCCATGCGGTTCAGACCGCAAACGAAAATTCGGCCGATGGCCCGTCCTTCCCGAAGAACAAGGCGCTGGATGTATTGATAACAGCGGTCACCCTGCCGATCGCGCTGATTTTCGTGGGCCTGATCCTTTCGCGCCCGCTGGCCCAGGCCGTAGACGATTCCGAGTTGCTTTCAGACCTGGCAGGACGATTCGGCGGCCCGATCGGGATCGGCGTTTTCGGGATTCTCTATTTCACATGGATGTTCTGGGTTCTGAACCCCGGCAAAACCCCCTGGTCGAGCACCGTGATCGGGGCCGTTGTCGCTTCGGGCCTGGTGGGACTTGTGTCCTCGGGGCTGCGCCTCTGGTTTGACATCTCCAGCAGCAGCAGCGCCGTGTACGGGGTGCTTGCCGGCTTCCTCGGACTCCTGATCTTCCTGAACCTCGCATCGATGGGGGTTGTGTACGGGGCGCACATCGCGGCAACTTTTCGGATGCGTCCCTGGCGCAAGCTGATCAAGGCCGAAAGTTCCGACGACGGTGTGATGTAGGTTCTTCACATGGGATGCCTCGTACCGCTCTTCGCACTGATCTCGCCCCGCCTCGCACTCTTCGTGGTGCTGCTTTTCACCGACTGGATCAGCCGGTCGATGGATGGCTGGATCGTGCCGATACTCGGGTTCTTCCTGCTGCCCTGGACAACCCTGGGATGGGTCTTCATGTGGAACACAGGCAGCCGTGGGGTGGACGGCTTCGAGTGGGTGATCGTGATCTTCGCTTTCGTCGTGGACATCATGTCCTACAGGCAGGCGGGGCAGGCGCGGGGCTGATCGGTCCTGACCGCTAGCGGTCAGTGAACGAAGATCTTCAGCGCGACGATCAGGAAACCGATCGCGGCATTGATTGCCCCGATCATCAAACGGCGGCTCCAGCGGAGTTTCTGCCTTGAGCCGATCAGTATGCCGGCGACGAAAAGGACCACGACCCCGGTGAGTACCGCCACATAGGTGGCGGTGTTCTCGGACATCAGTCCGAGTGGTGCCAGCAGCATCGCGGCGGCTGGAATCAGGGAAGCCTGTACCAGCGGCCACTCTTTGCGCATCGCTTCCCGCGCGACGTTTTTCGCTTCACGCGGTCGGGCGAATCCGGCGGCAACGATGTCGGCGTAGGCATGCGCCAGAAAAAAGACGAACGATGTTGCCGCTGTCCATCCGGCGATCGCCAGAGCACCGAGTTCAGGGTCCTTGCTGACCGTGGTCACCACTGACATCGAAAGGATGGTTCCGTAAATGGCCCCTGCGTAATTCGTCTCGAACGGCTTGTGGCGACTCACGGGGACAACCCTAGATCATCGTCCGCGGTTCATAATTCAGGGTCAGTGTCCGATGACAGGTTGACATACGTGGGTCACGCAACCGTGGACATCCGGATGGATGGTGCTCACCTGCTTACCGATCCGGTTTTGAGGAACCGGATAGTCCACCTCAAGCGGCAGGTTGGTGATTCCGGGGTGAGCGGTGCCGAAGTTCCCGACGCCGTGCTGGTTTCGCATCAGCATTTCGATCATCTGGATTTTCCGTCTCTCCGGCGATTCGGCAAACGGGTTCGGATAATCAGCGGTCCCGGGACGGCAAGGCTTCTCGCACGCAAGGGATTCACCCGGGTTGAAGAACTGCCGGTAGGGCATTCGACGACGGTAGGGGCGGTCACTGTCACGGCGGTCCCGGCGGAACATGACGGTCGTCGACGCCCGATGTCGAAGGCCGGCCATGCGGTCGGTTTCATCATCGCGGGCACCAGGCAGATCTATTTCGCCGGTGACACCGATGTTTACCCGGGCATGGACCGGATTTCATCCGGGATCGATTTTGCCCTGGTGCCGGTCTGGGGCTGGGGGCACACCCTGGGTGAGGGTCATATGGATCCGGAACGCGCCGCGGATGCCGTGGGACTCCTACGGCCGAGAGTCGCCATCCCGATCCACTGGGGAACCCTGTTTCCGATGGTCGCCGGCCGGTTCGGACGCCATCATCTGGCGAGACCACCACGACGCTTTGCCGATCAGGTGGATCTGGCGGTTCCTGAAGTGGAAGTCAGGGTGCTTGAACCCGGCAGCTCTACTTCGCTGGTCTGATCGGCCGGGGCTAGCCGCTCCATCCAGTCGTTGAACAGGTGATAGATGTTTTCGGCGCCGACGATCCCTTCTTCAGGCCATTTCATGTCAGCCGGGTGAAGCACGAACGGGTAGGACTGGGTGCCACCAAGACCGCCATGGGAGCCGACCAGTTCTTCGAAAGCAGCTACCTCATCGGTTTCGTCCCAGTAGGTGCTGTTGACCAGGATGTCGGGGCAATGGGGGAATTCATGGGTTCGCAGCACATGGTCCCGGGTGTTGGGTCCGTAGGGGGCCAGCGGGTCTTCGCCCTCAATGCGGTCGAGCTCGAGGAAATTGGTCCCGTCGGCTCCCATCGCGATCGCCCCGAACTCTTCCGAATCGATAAGCAGGAAACCTATGCCGGGGTGTTCCACCAGGCCGTCGACCAGATCCGGGTGAATTTCGTCCAGGTGCTCGACCGTGATCCGGCCCTCTTCACGCGGAAAGTTGATCAGGCCCAGGTTGCCCGACGCCATCACTGAAAGCTCAGGGATCGACGAGGTGTCTTCCGCGCTTTCGTCGCGGCCGCTCGCGTCAGGGCCGATCTCCACTTCTTCCTTGTTCGCGGTCCGGCGGCTGATCCGGTTGAGCAGACGGCCTGTGCGGGTCTCTTCATTTGCGGCTTCGGTGACCGAGGCGTTCAGGTAGGCACGCGCATCGTCCTGGCCTTCCGTCGCCGGTTCGACCTTCTCCTGCGTCTCGCTGAGCCGAGTCACGAGCTCTTCCAGGGTCAGGTTGTAGCGGTCCTTGAAGGTGGTGCCCTGTGACTGGCCGTGGTCGGAAAGTACGACGAAACGGTAGGGGCGAGGGGCGGCCTCGGCGGCCTTGACGATACGGGCGATCTGGCGGTCTACCGTGCGCAGGGTCTGGAGGGTGTCCGGTCTCTCGATTCCGGAGTGGTGGGCTACTTCGTCGTAGGCAAGGAAAGTCGTGTAGATCGAGGGGCGTCCGGCCAGAAGGTCGCCAACCACCGCGGCCACCTGGAGGTCAAGCTGGATCACCGTGGCCCAGGCCCGCATTACCGAATAGGTACGGGAGCGACCGATTCGTGGCACTACGTCGTCGCCAACCTGAGCCGACGCGGATCGACGCTCTTTGAAAATTTCGATGAGGGTGAAAGCTGCGGTCTTCAGGACCCCGTACGGACGGGCGAAGTAGGCGGCGTAATCCTCGCCGATCTTGCCCCGGCGTTCGAGGACGGTACTCATGGTCAGCATCGAAACGGCGGCGTCACCGGAAAGGATGTTTGCCCGTGAAGCACCGCCCTTGGACAGCAGGCCGTTGCCGTCGGACTGGCGACGTTCGATCTCGGCCGCATCGCGGGGATGGTTCGTGACTATGGCTTTTCCGCGGTCCTTTTCCCACCAGCGGAACGCCGGCATGTCGTAGTTGTTGCCGTGGAGAATTCCGGCCTGACAGGCACCGGTCTGTGATGACCAGTCGGTTTCCCAGCGGTTCAGGTCATGGCTTTCGCTGCGCACCCAGCTGGCGAGGGTGGGGGCATTGCCATTGGCGAAGGCGCGACGGAGCACATCGTGGGCAAGCCCGTCGATTTCGAGAAAGACAATTCCCGGTTCGTCAGTTTCAGCGACCTCTTCACGGCGACGCTGCTGACCCTTGACCACGTTGAGGTACCACGAGCTGTCCTCGTCGATCGCGAGAAGGGCCGAGATCAGCGAGGTGATTATCGCCAGGGAGAAAGTCAGTACCACCGCTTCGAAAAGCCCGTCGATATGAAGCCAGGGCATGACCAGGATTGCGAGCCCGACCACGACAGCGTTGAGGATGAGTCCGAACAGCCCGAGCGTGAGCACGGTGAGCCGCAATGTGAACCGCGACAGCAGCGGCCAGACGAAAGCGTTGATCGCACCTATGGCAAGGGCGGTGAGGATCGCTCCGGCAATTCCGTCCATGTAGAAACCGGGCAGGATCCAGGCGATTATCAGTAGCGAAACCGCATCCACGGCAACCACGATCAGGCTGTGTGAGAACAGCCTTTTTGGCTTGCGGGATCTTTCGGGGAGAGCTGGAGTCTTCATCGCGGGAAACTGTAACCTGCATGTGGCCTCGTAGGGAGGCACCGTGGTTTTTGAATTCCAAAGGGAGAAGCAATGAACTTGACCGAGGCTGCCTTCGTGCGCCGTGTTTTGCTTGCGTTTTTGATGCTTGTGATGGGGGTTACGCTGGCCGGGACCATCGGAGCCGGCTCGGCATCCGCCAAGGGCAAATCGAAAAAGGCTCAGGTCAAGCTTCAGATCAAGACCAAGAATCAGGCCAGTCTGCTCAAGGCGAAGAAGCTGACCTTGAAGCTCCGGGCAAATACCGCAGTGAAAGTGACAGTAACCGCGGCCAAAGGCAACAAGAAGAAGCTGTTCCGCAAGCAGAAGGTCCGCCTGCGCAAGAAGGGCACGAAGACCATCTCGCTGCGACTGACCTCGGCGGGAAAGAAGACACTTTCCAAGTGCGGGAAGCAGAAGCTGACGGTCAAAGCCACCTATCGCAGAGGAAAGAAGAAGGTCACCAGATCTTCCACCCGGACCCTCGCCAGGGACCGGAAGCGTTGCGACAAACCGGTCGAGTACGTGACGGTGCCGTTGGGCGACAACCCGGACCGATGCGACTTCCTCGATTCGACGGTCTGCCTGCAGCCTTTCCCCAATGACTTTTACGCGAAGCCGGACCCGTCGACGCCGACCGGAAAGCGTCTGGATCTCCATCCGGAGTCGACCCCGGCCAACACCGATGGTGTCCACATCGATGTCACCGACATCAACCGCGGCGATGGGTTCAGCCCGGGCAACGCGATCGTGCTGAAGGTGCCGGGCCTCGATACTCCGGCAGCGTTTGCGAACAGCGGTCTGGTGCCGCTTTCAGACCTCCATGCCTACGACAACGCTGATGCTTCGGTTGTCGTGATCAACGCCGATACCGGCGTTCGGCAGCCGATCTGGGCGGAGCTCGATTCGAATCCGACGTCAATTGACCCGACGGGATCTTCAGATGGCGGCATCAACGCCAATCCGGGCAATACGGCGGACGTCAACCTTTACGTTCGTCCGGCCCGGAATTTTGAATACGGGCAGCGTTACATCGTGGCATTCCAGAACCTGAAAGACGAAACCGGCCAGTCGATCGAGTCTCCGCTTGGCTTCCGTGCTTACCGCGACAGGCTGCCGACCAGGCAGGAAGCGGTCGAAAACCGGCGTTCGCACATGAACGGGGTGATTTCCGACGCAGTGACCAAGGGTGGGCTGGATCGGTCGGACCTCTACATCGCCTGGGATTTCACGGTTGCGAGCGAGCACAGCGTTACGTCGAGGGCTCTTCAGATCCGTGACGCAGCCTTCGCGAAGTACGGCGATACGAACCTGGCAGACCGTACGATTCAGGGAACCAGCCCGGAAATCGAGATCAACGCTGTCTGCAACATCGATGATCTGCCTACCTGTGGAACCCAGCCGGGAGGCAATGGGCTCAAGGTGCCCAAGGACAGCGACGGGATGTTGCGCTATGTCGAAGGCAAGCTCAAGAACCTGCCGTGTTTTCTGAACAACAACGGGTGTGCATCCGGGTCGAAGTTCAATTTCAAGCCTGACGGTTCAGTTGACTACAACCCGGCCTTCACGATGAACATTCCCTTCCGTTGTGTGATCCCGAAGGCGGTCCAGCCAGGCGGACCCGGCACCGCGGTGGTGCCAGGCCCATCCGGCGTCTATGGACATGGCCTCCTGGGTGATTACAAGGGGGAGATGGATTCGCCCGGTGTCAAGAACGTTTCCCGCCAGGGCGGGGGAATCTGGTGCGGCGCTAACTGGGATGGTTTCTCGGCAGGCGATCTGATCACCGTGGTCGATTCGCTTGCCGACATGTCCAACTTCAACAAGGCTGTCGATCGCATGCAGCAGGGTTTCGTGAACTTCATGCTGCTGCAGCGGTCAATGATCCATCAGGACGGGTTTGCGGACCTTCCGGCGTTCCAGCTTGATGGCAACGGGGCCGCTCCGGGCGGTATGGAATCGGTGATTGACATTTCCGATCCGACTCGCACCAGGGGCCAGTACTACGGGATCAGTCAGGGAGGGATCATGGGCGGATCGTTGATGGCCCTCACTCCCGACTCGGATTACGGGGTTCTTGGTGTTCCCGGAATGAACTATTCCAACCTGCTCCAGCGTTCGGTCGATTCCGACCGGTACTTCAAGCTTCCGGGGGCGGGGCTCTATGACAACTACCCGGATCTGGCTGAACGGCCGCTCGTGCTTTCGCTGATGCAGCTGCTCTGGGACCGTGGCGAAGCCAATGGCTATGCGCAGAAAATGACCAGTTCGCCGCTGCCGAACACACCTCCGCACAACGTGTTGCTCGAGGTTGCTTATGGTGATCACCAGGTCGCGAACATCACTGCGGAAATCGAGGCCCGTACGATCGGCGCGAGCGTCTACAGCCCGGCCCTCAATGCCGGCCGGCATTGGGACGTTGACCCGTTCCTGGGCATGGATCAGCCAACGTCGTTCCCGTGGAACGACGGCAGCATGCTCGTTTATTACGACAGCGGACCACCGAGCTTCACCGGAACCCTGGATCAGGGGATCGCTCAACCGCCGCTGCAGAACGTTCCGCCACGGGAAGAGTGGGGTTTCGGCGGCGATCCGCATGAACATCCGAGACGTTCCGAAGATGGATATACGCAGGCCGCGACGTTCCTTGAGAACGGAACGATCCAGAGCTGCGCCGTGATCACCCCCGAGATCTCCGATCCGTCGGATGGTCACTGCTACGCGAACGGCTGGGAAGGTCCCTGAACCGGAGCCCGGATCAGGGAATCCGTAACCGGCCACCAAGCTAAACCAAAACGTCCGGGTCGACTTCGCCGCAGTTGCGACGGCAAAGTCGACCCGGGGCATTGAGGCGGTTGGTCGAATCAGGTCCGGGTCGACTTCACCGGCTCTCCTACGGCAAAGTCGACCCGGTTTTTTCCTGCAAAAGGGGTTGAAGTATTCACTTACAAGTCAGTTGACCGACTTGTATACTTCGGCCCATGGATGCCTCGAGACGCCAGCAGAGTGACCGGACCGCTGCGACCCGTGCTTCGGTGCTGGACGCGACGGTTGAGCTTTTGATCGAACGCGGATATGCCGGGACTTCGACCCGTCTCGCTGCCGAACGGGCCGGGGTTTCGCTCGGTGCCCTGCAGCATCACTTCCGCACGAAGGCTGAACTCAGCGTCGAGGCGATGCGTTACGTCACCGAACGCCTGGCCGGCGAATTTGTCGCCGCAGCGCCCGACTCGAGCGACGTAACCGAACGTTTCGGCGAGATTCTCGACCGGCTTTTTGTGGTCTTCAAAGGCCCGACCTTCGCCGCGGCGGTTGAGCTCCAGCTCGCATCAAGGACCGACAGCGACCTCCAGCAGCCGGTGCGCGAACTGCACCTCGACGTTGAACGAATCATCTTTCGCAGCGCCACTGAAGTCCTGCCGGAAATCGCACCGCTGCCTGATTTCAACGCGGTGCTCCAGACCTCGGTTTCGGCCGTGCGTGGACTCGCGATCGCGACGATGGATCCGGTGACCGAAGTGGAAGAGCAATGGCTGCTGATCCGCGGACAGTTGCTGGAGATCATCGGGCGTCTGGTCGAACAGGATCCGGTATGACCCTTCCAGTACCGCCAGGCCCGACCGGCCTGGACAACAAGAAGTTCATCCTTCAGTCGGCCCGCGACTTCCGTAAGCCGATGATGGAAATGTCGATGAAGTACGGCAACGTCGCCAGCACCCATTCCCGTGGCCGACGGCTGGTTGTGGTCAGCGGCCACGAGGCGGCAAAACATGTCCTGATCACCAATCAGGACAATTACGGCAAAGGTGCGGAGTACGACCTGCTTCGGATCATCCTTGGCGAAGGCCTGCTGACCAGTGAAGGGGAGCTTTGGCGCAAACAGCGACGCCTGGTGCAGCCGATGTTCGCCAAACGGCACCTGAGTGCCTTCACTGAACACATGACCAATGCGACAGCGGCAGCGCTCGATGGCGATGTTCTTGGCAAGGCCAGGGACGGGGACGTCGTTGACGTAAGCGAAGAGATGATGGCCCTGACCCTCGATGTGGTCGGACGTG
>JBAWHK010000095.1:0-45024 GCA_049593795.1 Solirubrobacterales bacterium
GCAGCAGATCGTCGAAGATCGACGTCCGCACATGGAATCGGTGATCAATGACCTGGTCAACAAGGCAGGGGTTGATCGCTCGAGCCTTTACATGGCCTGGGACTTCACCGTCGCGAGTCAGGAATCAACGACCGGACGGGCAGTCGAAATTCGCGATGACGCATTCGAGCGTCTTGGCGACACCAACCTGGCGAACAAGCTGGTTGAAGGCAGCGCGCCGGAGTTCACCATCGACGATGTCAGTGATCCGGGCGGAACCACCCTGATCAGGATCAACGGCACGCTCGACAATGTGCCCTGTTACCTGAACCAGGACGGTTGTCCGACTGGCGCCACTTTCGATCATGACGCCAGCGGAGACATCACCTGGAACCCGGCCTTCACGACCGACGTTCCGTTCCGCTGCAACGTGCCCGAAACGATTCTCGACACGCCCGGTTCGGTAACCCCGACCCAGACCGGAACCTACGGTCACGGCCTGCTCGGAAGCCTCGGGCAGGTAAATGGCCAGGATCAGTTCGCCGAAAAGACGAATTCGACCTGGTGCGCCATCGACTGGGCCGGTTTCTCCGACAACGACCTGCCATCGGTGATCGCGGCGCTCGGCGACATGTCGAACTTCCCGAAGATGGTTGACCGCATGCAGCAGGGATTTGTCAATTTCCTCTACCTGCAGCGGGCTTTGGTCCACCCGGATGGATTCGCCAGCAACGCTGCGTTCCAGTACGACAACGGTGCGGGACTTGAATCCGTAATCGACCTGTCCGCGGGAGCCAGCACCAGAGGCCATTACATGGGAATCAGTCAGGGCGGCATCATGGGTGGAGCGCTGCTCGCGCTTTCGCCCGATGCGGACCGTGGCGTCCTCGGGGTGCCCGGCATGAACTACTCGACCCTGCTCCGCCGTTCGGTGGACTCGGATGAGTACTTCAAGCTGCCTGGCCTCGGTCTCTACGCGAACTACCCGGACGAAGCCGAGCGGCCGCTCCTGCTTTCGCTGATCCAGCTTCTCTGGGATCGTGGCGAAAACAACGGCTACGCCCACAACATGACCACCGACCCGCTGCCGAACAGCCCGGTCCATTCAGTGCTCCAGCGCAATGCGTTTGGTGACCATCAGGTCGCGAACGTCACGTCGGAAGTGCTGGCCCGGACCAATGGCGCCTCGGTTTACATGCCGGCGCTCAACCCGGGTCGTCACTGGGAAGCGAATCCTTTCCTTGACATCCCCCAGGTGAGCAGCTTCCCGTACACGGGCGGCAACAGCATGATGGTCTACTACGACGGTGGCCCGGTGGGTTACTTCAACACGACCGTCAGCGTGCCCGGCACGCCGACCGAGTGCAACCACGGCAACCCGGTGGCCGACCCGTGCGAAGGTTCGGGAACACCCCCGAACGAGAACGTTCCGCCGCGGGAAGAATGGGGCTATGGCGATGACCCGCACGCCTACCCGCGTCGCTCGGTCGACGGCCTGAACCAGGGCGATTCTTTCCTCTTCGAGGATGGAAAGATCAACGTCTGCCACAGCGGCAGCTACTGCTACAGCAACAATTACAACGGACCCACGCCGTAAGGCAGGGTTAGTTCAGGCAGCAAGAAACGGCCGGGCGAAAGCCCGGCCGTTTTCGTTAAGGGACAAGGATGCAAAGAAAAGACCGGCCCCCTCAGGCCGGTCTTTCCGATTCGCACCCTCTCTCCTCAAACAACTTCCTCGCCAATGGCGAAAAGCTACGGAGTTCCCCCTACCCAACTGTCGTGTGACTCAAGTTGGTTTCCGTCTTCGTCATCTGTGTGACGGTCATCACAGTATGCCACAAACCGTGACGAAGTGCCACCCCGCGGCGGTCTTCTGCTGCTGCCGTCAGGGATCGTTTCTATTCGACGATGGTGAGGGTCTTTGAGATGGATGCGAAGTTCTTCGCGATTCCATCCTCGCCCACCACAACCATGTCTTCGATGCGCACACCGGTGAATCCGCCGACGTAGATCCCGGGTTCCACCGTCACCACGTCGCCTGCGGCGAGTACGTCGTCTGATCGCATGCCGAGTCGTGGCCCTTCATGCACTTCCATCCCGACCCCGTGGCCTAGTCCGTGCCCGAAGTTCTCGCCGTAACCGGCTTCGGCAATCAGGTCGCGTGCGACCGCGTCCACGTCTGCTGCCGGCACCCCGGCCCGGATTGCTCCAAGGCCAGCGAGGTTGGCGGCAAGCGTCACTTCGTAAATTTCGTTTGCTTTTTCGTCCAGAACCCCGGTCGCGAAGGTCCGGGTGCAGTCGGAGCAGTACCCGTCGAGGACAGCGCCCATGTCCATGGTCACCAGCTCGTTTTTGCCGACCGTCCGTGGGCCGGGTTCGGCGTGTGGCGAAGCCCCGTTCGGTCCGGAGGCGATGATCGGAGGAAATGACGGTTCGGCGCCTTCTTCGCGCATCCGGCCCACCACGTACGCCGAGATCCCGGCTTCTGTCCTGCCGATGAGTCCGCGTTCAATCGATTCCCGGTAAATCACATCGGTGAGTTCGGCGGCCGCAGCGATCCTTTCGATCTCTTCCGGCTCTTTGATCCTCCTGATGCTTTCGACCTTGCCTCCGGCATCAACCAGGGTCACGTTATCCGGAGCGGCTTTCTTCAGTTTTGCTGCCGTTCGCACGGTCATGTGGTCATCTTCGATACCGACCTCGCCTTTGAAGAAGCCGGCGAGCCCGGCGAGCCACTCCCCGGGAACTATTTCGACCTGCCAGCCGTTCACTTCGGCGGCGGCCCGCTCGGTGTATCTGAAGTCAGTGAGGAAAATCTTCGAATCGGGACCAACCAGGCAGGCGCCATTGGTTCCGGAAAAGCCGCAGAGGTAACGCACGTTGGTCAGCTCGGTGACCAGTAGCTGGTCGAGACCGGCGTCCCTGACCGATGTAGCGAGCCGGTCGGCGCGTTCAGCCACCGGTGATGCCCAGTTCCTTCGCGATCAGTTCCAGAGCCTCTTTGTAACCGTCGATGCCTTTGCCCGACACTTTGCCTGCCATCTGACCTTCGAACACCGAAACCCGCCGCCATTCCTCACGGTTGTCGACGTCCGAAAGATGGATTTCGATCGCGGGTACCGGGTCGACCGCGAATGCGTCGCCGATCGCACGGCTGTAATGGGTCCAGGCACCGGCATTGACCAGGGCTCCGTCGGCGCCTTCGCTGAGACGATGAAGGTATCCGCAGAATTCGGCCTCGGAATTGGTCTGGTAGAAGCTGGGTTCGAGTTCCAGCTCCGCCGCCCATCCGGAAATCCTGAACTCGAGTTCGCCCAGGCTGATCCCGCCATACAGTTCGGGGTCGCGCCTTTCCAGGACATCGAAATTGACTCCGTGGAGGATTGCGACTCGGTTTGCGGATCGGCTCACTGGACCAGCTCCTGAACTGCGTCTCTGACGCGATCGGTTTCAACTAGGCAATCGACCTTTGGTTCCCCGGGAGTCGACAGCAGGACGAAACCGACTCCACGCGCGGTTTTTTTCTTGTCGAACTGGACGGCGTCGACGACATCCTCGATCGAGATCGACGGGTCGAGCTGCACCGGCAGCCCATGACGTGCGTTCCAGTCCAGCACCTGTTCCCGGAGTTCCGGCGCGTCGGACAGGCGGAGTGCGGCGAGCAGGCCGAGAGCTACCGCTTCTCCGTGCCGGTAGCGCTCGTAGCCGGTGGCCGCTTCGATTGCGTGACCGACGGTGTGCCCGAAGTTGAGGGTCGCCCGCAGGCCGGTGTCGCGCTCATCGGCGGCAACTACCCGGCACTTGTGTCGGGCACATGCGTAAATCAGGTCGTTGCGGTCGAGGATCTCTTCCGGACCGAGGTCGAGGACCTGCTGCCAGAGCTCACCTCCGGCCAGCAGAGCGGTTTTGACGACTTCTGCCATGCCTGCGCGCAGTTCTTCCTTTGGAAGGGTCTGCAGCGTTCCTGTGTCGGCGATGACTGCGGATGGCAAGTGGAAAGCACCGACGTAGTTCTTGCCTTCAGGCAGGTCCACCCCGGTCTTTCCCCCGATCGCGCTGTCAACCTGGGCCACCAGGGTTGTTGGCACCTGAACGACCGGGATTCCCCGCTGGTACGTGTGGGCGCAAAACCCCGCGAGGTCACCGACCACACCGCCGCCCAGCGCGATCAGCCGGTCGGAACGGGTGACGCCGAGCAGCGCCATTTTGCGCAGGGAGGTTTCAGCCTGGGATACCGTCTTCGCGGTTTCACCCGGAGGCACCGAAATCGCACCTTCGACATCCCCCAGCTGATCGCCGTAAAGGGGCGCAACTGAGTCGTCACTGAACGAATAGGAATTTCCATTGCCGGGCATTACGTCACCGGCTCCGTCGAAGAGAACCGATCCCAGCAGGTCCCGGCCGACATATACCGGGTATTCGCCGCCTGAACTGGCTGCCCAGATCATCCGGGTGCCGTCAGGAAGGTCCTTCAGCATCCGAACCGGGCCGATCGCCCGGTCCCACACCCGGCGGGCAACCGCGGGCAGCACCGCGTCAGCCACCGATTCGTACAGCGGCTGCCTTTCGCGATAGAGCTTCTCGAACGCATCCTGATCCTGGGCGAGCGGCCGGTTGCTGGCCCGGACGCGACGCCAGGCGGTGTCCATCTCGACGTCGAGCCAAACCACCGTGTGGGACTTGCCGAACATCGCGTTGCGCACGACTTCACTGGTGACGGCGCCGCCGCCGAGGGCAACCACGTCATTCGCCGGGTCGGAAAGCGCCCGCAGGATGGTCGCCTGTTCAAGGTCGCGAAACGCGTCTTCGCCATGCCGTTCGAAGTAGACGGCGATCGGGCAGCCGGCTTCGGCTTCGATCAGCCGATCGGTGTCAACCGTATGCAGCCCGTGGGCGGCGAGCTCGACGAGGGCCGACGACTTCCCCGCGCCCATGAACCCGACCAGGCAGATCATCGCCAGCCGATGCGTTCCTTGTAGGCGTCGATGGCGCCAATCACATCATCGATGTGGTCGCCACCGAACTTCTCGCGGTAACACTTCACCAGGGCCAGGCAGATCATTGCTTCACCGACCACGGCGGCCGCCGGAACGACCGTGGAGTCGGTCCGTTCCTTGTGGGCTTTTGCCGGTTCACGGGTCGCCATGTCCACTGACCGCAACGGTTTGGTCATCGTGGAAATTGGCTTGATCGCAGCCCGGACCGACAGTGGCATTCCGGTGGTCATGCCACCTTCGAGGCCACCGGCATGGTTGGTCTCACGGTAGTAACCGCGTTCTTCGGAATAGAAAATTTCGTCGTGGGCTTCGGATCCGGGCCGGCCGGCGACATCCCAGGCCTGGCCGATCGAAGCGCCCTTGATCGACTGGATCGAGCAGATTGCCTGCGCAAGGCGGCCATCGAGCCGGTCTTCCCAGGAGACATGGCTGCCGAGACCGGGTACGAGTCCGAACACACGGACTTCGAAGGTCCCTCCAAGGCTTTCGTTCTTCTTGCGCAGCACGTTGATCTCTTCGACCATCCGGGCTGAGGTGTCAGGGTCGAGGCAACGGACCGGATCGTCATCGACGCCGTCGAAATCGGCGATCTGCAGGTCGTTCTGCTCGGGCGCGTTCACCGATGCGATCTGGGTGACGTGGCTTCTGACAGTCACTCCGACTGCGGTCAGGAAGGCTCTGGCGATCGCGCCGGCAGCGACCCGTGCGGCGGTCTCGCGGGCGCTGGCCCGTTCGAGGATCGGCCGGAGGTCATCGTGCTTGTATTTCCACATGCCAACCATGTCGGCGTGACCGGGCCGTGGCAGCGTCACTGGCGGGATCTCGCCTTCGATCGGCCACGGGTTCATGCGTTCATCCCAGTTCTTGTAGTCACGGTTGGCGACCAGAGCGGCTACTGGTCCGCCGATCGTCTTGCCGTGGCGCACACCGGAACGGATGTCGACCGTGTCCGATTCGATCTTCATGCGTCCACCGCGGCCATGTCCGAGCTGGCGGCGCGCCATGTCGTAGTCGAGGGTCTCGCGGTCGAGTTCGAGTCCGGCCGGCAGGCCTTCGACGATCGTGGTCAGACCGGGTCCGTGGGATTCTCCTGCTGTTGTAAACCGAAAACTCATCTTGTCCCTAGAGTATTGACAACTTTTGTCTGACGCCGCCCCGCATCCCCCTGAACCCCGTTCGCCCTCGACACCCGGTCGCTGACTGATGGCTGCCCGCCGGTTGATAATCGTGATGCTGGTTCTGCTTGGAATCTCGACGGCGATCGCATTCATCGTCCCGGAGCCAAAAACTGATGATCCGCAGGAAGCGACGACCGGCACGACTGGCAGCACGGGCGCCAGCGGCACAACCGGTGCCAGCGACCCGGGCCCACCGCCAGCTGCTTCGGACGTTGTGGAGGTAACCGTGAATGCCGACGAGGGGGTCTCGCCGGTCGCAGCGAAGCCGGGAGATCGCGTGGTACTCACGGTCCAGCCGGCCGCACCGACCTATGTCGAAATCGAGGCCCTGGGGCTCATCGCTTTCGCCACCGATTTCGCACCGGCCGTTTTCGATTTCATGATGCCGTCCGATCCGGAGAGCTTCGAAGTGACGCAATCCGGCAATGACCGGCTGCTGGTTTCGGTCAGTTCGTCTGCGCACAACCTGGAGGCCCAGGAACGCGAGGACACCAAGAATCAGTCAGAACCGCAGTCGGCTGAGTAGTTCAGCCGCGGGCGGCTTTCCGCATCACGTCCAGCGAAGGCTTCGTGCCGGTCCACGTTTCAAGTGACAGCGCCCCCTGCCGGACCAGTATTTCGAGGCCGTCAACAGTTGCGGCCCCGTTTGCGGCCGCGGCTGTGAGCAGGGTGCTTGGTTTTTCGCCGTAAACCATGTCAACCACCGTCTGTCCCGGACGAAAAGCTTCCGGGTCGACCGGCAGTTCAGTGATGCCGCCCTCGCCACCGAGCCCGGCGGCGCTGGCGTTGACGATCAGGTCGAACTCGGCAACGTCGGGCTCGCCGGCAACGGTGCCGCCCAATGCCGCGGTGAGTTCGGTTGCGCGCGACTCGGTCCGGTTCCAGACCGCAACTGACGCGCCGCCGTTCACAAGCGCCCAGAGCACCGCCCGGGCGGCACCACCGGCACCGAGCAGCAATGCCGTCTTGCCGGACACCGGTTCTTCGAGAGCGTCGAGCAGCCCGGGTGCGTCCGTGTTGGCGGCATGGATACCGTCCGGCCTGAAGGTGAGGGTGTTGGCGGCACCGATCTCCCGGGCCGCGGCTGTCGTTTGATCGGCGACGGTCAACGCGACTTCCTTGTGGGGAACGGTGATGTTCACTCCGGCGAACCCGGAGGAGGCCATGCCTCCGATGAAGTCGGTGATCTCGCCTGTCGGCACATCGATCGCTTCGTATGACCATTCGCCGGAAAGGCCGAGGTCTTCAAGCGCCGCGTTCTGCATCGCCGGTGACCTCGAGTGCGAAACCGGATGGCCGAGCACAGCCAGGCGCCTGGTCATCAACACTCGGTGGGCGAACCGCCCGCCGCCTCCTGGGCCGCCTGATATTTCGCCACGTTCGCATTGTGTTCATCCAGGCTGGATGCGAACACATGCTCACCGCAGGTTCCGGGTTCAACCACATAGAGCCACACATCGGTGTTTTCCGGCCTCGCAGCGGCTTCGATCGATGCCAGTCCCGGGCTGCCGATCGGACCTGGGGGCAGACCCTGGTTGGTTCGCGTGTTGTACGGCGAGTCCACTTCGAGTTCGGACTGGGTCAGCGGATCGGTCCAGTTGTCGACCGCGAACCTGGTGGTCGCGTCGATGAACAGCGGCTCACCCATCTTCAGGCGGTTGTAGATCACGGCGGAAACGGTTTTTCTTTCTTTCGGAACCGAAACCTCGCGTTCGATCATCGACGCGATGGTGAGCACGTCGTACACGGTCAGGTTCTTCTTTTTGGCGTAGCTCATGTCGACACCGGCGATGTTGTCCTTGAACGCCTGTAGCTGCTCGCCGACCAGGTCCTTCGTGGTCGATCCGGGCTTCAGTTCATAGGTGGCCGGGAAAAGGAACCCTTCGAGGCTCTTCGCTTTGCCGTCAGCTCCGTAGTCATCCGGATTGAGGGAGTTGGATTTGACCGAATCGGCCATGTAGTCCCCCGGCAGGCCCGCCGCTTCAACCGTGTTCGCGGTTTCCGAACGGCTCAGCCCTTCCGGGATGGTGATGTTGATCGTCACCTTCTTCGGCTGCCGGCCGAGTTCCTCGAGAGCTGCCGAGTAGCTCATGTTCTCCCGGAACTGATGGTTGCCGTGGTAAAGCTCGGCCCGCTTGCCGGTGATCGTCGCTTTCACTTCGAAAAGGGTTGCGTTCGAGATCACGCCCCGTTCGGCAAGCAGGTCACCGACCTGGCCGACGCTGTCGCCGCGCGGAATGTTGACGTTGAACGGTTCGCCGTCGCCGTCGCCCTTGAATGGCTGGAACAGGGCGAAGAAAACGATGACCACGAGAAGCAGCACGATCGCCGCCGCGCCGATCGCAACCAGGCGACCACGGTTGAAGCCGGACCTGCCGCCTCCGGAACCGCCGCGACGTGGCCGTACGGGGCCAGGTGGCACAGCGGGCTCATCGTCGAATGTTTCGGGGAAGAACTCGTTGCTGAGCGGCTCATCGATGAACTGCCCCGGTGGCGGTCCGGCCGGAACTTCGGCCTCCGCGGTTTCGGGATGAAACTCGGGTTCGAATTCTGATTCCGGCTCCGGGGCTGGCTTGCGTCGCGGCAGTCGTGGCTTTTTCGCTTTGCCGGCCCCCTTGCTGTCCTTGCCCTGTCGTTTGGCAGCCCGTTCCTGGCGTCGCAAGGCACGTTCGACCGCCTCCGGGTCGCCCGGGTCGTGTTCAGGCACGTCATCGAACCAGCGGTCAGCCATCGTCTGCCAGAGCTGCTTTCGAGGCCAGGGACATCAGGTAACTCTCCAGAAGGTGGGCTGCCGCAATCGAATCTTCGGCGGCGCCGGCCCCTGAGGATCGCCTTGTCTGGGCGGCCATCCTCGTGGTGAACCGCTCGTCATACGTTTCTACGGGAAGTTCAGTCGAGTCTTCAAGGTCCGCGCAGAACGTTCTGGTGATCGCGGCCTGATTGCCCTCTTCACCGGAAAGCGAAACCGGCATGCCGACAACTATGCATTCGACTTCGCGTTCTTTCGCCACGCTGAGCACTTCGGAAATCTCGGGCGGCTCGATCGCGGCTATCGGTGTTGCCAGGGTGCCGGTGGCGTCAGAAACGGCGCATCCGATCCGAGCGAGTCCGTAATCGAGCGCCAGTACCCTCATGCCTGTTTTGACTCCAGCAGGGTGCGGGCCGCAGCCAGGGCAGCTTCGACCCCGTCCGGATTCTTTCCGCCCGCCTGCGCCATTTCATCGCTGCCACCGCCGCCCCCGCCGATCAGGGGTGCGATTTCACGAATCATTTCCGCCGCCGATACTTTCGACGGGGCATCGTCGGCCGAGAAGAGAACAACGAGGCCAACCTTGCCTGAGTCTGCGTCAGCACCAGCGAGCACCACCCCGGCCCCGGGGCTTTCAGCCTGAATCGACTTGGCTATCGAAAGGATCTGTTTGGGGTTGGCGACGGGCACCTTGGCGATCACCGCATCGATCGGGCCTATCGGCGCAACCTGGGATGCCAGGTCCTTTGCGGCTGATCCAAGCTGCTTCTGTTCAGCCTGCTTCGCACCCTTGTTCGCTTCCGCCAGTTTTTCCGCAGCGCGCTTCGCGGCTCCGACCGGGTCCCGTTTCTCCCCGAGCAGTTCGCCGACCTCGGTGAGCTCGGCCGAACGTTCCCGGTACCAGTCGATTGCGTCCGGGCCGGTGATCGCTTCCACCCGGCGCACGTTCGCTGCGCTTGAAGATTCACCACTGATCCTGAAAATTCCGATCTCTGCCGTGTTGTTCACGTGGGTGCCGCCGCACAGTTCGCGGGAGAAACTGCCGTCGCCGATTTCAACCATGCGGACCCAGTCGCCGTACTTCTCCCCGAACAGGGCCATGGCGCCCAGCTTGACCGCTTCATCCTTCTCCATGGTGATCCAGCGCACCGGGTCACCGTCCTTGATCCAGCCGTTGACCCGATCTTCAACCCATTTGATGTCATCCGGTGAGAGTGGCTCACCATGGCTGAAATCGAAACGGAGCTTGTCGGGACGTACTGCCGATCCGGCCTGGTGAACATGGGTGCCGAGGCGTTCACGCAGCGCCGCGTGAAGCAGGTGAGTCGCGGTGTGGTTCCTCATTGTGCGGAAACGGGATTCGCGATCAACGAGTGCTTCCACGGTTGCACCGACCGCGGGCAGGCCATGTTCGCCGCTTGCTTTGATTTCCAGAACCTGGTCATCTCCAACTCGAACCACATCGGTGACTACGGCTTCGCCGCCATCCCAGATCAAACGGCCGGTATCGGCGACCTGACCACCACCTTCGGCGTAGAACGGGCTTTCTTCGATCTTGGCCAGGGCTGTTTCACCGTTTCCGGCACTGAGGCTGAGTGCACCGACTCCGGTTTCCGAACGCAGGTATTCGAACCCGACGAATTCCGATGCCGGAGCATCTTTCGCGAAGTCGAGGATCTGTTCGTGGCGTTCGCCTTTGCCGCCGCCGCTTGCTCCCTGGCGGGCCCGCTGGCGCTGTCCTTCCATGAGTTCTTCGAAACCCTGATCGTCAACTGACAGTCCCCGTTCGGCAACCATCTCTTTGGTCAGGTCGTAAGGGAAGCCGAAAGTGTCGTGAAGCTGGAAGGCGTCAGCTGCCGAGATCCACGCTTCGTGACTGGCGATCGCCTTTTCCACGAGTTGGTCAAGCAGGGCAGTGCCACGGTCGAGCGTCCGGCCGAAACTTTCTTCTTCAGCCCTGACCCAGCGATCGATCCGGTCTTTGGCGGCCACCAGTTGCGGGTGGGCGTCGCCCATCATTTCGACCGCGAGATCGGTGAATTCCTGCAGCCACTGGCCTTCGAAACCGAGGGTGCGGCCCTGGTGGATCGCCCGGCGCATTACCCGGCGCAGGACATATCCACGATCTTCATTTGAAGGCACCACACCGGCAGCGATCAGGAAACTCATGCCGCGTGAGTGGTCAGCGATGATCCGCATCGCCCGGGTGACCGCTTCGTCCTCCCCGTACTTCTTGCCGCTGCGTTCCTCAGCCAGTTTGATCAACGGCTGGAAAAGATCGGTGTCGTAAACGGAAGGCACGTCCTGAAGGATCGAAGCGAGCCGTTCCAGCCCCATGCCGGTGTCGATGTTCCTGTTCGGAAGCGGGGTGAGGTTGCCGTTTTCGTCCTGGTTGTAGGTCATGAAAACGTGGTTCCAGTATTCGAGGAACCGGTCGCTGTCGTCACCGGGCAGGTCGTCTTCTGATCCAAACTCGATACCGCGGTCGAGATACATCTCGGAGCAGGGGCCGCAGGGGCCGGTCGGGCCGCCCTGCCAGAAGTTCTCGGAACGCGGCAGTTTGACAATGCGTTCGTCGCGAACACCGAGTGATTTCCAGATCGCTATCGCTTCTTCGTCGGGCCCGAGTCCGAGTTCTTCGTCCCCACCGAACACGGTGATCCAGATCTTGTCCGGGTCGAAACCGAAACCTTCGGTGGAGAGCTTCCAGCCGAAAGCGATCGCGTCTTCCTTGAAGTAGTCACCGAAACTGAAATTGCCCAGCATCTCGAAGAAGGTCAGGTGGCGCAGGGTTTTGCCGACCTCTTCGATGTCGGGGGTCCGGAAGCAGGTCTGGCTGGTGGTCAAACGGCTTGCTGGCGGGGTTTCCCGCCCCATGAAGTAAGCCTTGAACGGCTGCATTCCGGCAACCGTAAGCAGCGTCGAGGTGTCATCGGGCGGCGGGATCAGCGAGCCTGAGGCGACCCGGCGATGGCCGTTCTCCTCGAAGAAACGCAGGTAAGTTTCGCGAATGTCTGCTGACTTCATGGTCGGCAGACCCTACTTGGGGCGTCGGCTGATCGTGGCGTGGCCGACTACCGTGTCGCCGCTCATCAAAACTGCCGCCTGGCCTGGTGCCGGGCCATCAAAGGGTTCGTCAAGCTTCAGTTCGAGCGAACCGTGCCTTCCGGGACTGGCGACAACGGTGGCGGGGACCGTGTCGGAGTGGTACCGGAGCCGGACCCGGTCCACCATTGATCCGTCGCGATGCATCACCGCGTTCCGGACCCGAACGCTGTTCACGCTGAGTTCGTCCTGTCCGCCGATGGTCACTGTGTTCGTTTTGGGGTCGGTGTCGATCACGTACATCGGCCGGCCCGCCGCGACGCCCAGTCCGCGACGTTGACCAACCGTGAAATTGTGATGACCGGTGTGTTCACCGAGAGCTTCCCCGCGACTGTCAATCACCTTGCCGTCGACGTCACCGAGGCCTCCGTGCCGTCGCAGGAAGTCACGTTTGTTCTGACCGGCCAGGAAGCAGAGATCCTGGCTTTCGGGCTTCTTCGCGACCGAGAGGGAGTTCTCTTCAGCGATCCGGCGGACCTCGGTCTTTTCGATCTCGGCCAGCGGGAAGCTGAGCCGGGCGATCACTTCGGGTGGCAATGCCGCCAGCATGTAGCTCTGGTCTTTGCTCGCGTCGCGACCGGCGGCGATCAACGCCCCGTTGCCGTCATCGACTATCCGGGCGTAGTGGCCGGTCACCAGGTGGGTTGCGCCGAGCCGGTCGGCCAGGTCAACCATCGCGGCAATCCGGACCTCGCCGTTGCAGAGCACGCATGGGTTCGGGGTCACTCCTTCGCCGTAGCCTTTGACGAACTCCCCCACCACCCGTTCACGGAACTGGTTTTCGAGGTCAAGTGTGAAGTGTGGGATGCCAAGCGAATGGGTGACTGCGCGTGCCCCGAGTACCGCTTCCGGTGAGCAGCAGGCTTTGGTTCCGTCGGTGTCCGGATCGGCCCAGAGTTTGACCGTCACCGCAACGACGTCCGCTCCCCGCTCGCGTTCACGGAGCGCCGCGACCGCACTGTCCACGCCGCCTGACACAGCGATCAGCACCCGGTTGGGGTCCTGGTCGGCAAGTTTGATCCCGGAGGATGCTGCGGCTGACAGGGCCCGGTGCAGGGCATCGGCGGTGAGTACGACCGCATGCCGTCGGGCCGGGCTGAGCCCGCCGAGTTCAGCTTCGATGTCATCCGGTCCGATCCGGGCCGCGTCGAGGACAGATTCACCCTCGACCATTTCGCAGACGCAGGCGCAGGCGGCCCTGGTCGCAGCGCAGCCTTCGGAATCGAATGTGATGGCGCTGATCTTTCCGTCGACGATCAGTGGAGAAAGTCGCGCGAGGTCGCCGCAGGCCGCGCCGCCGGCCGCGCCACTGAACGATCCCGGGGCCGCGGGGCCAAGGCAGGTGTCGTCGTTTACGTATTCCTCAAGCAGCGATTGCATCAGGTGAAGAGTAAAGGGGTAGCCTGATCGGCATGAGCAAGGGCTGGACAACAGATGGCATCCCGGACCAGTCGGGCAAGACCGCGATCGTCACCGGGGCCAACAGCGGGCTCGGTGAAGTGACCGCTCGTGAGCTCGCCCGCAAGGGCGCAAAAGTGGTGATCGCCTGCCGTAACACCAGTAAAGGCGATGAAGCCGTTGACCGCATCCGGGTCGCGCTCGCCCCGAACGGCAACGAAGCCGAACTCGACGTCCGGGCGCTTGATCTCGCCAGTCTCGCTTCGGTGCGGGAGTTCAGCGAAGGGATCCTGTCCGACTACAGCGACGGCATCGACCTGCTGATCAACAACGCCGGGGTGATGGCTCCTCCGCGACACGAAACCGAGGACGGTTTCGAACTCCAGTTCGGTACCAACCATCTGGGCCATTTCGCGCTCACCGGCCTGCTTTTCGAAAGCCTGAAAAGGAAACCGGAATCGCGGATCGTCACCATTTCGAGCATTGCCGCCAAAGCCGGCAAGATTGATTTCGATGACCTTCAGGGCTCCGGCAGCTACGGTCGCTGGCAGGCATACGGACAATCCAAGCTCGCCAACCTGATTTTCGCGCTCGACCTGAATAAACGAATCGAGGGGGCCGGGCTCGACATGAAATCGATCGCCGCCCATCCGGGAGTTTCGAACACGAATCTCACCAGTGCCGGTAACGATCTTGGCGCGAACCTGTTCAGCAAAGTGTCGAAGCCTTTCCTGATGCTCTCCGACCTGCTGCTGGCCCAGGACGCCGATCACGGTGCTTTGCCCCAGCTCTATGCCGCAACCGCCCCGGACGTGCTTGGTGGCAGCTACATCGGGCCGGACGGAATGGGTGAACGCAAAGGATCGCCGGTGATCGTGGCGCCACGCAAACTGGCCCACGACAACGAAGTCGCGGATCGCCTCTGGGACGAATCGGCGAAACTGACCGGCGTGGACTTCGATTTCGGTTCCGCTGGCGTCACTGCTGCCTGAAATCCAGCCTCAGAGCTAAAAACAAGGCCCCAACCCGCCGTTACCGCCCCTGGCATTGATCCCTGTATATACAGGTGGGTGCCTACCTCCTATCCCGCGGGGGACGTGGAGAGATCGGCTCCCGTGCCGTTGATGTTGGGTCAATTTATGAGGCGGCTCACGAACGGGTTCGGGCCTCTGAAACCAACCTACCACCCTCACCAGTCGGTGTGTCTAAAGAAACCCTGAGAGTCGCCGGACAGGGCCGGGATTCTCAATCCAGGTCGAGTCCGGAGACCAGCTCTTCAGCTTCGGACCAGCGTCCCGGCGGCACCTGCAGGTTGATGTCGCCACGGTTGAAACGATCGAGCGCCCAGTCCGAAGTCAGTTCGGCTTCGATGCCCCGGTCACGCAGCACATCGCGCCAGGCGAGTGCGGTGTCGAGGTCGCCGAACTGTTCGACGACATCCCATTCATCAAACCTTGGATCACCTATGTGGATCCGCCCGGATCCATCCCCGATCGAGGCGAGCTTGCGCTTGGCCCGGCCGAAGAAACTCAATCGGCCCTCAGGCTGACGCCGGTTTCGGCGGTTTGCGCAACTGGATGCCGACGTCGCGCAACTGGATTTCGCTTACTTCCGAAGGGGCGCCGGTAAGCGGGTCGCCACCGGACGCGGTTTTCGGGAAGGCGATCACGTCGCGAATCGAATCAACCCCGGCCAGCAGTGCCGCGAACCGGTCGACGCCATAAGCGATGCCTCCGTGCGGAGGAGCCCCGTACGTAAGTGCTTCCAGCAGGAAACCGAATCGTTCAGAGGCTTCTTCGTCAGTGATGCCAAGCGCCTTGAATACGTTCGCCTGGAGTTCCGGATCATGGATACGAATCGATCCGCCTCCGAGCTCCACCCCGTTCCAGACCAGATCGTAGGCCTGGGCGACAGCTTCACCCGGATTTTCCGGATCGAACTCGCCCTTCGGTGCGGTGAAGGGATGGTGCAGCGCGTCCCAGCGGTCTTCGTCGTCGTTGAACTCAAACATCGGCCAGTCAACGATCCAGCAGAGGTTCGTGCCGGCATCCGCGGGAATCAGATCCCAGCGGTCGGCCAGGCGGGTTCGCAGCCCGCCAAGGATGGTTGCGACCTTGGCCGGTTTGTCAGCGGCGACCAGCATCAGGTCGCCTTCTTCGGCCCCGAGTGTTTCGTTCAGGCCGGAAAGCTCTTCGGGTGAAAGGAACTTGGCGATCGGTGCGCGCCAGCCGTCACCTTCGCGGAATGCCCAGACAAGGCCTTTCGCGCCGAGTTCCTTGGCGTCGTCGATCAGGCCGTCGAGCTGGGCCCGGGAAAGTTCGCGTTGTCCGAAGTTGATGCCCCGGACAGCTCCGCCACCGTCGATCACGCCGCCGAATGCCTTGAATTCGGTGCCACGCAGAACCTCGGTCAGATCCTTGATTTCGTATCCGTAACGGAGATCCGGCTTGTCCGAACCGAAGCGACCGATCGCTTCGTCGTAACACATCCGGGGGAACGGCAAAGTCACTTCGATGCCCATCTCACCGAGCAGGTGGCCGATCAGGCGTTCGTTCAGGGCCAGTACGTCTTCCCCGTCAACGAATGACATCTCGATGTCGAGCTGGGTGAAGTCGGGCTGGCGATCAGCCCGGAGGTCCTCGTCGCGGAAGCAGCGGGCGATCTGGAAGTAACGCTCGAAACCGGAAACCATCAGCAGCTGCTTGAACAGCTGCGGCGATTGCGGCAGCGCGTAAAAGGAGTTGCGCTGCAGGCGGCTCGGCACGAGGAAGTCGCAGGCGCCTTCGGGGGTCGAGTTGGTGAGGATCGGGGTTTCGATCTCGAGGAAACCTTCGCCGTCGAGGAAGCCTCGCATTGCCGAAGTCAGTTTGTGACGAAGCTTGATCGCACTCTGCATGTCTTCACGACGAAGATCCAGGTAACGATGGCGCAGCCGGGCTTCTTCGCCGACTTCCGACTGGAAGCCCTCGATCGCGAACGGCGGGGTCTGGGATTCAGCCAGAACTTCGACTGCATCAACGTGGATCTCGACTTCGCCGGTCGGCAGTTCCGGGTTGACCGTGTCGGCCTCACGTTTGGTGACCCGGCCAGTTACTGAAACAACGAATTCGGATCGCAGTTTGTGGGCGATCCCCATGGTGTCGCCCGACTCGTCGGGGTGGAATACGAGCTGGACGATGCCGCTGCGGTCGCGCAGGTCAATGAAGATCAGGCCGCCGTGGTCACGTCGGCGGTGGACCCATCCGGAAAGCTTGACTTCCTTGCCGAGATGGTCGATCACCTGGCCGTTCCAGGTGTCGCGGTACTTGTTAGGGCTGAGAGCTGGGGCGTCCAAGGTCATGGACGCCCCATACTTTCAGGAAAACCGTGTCCGGTCAGATCTGGCCCTAACGAACCTTCACCTTGAACGACTTTTTGCTCACGTTCAGCAGACTTCCTTTGGTTATTGCCTGAACCTTGTACTTGCCGCGACTGGCTCTCTTTTTGGTGGTCAGCTTGATCTTTGATTTCACCGACGTGCCGGCATCGATGCTCGTGAACTTGCGGCAGGATTTGCCCTTGATTTTCAGTGCTTTCTTTGATTTGCGGTTCTTCAGCTTCAGGCAGACTTTTACCTGTGTAGCGGCGACGTTTCCGGTGTTCTGGACCACTACCTTCACTTTGAGCTTCCGTCCGCGCCTGATCTGTTTTTTCTTCGGCAGGATCTTCTTGATCCGGAGTTTCGCTGCTCCCGGAGGTGGTGTCGGTTCGACGTACTGAACGGCACCGATGTCGCAGGCACCAACCGGGCGATCGCGACCGGTCTGGTCAAGCGCCGGACAGGCGTCCCCGGGCACCGTGCCATCGGCCCCGGCCCCGATCGCCGGGCTGCCTGCCAGCAGGGCATGGGTCTGGGTCTGCCCGCCGTTGTCCTGGAGCGGACCGAGCATCGGATCAGTGACCTGGTTTTGACCGGGCGGGTTGAAACCGACCAGGCAGCTGCCGACGCTGAATGGCTGGCTCTGGATTACGTACCGCGGGAAATAGGAGGTACTTGTGCTGTAGCAGTCTGGCCACTGGTTGGCCGGCAATGAAGAACCATCCAGGTTGCCCGCGTTGATCACGTTGTAGAAATTAACCGAAGTCGCCATGGCTTCATTGAAGCCACCACCATTGCCGGATTCATTCGCATCGAAATCAGCTTCATTGCCGGTGATCGTCGAGCTCCTGACCGTCAGTGCGGTTCCACCAGCCGCGTAAATGCCACCACCGTCACCGGCGGATCGATTGTCGGTAATTGTGCTGTTGACGATCGTCACTCCCGCGTACACGGCCAGCCCGCCTCCGCTTACGGTTGCCTGATTGTCGCTGACGGTCACGCCGTCAAGGGTGAGGGTTCCGGCCCCGCCGTTACGAACACCGCCGCCGTCCTCGATTACCGGCGTCTGGCCTCCGGTGACGGTCAGGTTCTTTATCTGAAGAGTTGATGTGCCGAGCTGGTCGAATACCCGGTCGAGGCCATTGCCGTCGACCCTGACTTTCTCTGAAGGTCCGGAAGGCTCAATCGTCACGGACTCACTGCCGGTGATGTCAAAATCACCGGTTGAGTTCAGGTCCTCCCCGCCTCCCGGCCGAACGATCTTGTATTCACCTGCGGGGAGCTGGATGACGTCAGCGCCGAGCCCCGCCGTGCAGCCACCTGTGGCCGAGTTGGTGTTGGCCGAGCTGATCGCTTCGCGCAACGAGCATGCAGCGGGATTGCCGCCGAGTTCATCGTTGACGGTGGTAACCGAGATAGTCGCTGCTCCAGCGACCGGTGCGGCTACGAACGCGACAAACAGCGCTGTCATCGCAAGCAGGAATTTCCTCATGTGCCCAAACCTTTCGGTGAACCTCTGGTTTCCCCGTGTCAGTTCAGGTTACGCCCGCCCCAGCTGGCGGTCAAGCCGTGGTCGGGGGGTTTGCTACCAAGGGCTGGGTACTACAGGTGCCTTCGGTTGAACTTCGCGCAGCCTTTTCGCCCTTGAGATCGCGCCGGGGAGTTCGCCGTCGTCTTCCCCGAGAAGAGTCAAAAGGATTTCGGCTGCTTCAAGGTCGTCACGTCCGGATTCGGTCGCGCACCATCGTGAAAGCAGGACGGGATCGTCTTCGGCGAGGACCGCCGCGCGCACCAGCCCGTCGAGCCGGTCCGATGCTTCCCGGATCAGCGGCACTTCCGAGCCGGGCAACAGCACGCTCCGATATTTCTCGAGGGCAGACGCAAGGCGGCCTTCACCGATCAGCTGGTCCACTTCCTGAAAGTCGGTCCGAACTTCCAGCGAGAACCGGTACGGCCTCGATTCGATCACTGGTCCGAGTAAAGATCGCAGCCGGCTAATTTCGGCCCGCAGGCTTTCCGGGCGGCCTTCATCGCCGTAAAGCTCGATCGCCAGACGTTCGGCCGAAAGTCCGGCCGGAACGAGAGCAAGCACGGTCAGCAGTTCGACGTGACGCCGGCTGAGTTCGCACGCCAGGCCACCGGCAGCGGCCGATGGACGCTGGCCGAGTACCTGAAGGTAAAGATCGGGCGCGGGAGCCGCTCTCACTTCGGGCGTGGACCAGAGCAGTGAGGCAGATTCGCCAGGTATCGGTTCAAGTTCGGCAACTATGCCTTCGCTGATCGTGACTTCATCTCCAGATTCGGGAAGGTCGATCCGGTCGCCGATCCAGCCTTCCGGAATGCTTGCCAGCACTTTGCCTGCCTTGCCGATGATCGCGGCGGGGCGGTCCGGGCCGGCGCGGCCGTCGAGGTATTTCGTCTTCAGTCTCAGTACGCGGCGTTCAAGGTCCTGACGAAGGAAAACCTCGGCCATTCCTGCTGCCGCTCCGACCAGCGAAAGCGTGTGCGGATGTGCCGATTTGACGTGACCGGTCAGGTCGATCACCCCGATTATCTCCCCCGATTCGGGATCGTGGATCGGGGCCCCGGAACATTGCCATGGATGAACTATGCGTTTGGTGTGTTCGGCCGAAAAGATCTGGACCGGATGGTCGATCGCGACGGCGGTTCCCATCGCGTTTGTTCCCGCCCCCGCCTCCGACCAGTCAGCCCCCGCGACCAGATGCATGTTTTCGGTGGCGTCAATTACCCGGCGATGCCCCTCGATCCAGAGCAGCACCCCGTCGGCATCTGAGATCACGAGCATGTGTCCTGACTGTGTGGTTGCGTCAGACAGCAGTTGCCGTAAAACAGGAAGCACCGGGAACAGCGGATGTCCCTGCCAGCGCTCGGAAACTTCGTCTTCATCGGCGACGACTCTCGGCAGCTCGGCGGTGTCGAGCCCGGCCTGTTTGGAACGGCGCCAGGATTGGGCAACCACCGCCCGGACACGGCGATCGATTCCCTGATCCTCATGGAAGGACTCGTAGAGCCTTCTCAGCGCACGGGCCTGATTGATCCGGTCTGAAGTCGGATCGACGGCATGCCACGAACTCCCAGCCACGGTCGCCATGTTCCAACCATACGCCTCAAGCCACGCCGGCAAGGGGATTTCCGCAGATGATGCATCCCCTTTGCAACGTTTCCGCGATGCATCCGTTCTGCATCCCGCCACCACCTACGTTGCGAGTGGTGACCGATCCGGCCACCACGGGAAACAGTTACGAGGAATCAGGAGAGAGAAAATGGCAACGATCATCGAAGACGTAGTGGCAGCGGCCCGCCTCCATGGCGAACCACGGAAACTTTTGATCAACGGTCACTGGCAGGACGCGGCCAGCGGCAAAACGTTCGAGACCCTGGACCCGGGCACCGGTGACCTTCTGGCAGTGGTTGCTGAAGGCGACGCCGAGGACATCGACCGCGCGGTGATGGCAGCCCGTAACGCTCTGGAGAACGGCCCCTGGGCAACCATGAACGGTTCCGAACGCGGAAGGCTCATCCATCGCCTCGGTGACCTGATCATGGAAAACGCCGACGAGCTCGCGACTCTGGACAGCCTTGACAACGGCAAGCCGAAAAGTGTCGCGCTGGCAGCCGATGTTCCGCTCGCCGCGGACCTGTTCTGGTACATGGCCGGCTGGGCGACGAAGCTGAACGGCGGCACGATCAACCCGTCGGTGCCGTACATGCCGGATGCCGAATTCCATGCTTACACGTTGCGGGAACCGGTCGGGGTGGTCGGCCAGGTGATCCCGTGGAACTTCCCGTTGCTGATGGCCGCGTGGAAGCTCGGTCCGGCACTCACTACCGGCTGCACGGTGGTGCTGAAACCAGCCGAACAAACCCCCCTCTCCGCCCTGCGGCTCGGTGAGCTTTGCCTGGAAGCAGGCATACCGGAGGGTGTCGTCAACGTGGTTCCCGGATATGGCGAGACTGCCGGGGCCGCACTCGCGTCCCATCCCGGAGTCGACAAGATCGCTTTCACCGGATCCACCGAGGTCGGAAAGCTGATTGCCCAGTCAGCAACCGGCAATCTCAAGCGGGTGTCGCTCGAACTTGGCGGCAAATCACCGAACATTGTCTTTTCCGATTCCGATGTTGACGCGGCTATCGAAGGTGCGGCGCAAGGCATCTTCTTCAACCAGGGCGAGGTCTGCAGCGCCGGATCACGCCTTTACATTCAGGAGGATCAGTTCGACCGTGTTGTCAGCGGAATCTCTGATGCCGCCAAGGCAATCAAGGTCGGACATGGTCTCGATCCGGATACCGACATGGGTCCGCTGGTCTCGGCTGAACAGTTCGAGCGGGTCACGGGTTACATGAACCGTGGAGCGGAAGAAGGCAACACGGCGGTCACCGGTGGCAAAGCGATCGATCGCCCCGGCTATTTCGTCGAACCAACGGTGATCGTCGACGCAAACGAAAGCCACTCGATTGTGCGCGAGGAAGTTTTCGGTCCGGTTATCGCAGCAATGCCGTTCTCCGACATCGATGACCTGGCCCGCCAGGCCAACGATTCACATTACGGCCTGGCTGCCGGAATCTGGACCCGCGACATCTCCAAAGCCCACCGGCTGGCGGCCCGGCTCAAGTCCGGCACCGTCCATGTCAACACCTACCACGTGTTCGCTGCGGAACTGCCGTTCGGTGGCTACAAGCAGAGCGGCTGGGGACGTGAGATGGGCGAAGAGGTACTCAAGAATTACCAGGAGACGAAGTCAGTGATCGTCGGCCTGTAGCTCCCCTCCCGGAACAGCAAAGGCGCGAGCCGGTCCTCTCTCCACGCTGACCGTCTCGCGCCTTTTGCCTGCTTCAGATCCTGGAGGCCCAGCGGCTACGGACGAATCAGTCCGAGCACTTCGGCCGGTTCGACTTCCCGCTGTTCGTTGGTCGAGACGTCGCGCAGACGTGCCGGGGAATCGCCGTCGAGCACCAGTACGTATTTGACGTTCAGGCGGTCGGCATGTTTCAGCTGGCCCTTCATGCTGCGACCGGCGAGGTCCAGCTCAACTACCAGGCCGTGATGTCGCAGCTCGGAAGCGAGCGCCACCGCCTTCGCCTGCTGGCCGGGCGAATCCACAGCTATGAACAGGTCACCGCCGGGGATCTCGACTTCTTCATCGAGGGCGAGCAGGATGCGCTCCACCCCGGCCGCCCATCCGACTCCCGGGGTGTCCGGTCCGCCGAGCTGGGCGATCAGGCCGTCGTAGCGTCCACCGCCACCGATCTCGGATTGTGCACCGAGCTGGTCGCAGACGAACGAGAACACGGTGCGGGTGTAGTAGTCGAGACCACGAACGAGTGCCGGGTCGACCGTGAATTCAACTGAAGCGGCACCGAGCAGCTGTTTGACTTCTTCGAAATGTTCAGCGTCGGCCGTATCGAGGTGGTCGAGCAGCAGCGGCGCGTCGGCCATTACCCCTTTGGTTCCGCTGTGATCGGAATCGAAAGCCCGCAACGGGTTGATTTCGATCCGTTCCCGGACATCTTCGGAAAGTTCTTCCGACCGGGACCGAAGATGTGATTTCAGTTCGTCGAGGTAGGCGGCCCGGGCTTCGAGCGAACCGAGGCTGCCGAGGTGAAGTTCCGCACCGGGCACACCCATTTCTTCGATCAGGTCGCTGAGCAGGGTGATCACTTCGACGTCGGCCAGCGGTGAGGCCGATCCGATCGCTTCGGCACCGATCTGGTTGAACTGCCGGTAACGCCCGGCCTGCGGACGTTCATGCCGGAAGAACGGCCCCTGATAAGCGAGCTTTACCGGCTGCGGCAGCTTGTGCATGCCGTGTTCGACGTAGGCCCGGCAGATCGGTGCGGTGCCTTCGGGCCGGAGCGTCAGGCTGCGGCCACCTTTGTCCTCAAAGGTGAACATCTCTTTGCGGACCACATCGGTGGATTTGCCGACCCCGCGTTCGAACAGGGCGGTGTCCTCGAAGTTCGGCGTGGTGATCCCGCGGTAGCCGGAGCGTCCGAAAATCTCGTTGGCGGAACGGAACAGGCGTTCACGTTGCGCTGCCTGAGCGGGCAGCACATCGAAAGTACCTCGGGGTGCTTTGAATTTCTCGGCCAAGGTCAGTCCGACATCTCGGCGAGGAACGGATTCGTCGCCAGTTCCGACGCGAGCGTGGTGGTACCCATGTGGCCAGGAAATACCCGGGTTTCGCCGGGATGGGTTTCGACCAGCATCGTGATCGACCGGAGCAGGGTGTCCCAGTCCCCTCCGGGCAGGTCAACCCGGCCGACCGAGTTCTGGAACAGCACGTCACCGGAGAAAAGCGCTTTTTCTTCGCGGATCGAATAAGTGACATGGCCGGGGCTGTGTCCCGGGGTGAAGAGCACGTCGATTTCGAGTCCGGCGATGTTCAGAGTTTCCCCGCCTTCGACCGTGTGGTCGGCGTCATATGAGTCGTAAGGGCCGATTCCGGGCCACGGCACGTAGGCCATCACGTCGGCCAGGATCGGTACCTCGATCACCGGGCAGTAGACCGGTGCGCCGGTCGCCCGTGCGATCGGGGCCACCGCCCCGACATGATCGAAATGGCAATGGGTGAGCAGGATCGCTTCGAGGGTGAGTCCGCGTTCAGCCAGCGGGGCCATCAGGCGGTCAGCTTCGTCGCCCGGATCGATCATCACGGCACTGGTCGATCCTTCTTTCCAGACCGTGTAAGAGTTTTCCTCCACCGGGCCCACGGTGCTGCCAATCACTTCGAGGCCAGCCATGGTTACTGCTTTCCGCCAGCGCGAATGCGGGCACGTTCACGACGCCGCCACATGAACTGGTCCATGTAGAAGCCGGCCGGAATGTAGAAAACGAGCATTAGGATGCCGATCGGCAGGGCTTCGTTGAGCGAACGGCCGAAGAGGATGAGCAGCAGGGCGACGAAAACGACAGCGGCGATGATGCCGCGGATCGCGGCCCCTTTCCAGGTCGGGGGCGCATCGGTGCGTCCCGCATTGCCCCGGCTCCGGTTTCCCGATTTCGCCTGGTTGCGCGCTTCCTGCCGGTTGCGCGGGCGAGCCTTCTTACGGGTATCGATGTTGCCGGCCTGGGTACCACGCCGCTTGCGGTTGCGCTTCTTTTTCGTCTGAGCCACGAGGGAAACTTATCGGTCGTGCGACATTCGGCGCTCAATCACATGGAAGGCCGGGTCAAAGTCACGAATTGGCACGTGATCCGGGTAGTCGATGAGAGCCGCTTCCGGGATCAGCCCGATCAGTTCGGCTTCGACCGGCGCGGTGCCGAGAACCGCCGCCTGTTCCGTCACGGCATCAACCACCATGGCCAGTGGCAGTGTCACCGGGTCATGGATGTTCATCGAAACCTGGGCCCTTCCGGTGGAGAGTTCAAGCCCGATCGCCCGCACCCCGGGCAGTCCTCCGGCCGATTCCCTGATTGTCGCGGCGATCTGTTTCGCGACGCTGACATCCGCGGTCGCGAGTTCGATGTTGAACGCGGCCAGCGGCGGGCGGGCGGTCACCAGCCAGCCCCCTGCTGCCGGATGCGGGCTGGACGGCCCGAAGTCCGGTTTCAGCTCGCCTGAGGTCATTCGTTGCCAGAGGCTGTCGAGGCCTCCTTCGCGGAAAAAGGCCCGTTCCTGCCGTTCCGGTCCGGTGGCGAGTTCGCCGTAAAGGAAGACCGGCACCCCGAGTTCGCCGAGCTTGGCGGCGACTTTCAGGGCGGATTCCGTTGCCTGGTGCCGGTCGGTTTCGTCGAGCCATACGACCGGGCAGACATCCATTGATCCGATCGCCGGATGGATTCCGTTCCAGGAGGACATGTCGATCTCGCGAACGGTTGCCTCCCCCAGTCCGACCAGTGACTTTTCAATGTCGGCGGGTGGCCCGCCGATCGTGAATACGGCCCGGTGATGATCAACGTCGGTGTGACGGTCCAGCAGGATGACGTCTTCGCCTAGCGATTCCTGCAGCCGGTCGAGTGCCGCGAAATCGCGGCCTTCGGAAAGATTCGGAACGGCCAGCAGGGTCACACCAGCAGCTTTCCTTCAAGCACGATCGGGGTGCCGTCAACGGTGACTTCGGGACGTAGAGAAACGACGTCGAGGTGGACCGGCACCTGAATGTTGCCGCCAATTGCGGCCGAAGCACCGAAGGCGACATGGGCGGTGCCAAAGATCTTCTCGTCTTCGAGGATGTTGCCGGTCAGGATCGCTTTTTCGTTGGTGCCGATCCCGAGTTCGGCCACGTTGGTGCCGTCTTCACCGTGAACTGTCAACAGTTCCATGAACGCTGCTCCCTGCGGGCCGGTTGCGTCGACCAGGTGACCGTCCTTCACGGTGAGCCTCACTGGTTCGTCGACGAGTCCGATGCCGGCGAGTGAACCATCGACAACCAGGGTGCCTTCAGCTGTGGCCGGGGAAATGAATCCTTCGCCGCAGGGCAGGTTGCCAAAGGCACCGGTTGCGCTCAGTTCACCGGCATCGGGGATCGCGGTTCGGCCTTCCAGTCCGAGGGTCAGGTCGGAGCCGTGATCGCAGGTGATCCTGGCGCTGGTTCCCCGGTTGAGGATCTCCGCGACTTTGCCGCCGCGGCGGCGCAGGTTGTCCATGTCATCGCTCATGACCCTGGCGAGCATCTCTTCGGTGGCGCCGGGAAGGGTCGCGGTTCGGGTTCCGGATTCACTTGCCCGTTTCCTCGCCGCGGTGTGCGACAGGGACTGGACGGTCGGCGCGAGCAGCACGTCGGCTGCGACCATTGCGTCAGCGATCGTCCGGGGTGGCTCGCCGGCATGGGAATTGCGTTCGGTCATCACGGCCAGCACTGCTTCCGCCCCGATCGATTCGGCATCCGCCCGCATTGCTTCTCCGAGGACCAGCGTCGCCGGGTTGCAGACGATCAGGACGTTTTCGTTCGGGCGTACGCCGAGGCAGTCACGGACAACGGCGGACACGGCTTTGCTCAAGTCATTGCTCATCCATCAACTATCGCAGGCGTTCCTGTCGCCGGATTCGTAGCAACACCGATTAGCCGGGACGTTACGGTCAGTCAAAGGGGTAAGCGGACTTCACTACGAAAGGATCAACTTGAGTCTCAGTGATTACATTTGCGGAACCTCGGTCGCGGTCGCCGATCTCGATGCGGCCCGCACCTTTTATGAGGACCGGGTCGGATTGCGGGTAAAGGAATCGTGGGGCGACGAGATGACCCAGTACGAGTGTGGTGGCGACAGCACCTTGATGATTTATGCCTCTCCTGACAATGCCGGGAAAGCGACCCACACCCAGGCGGGTTGGGAAGTGCCTGATCTCGAGGCCGAGATCGCCGATCTGAAATCGCGCGGGATTACCTTCGAAAGCTATGACGGCACCGACGGCCCGCCAACCGACGAAAACGGCATTTTTGTTCATGAAGGAATGAAGGTCGCCTGGTTCCGTGACCCGGAGGGCAACACTTTCGCCTTGAACGAAGGTCCTTCCTGATCTGATCGCCGGGACCAGCCGGGGTTGCCGGGACTGGCCTGCCGGGTACGGTGGGTTTGTGAAGTCCTGGCATCCCCCGTTGATCCTTCTCGCCCTGATCATGCCGGCGGCGATCGGTTTCGCGATCGGTGGCCCGGGTTTCGGGATCATGCTCGCCGGTTTCTGCCTGGTTGGACTGGTGGTGATCACTTTGCGTGCTTACCCTCACGATCCGATCGGCATGAACCAGCATCCGGAACTGGTCCGGCGTCTGCTTGTGGTGACCACCTTTCCGATCGAGGACGGTGACACGATCGAAGCGGTGGCCGATGAAATCGAACTTGCCTCGATTGAGCCGGACACCGAGGTTCGGCTGCTCACCCCGGCGGTCAGCACTTTCCTTGATCGCTGGGCAACTGATCTGCGGGCCGCCCGGCAGCGGGCCCAGCGTGATCTGGTGATTTCGACGGCGTCCCTGACCCTGGCCGGGGTTGATGCTGATGCCCAGGTCGGTGACGAGAATCTGATCCAGGCGGTTGAGGACCAGCTGGTCACCTACGACGCGACCAGCGTGATCCTGGTGACCAGGGCCGGTAACGATTTCGACCGGACCGCTTCCGAGCTCAGGGAAAGACTGAATCCATCTTTCCGCAGGGTGAGCCTGCCTTCCGGCTAGTTGCGCGGCAGCCTTTTCGATCAAGACGCGGTCCACGTTCTTTCATTAGACTCACCGTCCCCGCCGGGGTAGCTCAGCTGGTTAGAGCAGCGGAATCATAATCCGCGTGTCGGGGGTTCAAGTCCCTCCCCCGGTACTTCTTTTTGGCTTTGCCGTGCTGTCCAGATCCAGCGACAAGACGATCAACGCATGGTGGGCCGACATCCAGTGCGAGCCTTACAGCCTGCGCTCGGCCTCCGGCGGCGGTGGCTCTTCCGGGTTGATGCCGTGGATCTCGCCGATGCTCTTCACGAACCACTGGTCAAATTCATTGTCTGACGACAACATCGCGGGCAGAAAATCATCGGCGCCCGGTCCTTCGCGGACCACGAGAGCGAGAAAGTTGCCATCGGGCGTCGGCTGAAGATAGGCACGGTGCTCGCTCAGACCGTGTCGCGCGTTCATGTCGTCAAAAGACGACTTCCGCGGGCCAGCCAACTCAGCTATCCAGGCCTCCCACGCATCCAACTTGTCTGCGGATATCGGTGCTGCCATCGCCGGCATAACGCTCATCTCCTAGTGATTTGGCTGGTCAGAAGAACCTAACGCTGCCAGCCAAATGCGTCAACTTGCTTGAATCGCGATTCCTTCGATTCCCACGTGACGGGGTTCGAGCCCTCCCCTTGTCTTTCGCCTACTTCGTGACGGTGATGCGACTGCTGACGCTCTTGCCGCCGGCGTTCGCGGAAGTCAGGCTGAACCTGAGCTTCGTTCTACCGCGCTTCTTTGGTTTCAGCTTCACCCGGACGGTCCTGGTGGCACCGGCCGCGATCGCTCCAGCCCGCCTGGTGACGTTGACCCCCCTGCCCCTGACCTTGAGTCCCACCCCGGTTGCCCTGGCGTTTCCGGAGTTGGTGATCCTCACCCTGAAAGTAGCCTTGCTGCCTTTCTTGACCCTGGCCGGACCCTTGACACTGACTTTGCTGATCCTGGCCTTGCGGACTGTTGTATCGACCTTGAAGGTGCGGATGGCCGGAGTTCCATCCAGATTTCCGGCCGCATCCGTGGCTCTGACCGCGAAAGTGTGAGCACCCTCGGTCAGTGACGAAAAGGACTTCGGGGAGGTGCAGCTCAAGAACTCACCGGAGTCGATCCGACATTGAAATGTCGAGGTAGCGTCGGCATCGGTGGAGCTGAAGGTGAAGGTGGCCTCATCAGCGGTGATGGTTCCGGAGGGCCCGGAATCGATCCTGGTGTCCGGCGCCTTGTGGTCAGGTGGCGGCGTAGAAACCAGCTGAGCGTCGATTCCCGGAGTGTCTGAGCCGGTAACCACGGAAACGGGCGTGGCCGTTGCCAGGGTCTCCTCGTTGGCATAGAACTCCGCGGTGAACCCCAGGCCCGTGCAGTCGGAGAACTTCACCCGGTAGCTGCCGGTCACCAGTCCGGCGATCGTGTAATTGCCTGCGGAATTCGTGCGGAAAGAACTCAATTGAGTGCCGTCGGAGTCGTAGGCCCACATACAGATGCCGGCGATCGGATCGCCCGTGCTGTCGGTGACTGTGCCCGAGATCGAGCCGGCCAGGGCAAGCCGGGCGTCGATGTTCGGCGTGTCCGAACCCGCTGTCACCTGAATCGGAGTTGCCTCCGACAGCTTCGCCACATCGTCGAAATATTCCGGGAGGATGGTCTGGCCGTAGTTGTCGAAGCAGTCGTGAAACCGCAACCTGTAACTGCCGGTCGGCAACCCGACGATGGTGTAGCTGCCGTCGGACTCGGAGTGTCCGGAACGGACCTTCGTGCCGGTCGAGTCATACGCCAACACACAGAAATAGCCCAGGGGATCGTCGGCGATCGAGATCACGCCCGAGATAGAGCCTCCTTTGGCCAGTTCGGCGTCGATACCGGCCGTATCCGATTCGTCTGTCACCGAAACCAGCGTGGCTCCCGCGGCCGTTTCCGCGTCGTCGTAGAACTCCCCGAGCACGTTGTGCTCACTGTCGGAGCAAGGCTCGAAACCAATTTGGTAGTCGGCATCTGCCAGTCCGGGGATCTTGTATTGACCGTTCAAATCGGTTCTGGCAGAACCCCCGTTCGCGTTTGGTCTGGTTGCTTTCACACAGATGCCACCCAAGGGATCACCCATGCTGTTCGTGACCGTTCCCGAAATCGACCCGTCGGGCCCACCCACCACACCGTCGATATTCGGAGTGTCCAAACCCGCCACTACCGGAACCGGAGTGGCCGTTGCGAGGGTCTTCTTGTCCTTGTAGTACTCGCTGGCCGATCCCGCCCCGGTAATTATCCCTGTCTCAGGATCCCCGGAACCGCAGCCGATATGGAAAAACACCCTGTAGTCGCCGGTCCGCAACCTCTCGAACCTGTAGCTGCCGCCATCTGCGGCGGAAGCGAACACGGAGGAACCCGCGGAATTCCCGGAGGAGTCGAACACCGAGACCGTCTGGAGACAGACGGTTGAGAATGCTCGAGCAAACCCGGCTGTCCCGCCCCCGGCAGACCAGATCATCTTGCCGGAAATCGAGCCGCCTTTATCCAGTTCCGTGTCGATGTCCGGCGTATCCGAACCCTCGGTGACTGAGACGGGCGTGGCTTCGGAGAGAGTCGCCTTGTCCTTGTAGAACTCGCCGAGCAAGTTGGCACTGGTGGAGCGGAGCGAGAATTCAAGGCGGTAATCACCGTCCGCCAGACCGACGATCTGGTAGCTGCCGTCCGTATTGGTAGTGGTGAAAGAACCCGCAACGTTTCCGTTGGAATCGAATGCTTCCACCTGGATGCCGCGCTGACCATCCCCGGCGCTGTTCGTGACCATGCCCGAGATCGTGCCGCCTGTTCCCAGCTCAGCATTGACATTCGGTGTGTCCGAGCCTTCCGCCACCGGAATCGTTGTGGCCTGCGCGAGGGTTTCCCCGTTGTCGTAGAACTCTCCGACCACGTTGTTCCGGTAACCGCACTGTTCGAATTCGATCCGGTGATTGCCGGCAAACAGCCCGACCATCGAATAGGTGCCATCGGCAGCGGTATCGCCGGTCCGCACCAGTGTTCCCTCGGAGTCATACGCCTTTACGCAGACGTAGCGAACTGGATTGTTCGAGCTGTCCGTGACTTTGCCGGAGATCGAGCCGCCCGGTGACAGGTGAGCGTGAATTCCCGGTGTGTCCGAATCCGCCTGAACTGAAACCAGGATTGCGTTCGCCAGGGTTCCCTGGTCATCGTAGAACTCGTCGAGCACGTTGTTCACCTGCCTGAGTGAACAGCTGCCGCTGAACTTCAGGCGATAGTCGCCCGGGGCGAGACCGTCAACCTTGAACTGGCCGGGCGGGTGGGCCAGTGAGGACTGCGCCAGGGTTCCGTTCGAGTCGTAGGCCCTGACGCAGGCATTGAGCGGGGGTTCGCCCGAATTGTCGGAGATCGTGCCTGAAATCGAACCGGTATCGGCCGCCCCCGCCTGGGCTGGCGAATACGCAAACAGAGCCATCCCCGCCAGAAAGGCAACCGCAAGGACCATCGAGCCGAATCCTCGCCGGCCGCCTCCCGATGTTGGGACTCCATCCCGGCGTGAACTCATCACATCATCATAGGCCCCAACCGACGGGTTTCTGCGCCGGATCCACGGATGCCACCTGAGCCTCAGCCTTCTCCGGAGGCCGCCCGGTACCCAGCGTCCATCAGGAATGCCAGAACGGTGTCGCGGTGCCCCCCTGTGGTTCGATCATCCGTCCGGCGTTAGAAACGCTAAAAGACAGGCCGTATCACGCGCCACAACGTCGCCCGTTTGACACCGGCATTCGACGAGGACACCCTGAAAGTGATTTTTGTCTTGCCGGATTTCGTCGGTTCCAGTTTCACTTTTGATGTCCTTGAGGAACCGGCCGGGATCTTTCCTACCGGGGTGTTCAACCTGACTCCCCTGCCCCTGACCCTGAGCTTCACGCCTGTGGCCTCAACGTTTCCAGAGTTGGTGATTTTGACCCGGAAAACGGCCTTCCTGCCCTTCCTGACTCTGCCCGGGCCCCTTACCTTCACTTTTCTGATCACGGCCTTATTGACGGCGGGTCCGGGTGACTTGGGTTTCGACACCAGTTGAGCGTTGACTCCCGACCGGTTGTTGCCCCTTGAGACGAAAACGGGCACAGCTTCTCGAAGCGTCGGCTTGTCGCTGTAGAACTCGGGCGTCACGGAAGGATCTTCGGGATCGAGGCAGTCACTGAACTTCAGTCGGTAGGAGCCGGTGTTCAACGCATTCACGACATAGTGGCCGGCTGTGGTGTGAGCTACTACACCCGCCGGATCCCCATCCGAATCGAAAGCCTCGACGCAGACACCGTCCAGAGGCGTGCCGACGGTATCCGTGACGGTGCCGGAGATCGCGCCATCGATACCCAGCAGAACGTTGATTCCGGTCGTTGCTGAACCCGCAGCCACCGCGACAGTCGTTGAACCAAAGAAATCCTGTTTGTCGTTGAAATACTCACTGATGTTGGAAATGGGCGAACCATTCGGAACCGGGCCAACGCATCCCTGGTCGAATCTCAAGCGGTAGTCGCCTGACTTGAGATCATTGATCGTGTATTCGGTGGGGCCACCGTAGAACTCGATGATCTGGTCATGGAAATTGCCAAAGTGACCTGCCTGAATTCCGTTGGCGTCATATGCCGTTACCGCGAGGGCGCAGGTACCGGGGACTTCGAGTCCTCCTTCGATCGTGCCCGAGATCGATCCTGTTTCTGCCGCGTTCACGTGGGTTGGCGCATATGCCAGAAAGCAGGCCGCCGCGATCAGGGCGAGCATGAGCAACCGAGGACGGAAGCGCAGCTGGGCCAGCACCAGACTTGCCGCTTCACTCGTTTTTGAATTCATTCCAGACCTTCCCGGTCGAAACTGTGGCTACGGCAAGCCTACCTCGGCACGAAGTGCCATCGTGGAAGAAAGGCGAATCAAGTTGCCATTGCACTTGGCGTGGGGTATCCTCGCCCGTGATTCGGGGAGCACTGCGCGAGCAGTCGGTAGTTCGTGGCCGCAACTCTGCGTGTGGCCGGAGCTTTCTGAATGGGTCGGTACTTCAAGGGGAATGGAAAGGGAGAATGAAGGAATTCAGGTCAATCTTTGTCAGGCTGCTCGTTTTGGTGGTCGCTTTTGCCGGTCTGGGAGCTTTGGGAGCAACGGCGTCGGTCGCCGACACCGCTTCCGTGTCAGCTACGAAAGCCCAGCTGAAAGTGGAGCGCACCAAGCGGATAAAGAAGTGCCAGAAGCCGTTCGGCCTGGCGCAGAAGCGGGTGAGCAAAGCCAACAAGAAGTTGCGCAAAGCGAAGAAGCGTGCCCGCCAGGCCAGCACCAAGCGAAATACGAAGTCCCTCCGCAAGTCCAAGAAGCAGGTCCGCAAGGCAAAGCAGAAGGTCAAGCAGGCAAAGAAGAAGAAGCGCTCCTGCCGTAAGGGAGTCGACGCCTGGTACCAGAAGGAACTCAACAAGCTCAATCCCCCGGTCGTTCCCCCGGTCGAACCGCCGGTTGAACCACCAGTGGATCCATGGCCGACGACCTGCGTTAACGCGCCGTCCGATTCCTTCACCGCCTGCGGCAGTGTCGGCGACGCTTATGTCACCGATGCCGAGCCCGGTACCGAACTGAAGCTTTTCAACAGTGCGGGGCAACTCGTCGAAACCGGTGAAGCCGACAGCTACGGCGCGAAGGTCTTCTACGACATCGCACCCGGCCCCGGATACTCCATCCAGATGCAGCCCGACAGTGGAGCGGCGGTAAGCAGCGGGCAGTTCCCAGTACCCGCGCCGGACAACAATCCGAAGCAGGCTTTTTACGACGGAATCGAACTGAAACAGGGCCTCAACTACGTGAAGATGAGGGACGGGGTCGAACTGGCAATGACAGTTCGCCTGCCTTTCGGCAAGACGATGGCCGACGGTCCGTTCCCGACGATAATCGAGCATTCCGGTTACGAAACGGCCGCCCCCCACGACCTGCTGGGGACGTTCCTCACCGGAACGCCCGACCCGCTTGCGCCAACCACTTCGACCGCAGTCGGAGCACTGATCGCTCCGCAGTCAGGGTTCGCGGCCGTGTCGGTACAGATGCGCGGCTCCGGCTGTTCCGGTGGCGCCTACGATCTGTTCGGGCTGCCCACCACCTATGACGGTTATGACATGGTGGAAACCATCGCCGCCCAGGACTGGGTCCGGGGCAAGGTCGGCATGGGCGGGATTTCGTATTCGGGAATCAGCCAGCTGTTCGCGGCTGGCACCCAGCCACCCCATCTCGCCGCGATTTCGCCGATGTCAGTGACCGATGACCTCTATCAGGGAACCGGTTTCCCCGGAGGCATCTTCAACAACGGCTTCGCTTACAGCTGGATCAGCGGACGGGCGTCAGATGCCCGCCCCGCCCCGGAAGGCGGCCATGCCTGGGCGAGGATCATGTCGACCACCGGTGACCCCGCCGTCGCCGATCCGGTCCTGCGTGAATCCCAGAAGCAGCATTGCCTGGACAACCAGGAACTGCGCCTCCAGACCCGCGACTTCAACGACGAAATCGAGAGCAATCCGTTCCGAACTTCGTCGCTTCTGGACCACCGGGCGCCCGGCGCCTGGATGGAAAGGATCGATGTGCCCGTGTTCTTCCTCGGCCAGTACCAGGACGAGCAGACAGGCGGCCACTTCCCGGAAGCGCTGTATGCACTTCAGGGCAAAGACGATGTCTGGATCACGCTGCAGAACGGCGTACACGTGGACGCGCTCGGCCCGAGCACGGTCACGCAATGGCTCGAGTTCATGAAGCTGTTCGTCGCGGAAGAGGTTCCCTCGATGCCGGGACTGCTGGTGGCTCTCAGCAGCACCCTCTATGACGAACTGGCTGACGCCGGTGCCCTGCCGATCCTGGAGTCCGACCTGGCGGGACTGCCGAACGTGGAGGCCGCGCTGGCCGAATACCGGAAGAACCCGCGAGTGCGGCTCCTGATGGACAACGGTGCTGCAATCCCGGGTGATCCGGGAGCGATCGGTGCCGCCTGGGAGACGGACTTCACCGACTGGCCAATTCCGTCGCTCACCCCGACCACCTATTACCTGGGCCCGGATGGTGAGTTGAGCGAATCCGGGACAGCAGCCGGACAGGCGACATATGTCTCTGACCCGAGCGCCCGTCCGGCCAGAACCCTCGGGGCTAACGCCCAGGGTGGTTCGTGGCTCGCCCAGCCGCCCTACAACTGGCAGCCGGTGGCTGATGGCAAGGGCCTCGGATGGACCAGCGAGGCCCTCTCCGAGGACACCTTCATCGCCGGCCCGTCCAGTCTCGACCTCTATCTGAAGTCGAACATGGCGGATACGGACCTGCAGGTCACTTTGACCGAGGTCCGGCCCGACGGCAAGGAAACCTACATTCAGAACGGATGGCTGCGGGCATCGCATCGAGCAGTCGATCCGGCTCTCTCAACCGCCAACAATCCGGTTCAGTCTCATCTCGAACAGGACGCGGAGGATCTGGAAGCGGGCAAGTTCAACCTGACCCGAGTCCAGATCTTCCCGGTCGCGCACGTGTTCCGGGCAAATTCAAAGATCAGGGTGAATCTCCAGGCTCCGGGTGGCGACCGGACCATCTGGAACTTCGACACGATCGATAGCGGCGACACCGAGAACACGATCGGTTTCGGCGACGTCACGCCATCGAAGCTGGTGCTGCCGGTCATTCCGGGCCAGACGGCCGAAGGCAACCCGTTGCCGGCTCCGACCGCGCTGCGTGGTCAGCCCAGCCGTGAGTACGAAGAAGCCGCCAACGGAGGCTGATCAGGCCCGAGTCGGACCACGGCCCCGCACCGAACCAAGAGGGTCGGCTGAAGAAATTCGGTCGACCCTCTTTGCGCCTGTGTCCCGGTCGATCCTGGACTGGTCGAACCGGAATGAACCATTTGTATGGGTCGTCGCGAACTGCGGCCGCGCAACTACAGTTAAGCCATGAGCTCCTCAGCAGAAGTGCCCGACAATTACAACACACCTGTCCCATCCGAAATTCTGACCCCGGACCGGGTAGATACCAGGATCGGACAGCTCGAATTCACCGACGGATTCCCGACTGATGAAACCGCAACGAAGGTGTTCGACAACCTCGACTTCATGCGAGCGGTCGAAGTCTTCCTCCAGTGCGTGCCAGCCGCCTCGATCGAGGGGCTGCGTCGAGGCCTGGCCGAGATCGGCTGCGATGCGGCCCACAAGATCGGGATCGCTGACCGGCTCCTGGATTCCAACCCGCTCTTCCTCACCGGAAACACCGACACGGTCTACGCGCTCGCCATGCTCGACCTTGACCGCGACGGTCCAACCGTAGTTGAGATCCCCCCGGGTTGCGGGCCGGGTACCGTCAACGACGCCTGGTTCCGGTTTGTGACCGATATGGGCGCGCCTGGTCCCGACCGTGGTGCGGGCGGCAATTACCTGCTGGTTCCCACCGGTTACGAAGGCGAAATTCCGGACGGCTATCACGTCGCCGAGTCTCCGAGCAACACCAACCTCATCGCGCTGCGCGGATTCCTCGTTGACAGCAAGCCTGACGCGGCGAAAGCGATGTTCGAAAATGGGGTCAGGATCTACCCCCTGTCCGCAGCGGACGATCAGCCCGAGATGGAGTTCATTTCGATATCCGGCAAGACGTTCAACACGATCCACGCCAATAACGAGAAGTTCTACGAAGAGCTCTCAGACGTGATCGCTCACGAGCCGATCGAAGTGATCGATCCTGAAACAAGGGGCCTGCTGGCGTCGATTGGCATTCATAAGGACCGGCCATTCGAGCCCGATGAACGCCTGCGTGGCATCCTGGTCGAGGCCGCCGCAGTTGGCAACGCCACCGCCCGGGCAATTTGCTTCCAGACAAGGGATCAGCGAGCCTACTTCTACGAGAACCGGAAGTGGAAAACGGGTTTCGTCGGCAATGACTACCGCTGGCTCGACGGCGATGGCCGCGGCGGACGCGACTTCGACGCGAGGACGCTCTTCTTCTACCAGGCCACGCTGAACACGCCGGCGATGGCCCTCGAAATGGTCGGGGTCGGCTCCCAGTACGCGCTTACCGAACGAGATTCCTCCGGCGAGTATCTGAGCGGGGATAACAACTACCGACTCAGGCTCCCGGCTGATGTCCCGGCCAAAGACTTCTGGTCGCTGATCGTTTACGACCCGCAGACCCGATCGGAGCTGCAGACAACCCAGCCGTTTCCGAGCCGAAACAGTGAAAGTGACCGCGATGCGCTCACCTACAACGAAGACGGATCGATTGATCTGACTTTCGGACCTGAAGCACCGGAAGAAAACCCGGGCAACTGGATCGAGACCGTCCCCGGCAAGAGTTGGTACGCGATCATTCGCCTTTACGGTCCGCTCGAGTCCTGGTTCGACAAAAGCTGGGTCCCGGGCGACATCGAGCGGCCCTGAGTTCCCTTTCCGGCACTAGCTTCCTGCCAGTGCTTCAGCAGGACAGCCCTGATCTCCCGTCGGCAGCTTTGCCGACGGGAGATGGATCAGGCTGACCCTTTGGTTCGCTTGGGTCAGGCTCCAGCTTCCGGGGATTCGCCACCCGGTCCGCCTGCCCCGGGTCCACCGTGACCTGGGCCTCCGGCTCCGCCGTGACCACGACCGCCTTTGGGCATCTCGCCGCTTTCGATCTGTTCGCGGATCTCGTCGGCCTGGTCTTCGGTCACCTTGCCGTCTTCGACCGCCTGGTCGAGACGTTCGGTGGCCTCTGCCTGCTGGGCGTTCTGGAGGTCTTCCTCACTCACGCCAAGCGCTTCGGCCAGCAACTTTTCGGTTTCCGCCCGGTCAGGACGGGTGCCTTCTTCGGCTGAGGACTGGACTTCTTTCAGGGCTGCGGTTGCCTGTTCGACACTGACACCATCAAGCTGACTGGCGAGGTTCTGGGCCCGTTCGTTCAGCATCTCGGTTTCGCGTTCGGCGCGAAGTTCGCTGATTCCCTGTTCGACTTCGTTGGCGTTCACGCCGTCAAGCTTCTGAGCCAGACCACTGGCAAATTCAGCCTGCTTGTCGTCGGAGCTTCCGCCGAAAACGCTGCCTCCTGGAGCTGCCACTGCCGTGCCAGCCACGCCCAGTGCGAGTACGGTTGCTGCTACTGCGATTGGTTTCTTCATGTATTCCTTCTGGTTCGAATTCCCGGTCCCCAGCCGGCATGAAGAACATCCTGATGATCAACCCTGAGTTTTCACTGAGATTCATCTCAGAGTGCCTTAATGCGAAACAGCCGACTTCGGGTCGCGCTCAGGGAATGCGTTTCTTCTTCTCGCACGACTTCCTGGCTTTGTCTTTCCTGCCGCCGCCGCCGTCGCAAAGGTCGCGCTTTCCGCTGCCTCCCGTGAGTACATCCTTGCCACTTCCACCCTGAAGCTTGTCTTTCCTGCCACCGCCGCCGTTGAGCCTGTCGTTGCCGCCGCCGCCCTTCAGGATGTCGGTCCCGCCTCCACCAAGCAGCCGGTCCTTGCCACCACTTCCAATCAGGCTGTCGCGACCGCCGTTGCCCTTCAGCAGATCTTTGCCTCCACCACCCACCGCCCGGTCGTTTCCGGCAGCACCAGTCACTTTGTCATTGCCGGTGCCGCCGAACAGCCGGTCGTTGCCTCGTGAGCCGTCAATGGTGTCGTTTCCGGCGTCGCCTCGCACTTCATCCCCGTCACCACCAGCCAGGATGCTGTCATTGCCCGCTCCGCCGCTGACCACATCGGCACCAGCGCCGGACCTGATCGTGTCGTCGCCGTCGCCACCACTGATCTGGTCGGGCTGATCGAAACCGAGCAACTCGTCGTCGCCAGCGCCGCCCTCAAGAACGTTCGTGCCATCTCCGCTGAGGATCACGTCGTTTCCGTCGTCACCTAAAGCAAGATCGTCCCCGCTTCCGGTGAGTAGCTGGTCATCCCCCGGACCGCCGCTCAGCGAATCTTTGCCATCGGAACCATGAATCATGTCGTTGCCGTCGCCACCAGTGATCAGGTCATCCCCGCCTTCACCATTCAGCAGGTTGGGCCCGGAATCCCCAGTGATGGTGTCAGCGAAAGATGAGCCGGTCGCCGATTCGATTCCCCGCAAGAAGTTGTTTCCCTCGCCGGTCGAAACACCGCCGCCGAGATTGATGTTGACCGGTCCGGGCGCCGACAGGTGGTCGACCAGATCAGTGCCTTCACCTCCGATCACAGTGTCGTTGCCACCGCCCGGGGAGATCACGTCGTCACCGTCCAGACCACAGATGATGTCGTCTCCCGGGGTGCCGATGAGATGGTCGTTTCCGTTGCTGCCTATGATCGCCCCGACCGTGTTCGCGTTGGTACCGCAGGTGTCAACCGCGATCGTTGCCGAGAATTCACTGGTCGATTTCGGTACGAGCCCGTCGATCAGGGTGGCGGTGGCACTGACCACCTCGCCTGGCTGGGTTACCGCCGCAATCTCACGATCGAAGATTTCCGCACCTGGCGTCCCGTCGGAGTTAAAACTCGCCGCGCCAAGAAAACGCTGGCCCTCGCCGAACCCGCTGGGATCTCCCGCCGGTGAAGCGAAGAACTCGAAACGAAACAGTGAGCTTGGGAGCCCGTCAAACCTTCCGAGCAACCTCGTTGTCTCTCCGCCTTTGACGATTTCCAGTTCCGGGAAGTTCTGCAGGTCGTTGCTGCCGGTGTCGATATCACCAAGGTCGTTTGGGGTTACTCCACCGCCTGCTTCGAACAGGTCGATGCCGAGGTTCGCGTTGTCGAATATCGAGTTCCCGAGGATCGCGTTCTCGGTGCCACCGGTATCCACCTGGACTCCCGAAAGCCCGTTGTTGGCAATCAGGTTTCCCTGACTGGCGCCGATGCCTCCGACCAGCACACCGTTCGCTGCCTGAAGCAAAACCCCTGAATTGTTTGCCCCGGTCACCGAGGTAAGATCCGCGCCCACGCCGATCAGGTTCGACTGGATCGAAATCGAGCCACTGTAGGTCCCGGTCACCTGAATCCCGTTGTTGCCACCACCGATCACGTTCGGTCCGGCCGTCGTCCCGATAGTCGTATCGTCACCCTGCTGGACCACTATCCGGTTGGCCGGAACCGGGTCGTCAAGGACTGTGGTTCCTGCGCGATCAACACCGATGTGGTTGCCGATGATGTCAGTACCGTCGACCGGTCCCGAGTTGAGCGTGACTCTCCCTCCGGCGATCACGTTGCACGGGTCGACGCAGTTGCCGCCGACCGAACGGTTGCCGCCAATCAACGTGTCGTTCATGCCGAAACCATTCGTTCCGTTGAGCAGGATCGCGTCGCTGTTACCGCGAAGGACCGCCCCGGTCTCGTCGGTGCCGATCCGGTTGCCGACGATCGAGGTCTGGTCGGGGCCACCCGTGGCGTGATCGAATGCCTGGATGCCAATCGAGGTGTTGCCGGCGATCGTATTGTCGATTATCTCGGTCAGGTCCACGTCTCCGTTGATCGAGATTCCGGCATTGCCGTTGCCGATCGGGGTCGAACCATCTGCCCCAATTCCGATCAGGTTGTTGCGAATCACCGAATCGTTGGTCGGATCGCCTGCCACCGATACGAGAGCGACGCCGTTACTGCCGTTGCCGGAGATCAGATTGCGGTCGGCCGGTGCCGGACCGCCGATCTGGGTCTGGCTGGCTCCGCCACCGACTGTGATCCCGAAGCCGGAATTGCCCAGGGGCACAGTTCCCGTCGAATTGGTCCCGATCCAGTTGCCGGCGATGGTCGTATTCAAGGTGGATGGTCCGAATACCGAGACCCCGTTGCCATTTCCAGCGATCACGTTTCCTCGTATCACGGTGTTATTTGGCTGATAGTTCGGGTCACCGTTGTCCTGTCCGATACCGATCCCACCCGAAAAGTTGCCGAGCCCGCCTGTCCCCGCCTCGTTCGTACCGATGAAATTGTCGATGATCTCAACGGAGTCAGCCGGCGCGGTACCAAGACCGTTCGTATCGACCCTGATCCCGAGCTGGTTCCAGCGCGTGACTGAAAGCCCCCTCAGCACTATGCCACTGGCCCTCGCCTGGATCCCGTAGTCCAGCCCCAGGGGGAAAGTGGCCGACGCACCATCGATCCGTACCTCTCCGGCAACGGAAGTGGCGTCGATCACCATCTCCTTGTTGAGGATGAAATCCCGGTAGGCGTCGATCCGGTGATTGCCCGGACCCAGCCCGGTGAAAGTAATGACATCCACGGCCACGTCAATACCCGAGGCGCAGGCGTCCGCGCCCAAGTCATCAACCGAATCGATCGCTTCGCGAAGCGTGCAGTTGCCGTCAACGACAGACGGGTCCGGATCGTCGGAACTGTCGACCACGATCGTTGCCGCCCTTGCCTCGGCGGCAAACAGGAGGGTCAGCGCGAGAGCAGCCAGGCCGACAAAGCGCCGGGCGTTACCCCGGTTCAACGATGAAATCGCGTTGCTGGCCACGGCTACTGCCTCCACCCTGTTCGGTCGGTGCTCGATTCGTTACCTACTACCGTAACCGACGAACCAATCTTGCTCCAGACATGTATTTATCACCAGGTCTGTTGGCTGCCTGTACATTCAACTCATGTCAAAAAATCCGAATGAACGCGCCAGGCTGCTCATTCTGCTCGCCGCTTTCCTTTCGTTTCTGTTTTCGGTCGGCCTTTTTTTCCTTGACGAAAAGTCAAGCGGCATCTTTGTCGGTCTCTGGGTGCCTTCGATTCTCGCCCTCGGGGTGCTGATCCTGCCACCCCGGAATGGACCACGGTCATGATCGGAATATTTCTTGTCGGTTGTTTCATGACGTCGATCGTCACGCTCGCCTGCTGGCTCGTCGTGACCGGTATTCGTGAAGACAGCCGTGCCCGGGCGAACCTCGAGGAAGAAGGAATCAACGACGTCAAGCTGTAGCCATGCCGGCGAAGACGTCGTGTCCACGTCGGCATCGAAGCCTGGAGCACAGATCTGACCCGCACGTTCAGTCCTGAACGTGCGGAAATTCAGATGATCGTCCCTGGAAGGTGAGGATCTTCGGGTTCTGGATCCTGCCGTCGCGGATCTCGATCGCGCGAGCGATCACTTCATCGCTGAGCCAGCCCGCGGATCCCCCCATCACGGTGCGCAGATGAGGCATCAGGGCAAGGCTGATCTCCCAGGTCGCTGAATCCCAGAGGAAGCTCGGACTGTGATCGACCGCATAGTTGGTGAGGCCGTCACCAACCTTGAAGGTTGGTTCCGCGAACGATGTGGGGCGCGCCCACTCGAACCCCATGCCTTCATCGCACGAAACATCGATGAAGAGGGTGCCGGCGGAGAACAGGGAGAGCTCCTCGTTGGTAACGAGGGTCAGGGGGGCATCGGTGTCCTGGAAGACACAGTTGACGATCACGTCGTGGGCGGCGAGGAACTCCTCGACCGATTCGCTACGGCCATCGAGTTCGAGCGTGTCGCCCGGTCGATCGGGGTCCTGTTCGAAGGTGATCATCTGTACCGAATGGATCGGGGAGGCAACCGCGGCGACGTCGCGCTGGGTCAGCACCGAGACTTCATGCAGGCCGAGTGCCGCAAGCGCAGTCACCGCACCACGTCCGGTCGCCCCGAAACCGACCACACAGGCCCGCAACGGTCGCCCGTACTGGCCGGTAACCCCGGCCAGCTGCAGCGCGTGAAGGACCGAGCTGTAGCCGGCGAGTTCGTTGTTTTTGTGGAAGACGTGCAGGTTGAAGGTGCCGTCGGAGTTCCAATGGTTCATTGCTTCCCAGGCGATGACGGTGGCCTGTCGATCGATTGCCGCCTGGGTCAACGCCGTGTCCTGCACGCAATGCGGCCAGCCCCAAAGCACCTGACCTTCCCGCATTTCGGCGACGTCAGCCGCCAGCGGCTTCGGTTGGAGCAGAACGTCGCATTCGGCAACTATCTCGTCATGTGTGCGATGACCGCCAACGAAAGGTGCGAGATCAGCGTCGCTGAATCCGAAGTGGCTGCCATAGCCGTACTCGAGGAAGATGCGCTCTCGAAGGGACTTATTGATCCGGTGGATGTGACGCGGATGAAGCGGGAGTCGTCGTTCGTCCTGCTTGCGGGAACCGGCAAAGATTCCGAGTGAGAGTTTTTCCATGCGTTCGATCTACGTTACAGCCCATCCGCCGGGAACCTGCCCTGCCTTGATCCTGGCTTCTGGTCCGGCGGGTGTCCAAGCGCGCAGTGCTACGGCTCAAGCCACGCCGGAGCTCACCGCTCCGGCGGCAGCCGCCCCGGTTGCCTGTTCCGTTTCCGGGCTCATCGCATCCCGGGTCGGCGAACGGAACCAGTTGAGCAGGCTGAAGATGACCACGAAAACGATCAGATAAGCCAGCAGGACCGCGAGCGCCTGGAAAGTTCCGTTGCCTCCGAAATAGACGCTGTGCTGGAGCAGGATGAAGGCATTGCGCGGCGGCAGGAATGGCCCGACGCTCGCCCAGAAATCGGGCAGGTACGGAACCCCGTTCGATCCGCCGGAGGAAGGGTTTCCGAACTGGATGAACACGATCAGGGTCGCAACGATCCCTAGTGGGCCCAGCAACCTTCTCAGCACGGCCGTCACCATCGCGACGACCAGGATCACCAGAGTCATGATCGGCCAGGCGATGAGGAAGGCGTCCCCTGGCAGTCCCTTGAGCACCACAGTGGCGATCACGTCCATCACCAATGCACCAACGACGGCAAACCCCAGGAGGATCATCCCGTGTCCCCGGCCGGAAGCGCTGGTGGCGTTTGCCAGAACGGAGGCCCCCATGTAGCCGCCGATCAGCATCGGAAGTAAGAGCAGGCCGATGAAAAGCGCACCCGGGTCGTTTTCGGCAAGCGGGGTCGGCGTGTATGCCTCGACCTTTACCGGTGTGTCGAGTTCTTTCGCGGCTTCTTCGAACTCGGACGCCATGTCAAGGGGAGCGATGTCGCTGATCGACGGCACCACTATCAGCTTGCTGGAGGTACCGCTCGATACCAGGGCCCCCCAGATATCGGTCTTGTCGATCGCTTCTTTGGCTGCCGCTTCGTCCGAATACTCGGTTACAGACAGCGAGTACTGCTCACCGACCGCACTGACCAGTTTCGACGAGCCGACGGTCCCGAACGGCATGTCTGTCGCTTCAGGACTGTGCCCTGAACTCATGTAGTTCACGGCGAAAAGGCAAGTGAGCAAAGAGGCGATCGCGATCGGGATGCCGACCGTAATCAGGCGATTGGGACCGGGAGCGGATGCGTCACCTGCGGTCGCTTCAGCAACCTCTGTCGAGTCATCTGTCCGTGCCTGGCGCTGCTCCAGAATGAAAAGCAGGGCAACTCCGCCAACCGCGTAGAGGCCGAGCACGATGATTGAAGCCAGGTTGTTGTGACCATCGAAATAGATCACGTTCCTGAAGATTTCGACGGCGTTCTGCGGCGGCAGGAACGGACCGATGCTCTGCCAGAACTCGGGCAACAGCGAAACTCCCGCACCGCCAGCCGACGCGCCACCGAGGACGATGAAAAGCAGCGCTACGAGAAGGGTTCCGAAACGTCCGGCGAGTCCCATGATGGCGCTGGCTGAAGCTGAGACCGCGAAAGTCACCAGTGCGAAGAACGGAAGCAGCGACCAGAAATGGTCGCTCGAATAGGCGCCGATCAATGGCCCGGCGATCAAATCAATGACCAGGGCGCTGGCCACCGAGAACGCGAGCAATACGGCAAGACGGGCCCTGCGGCTGGCAGTTCCCGTTGATTTGGCCAGCATCATTGCGATGAAGTAACCGCCGATTAGCGTCGGCAGCAGCAGCAGCGCGGAGACGGCCCCGACCCGGTCCCGTTTCGGGAGCGGAACCGCGTTTTCGACCGAGAGCTTCTGCTTTTCCTTTTCGGCCGCGGATTCGAATGCGGCTGTGATTTCAACTCCTCCGAAGAAACTTTTCGCTTCGGCGAGGATCAGTTTGTCACCGGCTGATCCGGTTACGTATGCGGCGTAAACATCACCTTGCTGAACCGCGGAGCGGGCATCCGCTTCGTTTGAGTAGGAAGTTGTGTCCAACGAGAATTCGTCCTGGACCCCGCTTACGACTGATGAGGACCCAACCTGCCCGAACGGCATGTTGACTGGCTTCAGCGTCTGGATGGTGCTGCCGAGGCAAAGGACCAGCAAGCCCAGCAAAACAACGATTACGGCCAGCCCAACGACCACCGCCCGGGTGTTGATGCGGCCCTCGGAATTCACTGAATCTCCCCCGTTTTCCACTGAATTCGCCTTTCGTACTGCTGTGTCATCTGGTCGTCGCAGATTTGCCCGAACGATTTTACCCTCCCTGCAGGGAGGCGCTTAACCCGAATTAGGTGATTCCGACCGCTGGTTCCAGGCTTCAGACAGCTGCCGGATCGTTGTCAGCGAGGTTCAGCGGCCCGATGACGTTTGACTCGCTCCATTCGCTGATCCACTTGAGTGCTTCTTCCGGGCATTCCTCCTGCGGATGATGTCCGATGTCCTTGAGGGTCAATTCGTTGGCTTGAGGGAACACTTCAAGCAGTCGCTCCTGGGAACGGGCCGGCGGGACCAGGCGGTCACGCTCTCCCCAGAGGGCAGAAACCGGACCACCATACGCGTTGGCGGTGAAAGGGTCACGCGATAGTTCGCGCAGGATATGCATCGCGTTACGGATGCCAGGGACCATCCGGCGGCGTGATGCAACCAGCCGTCTCATCAGGCCATCCGAGAGGCCATGATTGTTCGAAAACAGGTTGCGGTAAACCAGCCCCACCAGGATTCTTGATCGCATGGCTTCCGGTGCGGTGAGGCCGAGCAGAAACTCCATGTCCCGGCGGGCGAGCAGCTGGGCAAGCGGGATGCGCCCATAGCCTGCCGGGGCAATCAGCATCAGGCCGCGAGTGGCTTCCTCATGGACCGCAGCGAGTGAAGAAGCAAGCGCTGCTCCGAGCGAATGGCCGAGCAGGAAGAACCGGTCGACCTGAAGCACATCAAAGACGTCGCTGAAGAGATCCTGCCACTGGTCGAGGTCGTCGCCAGCCACGCTGCTCCTTCCGAAGCCGGGCAGATCGAACGCGAGGGTCGGACGGGATACCGACCGGGCGAAAGGATCCCAGCTTTCGGCGCTGTCCATCAATCCATGGAACATCACCA